>CBDUKH010000051.1:0-25007 GCA_965367755.1 uncultured Rhodothermales bacterium
CTGAGCAATGCGCAGATAGCGACGATGAAACCGTGTCGGGTCACTTTATCGAGATGCTCAGAGGTCGGAACTAGTTAATGGAGTTTCGAAGTACGCCGGTCAGCTGTTCGACTGGGTCACTCCTTCAGGAATCTGGCTAAGCGTTCGGAAGCCTGAGACTCGATCTTCGATTTCTACCGGTGTAAGTTCGAGCAATCTTGCCGGACCGAACTTCTCTACGGTGAATGACGCTGTCGTGCTGCCGACAATTACGGCTGACTTCAAGGTATTCAGGTCACGATTATCTTCCGTGGCAAGGTAGCCGGCGAAGCCTCCCATGAAGGCATCTCCGGCGCCTGTCGGATCGAAGATCTCTTCCAGCGGGAATCCCGGTGCCGAAAATACGTGGTCGTCGAAGAACAAGAGAGCGCCGTGTTCACCTTTCTTGATGATGAGGATTCGGGGACCAAGCTCTCTGATCGTTTTTGCGGCTTTTACAAGATTGGGTTCGTCGGCGAGCTGTCGCGCTTCCGAGTCGTTGATGATGAAACAGTCGACATCTCCCAACATGGCTCGCAGTTCGTCTGGAGTATTTTCGATCCAGTAGTTCATCGTGTCGCAGATGACCATCTCGGGTCTGCGTACTTGCCGCAAAACAGCAGCGTGAACTTTGGGATCAAGATTTCCGAGGCAGAGGATACGAGCATCGCGATACGCTTCTGGCAGTACCGGGTCGAACTCGGTCAGGACGTTCAAGTGTGTAGCGAGAGTATCCCGGTCGTTCAGATCGAAGTGGTAACGACCCTCCCACGAGAACGTCTTGCCATCCTCGATAAGCTCGAGGCCATCGAGATTGATGTTGCGGTCGCTAAATACTTTACGGTACCTGTCGGGGAAGTCTCCACCGATGACCGCAGACAGTCCCACGCTGTCGCAGAGGAGTCGGGCAGAAAGGGAGATGAACGTGGCGCTACCTCCGAGGACGCCAGATTCGGCGCCGAAGGGAGTTTCAATATTATCGAGCGCAACTGTTCCTACGGCAACTATATCCATCAGGCAGAGAGCACGCTGATACCGTAGCGCGCCTTAAAATGAGTTAGAAAAGGACTTATTTGGAGTATTTTTTGAACCAGTCGCTGAGTTTTTGTACAACGGCAGCGGCCGCGGCGGCCTTGACGGTCTGGGCAATTGCCGAACCGACAGACTCTTCTACAACATCGACTGCTTTTTTAACTCCATTACCACTCAGGGCCGGTCCGACCGTATCTACGAGCCGTTCTGACAGGTTGCTGGCGTGTTGCCCGAACGCTTCATTCATGCTGTGGGCCTGGTCGCGGACAGCTTCGCTGGCCGATGAGACGCGGCTCCGCACGATTTCGCCGATGATTTGAGACTTCGTTTTTTCCTCTTCCTCCATGAGAGAGGACACGATGGCGGCGGTAGCAAGGCCGATACCGACGGCGGCGCCGACGGCAAGGACGGGATGATCGCGAACCCAGTTTCGAGTTTTTTCGACGGCCAGATCGAGGTTCAGGTTGTCGATATCGTTTCTCAGCCGTTTTAGAGCGGCTTCAAGATTTATGGCCTTGTCGGGGATCCCATCTTCCCTTTTGATCGAGTCCGCCGCAGCGTCTGTCGATCCAGGAGATATTTCGGTTTCAGCAGGTTGCATAGTTTACTTCGGTTATCGGCGTACAAGGGCGCCGAAGAATACTCCAATTGCGAATGCGCTTAGCATTGCCACGGCACGGTTGTCGCGTATCCACAATGAGATGTTATCTTGCGGGGCGACCACTTCGTGTTTAGTGTAGGACTTATTTATGTCGCTATTCGATTCCATGCCAGAATTTACCACATTTTCCAGACTTCGGGTACAGGATTTCTATTGTTCAGTTCCGAATTCGTTCGATCCAAGAAATGGAGGTACCAGTGTACTTTTGGAATGGAATCAAATTTTTCTCGGGCACACCGACAAACATTGATTTTTGACGTAAACAGTGAACCTTATTCTGTTTAGTGCTTATCAAGGGCGTCCGATTGAATCTGTGATTGCTGCCTCATTTGACGAAGCACAATAACGCCGTTGGTTCGATCGTCTTAAAGTTGCCCTGTTTTGTCAATATTTATTGTCACTCGCTGCTTCCACCGTACCCATCCTTACATGTCAATGTGTATTGGGCGGCCTTCCCCGGTTGCCATAAAAGTTATACCAGCACTGTCCATTGTATTGCTGCTGGCGGTTGCTTTGCAACTCGCCCTACTTCCTGCGAACGCTCAGCGAAGAGTGATTTCTCCGGATCAGGAGTATAGCGAGGCCTTTCGTCTCTTCAATGAGCGCCTCTTTGACCTGGCTTATACGCGTTTTAATGAGTTCCGTGTTGACAATCCGGATCATGTAAACGCTCCGGATGCACTTTTCTATGAAGCTGAAGCTCTCCTTGCTATGGGAGATGAACTTGCGGCTATCGAACGGTTCAAGGATTTCCGGGAGTTCTATCCGACACACCCGCTGGCATACGAGGCCAGGCTGGCACTTGGTAAGCACTTCTTTGAGTCCGAGCAGCATGAAGAGGCTATCTCCTATTTCTCAAGACTCCTGGATGAGGCGCCCCCACCCGAGATGTCGGCCAAGGCCCTGTACTGGATGGGCGAGTCGGCTCTCGCACTCGGTCGTGACGACGAAGCGATTGCCTACTTCCAGAGAGCGGCCGATGACTTTCGTGCCACGGATACGGCACCTACTGCATTATATGCTATAGCGTTTACCGAGGTCAGACGGGAGCGCTACGACCGGGCGGCCAGGGCGTTTGAGCAACTGGGGCAACGATATCCCGGATCGCCATACTCCAGAAATCTGGGAATTGCACTTGCCGAAGTTTACTACGAGTTAGGTGACTATCCGCGGACGATTACAGAATTGCAGAACAGAATTCCGTCATTAGATGGAGAAGCGCGGTTCCGGGCGACGTTTCTGCTTTCGGAATCTTACAATCAAATCCGGGATAGCGAAAACGCGATTATTAATTATCGGATTCTGACGGAAGACAATCCCGGTAACACGTATTACAGGCAGGCACTTTACGGACTTGGCTGGAATTACTATCGCGAAGGAGCGTACCAGTGGGCCGCCGATGAATTCCGCAAGGCGGCAGCCGGCAACGATGACATCCTCGCTCAGCGTGCGACCTACTATCAGGGTGTCAACGAAAAGCTCGGTGGAAAGCCGCTGGATGCCATCAAGAGTTATACATCAGTCACAGAGAAATGGGCCCGTGGAGAGATGGCGGATGATGCGTTGTTCGAGCTGGGGCTGACACACTATGCGTTGCGGCAATGGGAAGAAGCCAACGCCGCCTTCGGACGCTTGATTTCCAGGTACGAGGACTCCCCTCTCGTCGACGAAGCACTCGGGCATTACGGTAACACGTTTATCGCGCTGGCTGATTTCGACAATGCGTTGAAGGCATTTGAGACTGCAATCAGTCGCGACGCAATGGATCCTGCGATACGCAACGATATCATCTTTCAGAACGCGTGGCTGTTGTACAGAAACGAAAAGTATGCGGACGCGGCACCGGCATTTCTCAAATTATATACTGATGAGCAGTATCAAAGCAAGGCTGACGAGTCTCTGTTCTGGGCCGCAGAAAGTTATTTCCAGAACGGCGACCTTGCGGAAGCCGAGCGATTGTTTAAGGAATACATCAGCGTCTTCAAGTCTGGAAAAAATATTGACGCTGCGCAGTACGCGCTGGGATGGACGTATTTCCGTCAATCGCAGTACGCGTCTGCGATCACGCATTTCAATACTTTCCTGAGGGACTACAGGGACGAAGACGGCTTTGTGCCGTATCGCCGGGACGCCCGAATGAGGTTGGCAGATTCCTACTACGCGTTGAAGAGATATCCAGAGGCGATTTCAACATACGCGATTCTTGCCGAGCAAGAAGATGACTACGCGCAGTTCCAGATGGGCCAGGCCTACAGTAATAATGGAGATGCCTTCGATGCGATCACGGCGTTCAGGAAACTTTTATCTGATTTTCCAGGATCACAATGGCGAGACGAATCAATGTACAGTCTCGGCTACCTGTATTTCCAGAATGGAGATTACGACCAGGCGGTTGAAGCATACAACAACTTGATCCGCGTAGCGCCCAACGCACCCATTGCAGCAAAGGCGCAGTACGGTATTGGCGATGCGCTGTTTAATTCTGGAGATCACGAGGCCGCGGTGACCGCGTACCAGGAGGTGTTGGAGAAGTATCCGAACAGTCCGTTTGCCGGAGACGCAGCCGCGAGTATTCAGTTTGCCTTAATTGCATTGGATGATGAAGGACGCGCCACGGCGATTATCGACGACTTTGCCATTCGGCATCCCAACTCCCCCGTCGTGGACCAGTTACGCTTTAAGCAGGCCGAAGTAAAATTCCAGAGTGGAAGACTGGATGAGGCGCTGACAGACTTCCAGTTATTTATTCGACGTGCTCGAAACGAGGACTTGATGCCTGAGGCGTACTTCTATCTGGGAACGATCTTCAATGATCGAAACCAGGCATCCGAGGCGGAGAATTATTTGAAGCAGATAGTGACTAACTATCCTTCAAGCACCCGGGCTTCAGAAGCTGCGTTGTTATTGGGCAATTTGCAGTTGAAGCAGAATAGAAATAACGAGGCGCTGTCGACGTTCAGGTTTGCTGAGAGTAAATCGGCTGGACGACAGAGGTTGGCATCGCTTGCTCGTTACGGTCAGGGAGTCGCCTTGATGAACGTGGGCCGCTCGGCTGAGGCGAAGACCATGTTGACGGAGACGATATCGTCGGCGTCGAGTCCAGCTGCATCGGCACCGGCCCTGTTAGGTCTGGCTCGTATTTATGATTCCGAAGGCAACACCGCGGATGCAGTGCAGGCTTACCGCGAAGTTGTAAATAGAAGTCAGGATGAGACCGGAGCCGAGGCGCTGGTGTATCTGGGTAAGTTATTGACCAAGGTTGGTCGTGCAGGCGAAGCGTTGGAGCAGTTGGGTCGAGTGCCGATTTTGTACAGCGGTTATTCCGACTGGATGGCGGAGGGATACCTCGCACAGGTTGACGCCCATGCCAGGCTGGGAAACTCTGGAGATGCAGCCAAGATATGTGACCTGGTGATCGAACAGTATCCTGGAACGGCGTATTCCGAACGTGCGGCAAGACTAAAGGCGGCGCTATGACAAATCGAATGACATTATCGGAGCGTAGTTTGGATAACAGAATGAAGGCGATGAAAGCATTTGCCGGCATGGCTCTCCTCGTTGTGGTTGGGCTGCCCACGGGATTGTTTGCACAGGATCCTGGCGATCCGCTGGTACTTCCCGATCTGACGCCACGCGAGATAGAAATTCGCGGTGACCTGATTATTTCGTTTCCGTCGTTGGTGAGGCAACCGTTGATAGGCTTCAACCCACCTCCAAGGATTCCGGACATTGCCCCGAACAGGAGACCTTATGTCAGCGACTACAAGCAGAGTAGTCAGGATCTTCCGGATAGCCCCTTGCGAACCCCTACTCCGCCGTCGGTTACGGCGCTGTCGGGAGGAGAGCGTGCGTTTGCCGAAGCAGAGGTCACAACGGGCAACTACTTTAACAGGACTGCAAGATTGCGTGCCGGTTATCCAGTTGGCGAGGGCACCGGAATTGAACTGGACGTTGACTACTCAGGGTCGAATGGCAGTACGGTCTTCGATGATTTCGATGACATCACAAACGAGTTCAACTCTTTTGATGGACGGGTCGATCTGCGACACAGTAGCAGACAGTTCAAGGGAAGTGTTTCAGTGAGCGGTTTTTCTGACACGTTTAATTTATATCCGCTGGGGACCGTAGAAACGGCACCATCGTTTAATCTGGCTCCTGACCGGCAGATCAATAGTATCGGAGCTGAGGTAGGACTAGGCACCGGGACGGCATCCAATGTCCGAGTTGAAACATCGTTCGGGTTTGCCCAGACCTTGATGGATACTGATCTTGCGACGGCAGGTACCATTCCGAATAATCTACTGGAGCGTACGGAGCAAAGTATCAAGGGAGCTGCCGCAGTTACGGTACCTGTTGGCAATTCGTCGATTGTGGTGGATGGACGAGGCGGACTGAATCGACTCGACTCTGGCGACACCGATGAAGAGCAGAACATGTTTATCACGGCAGGTGCTCGTTACCGCACGTTGATTGGGAATAGTGTTGAGCTATCGGTGGGTGGAAAAGTGATGGCGATTTCTATTGAAGATGTCACTACCAGAGATGCGACGTATCTGGCACCATCGGTGAGGCTGACATTGTCGCCGAATCCGTGGGTCGATTTGTATGCACAGAATGAACCGGTCGCGCACAATAATACTGTCGCGAGCATATCGCGGACGAATCCGTATCTGATTGATCAGCCACTGCTGGAACCGACAATATTCCCGGTCAATGCCGAGGCGGGAGTTAAAATTTATTCGGGCCAGATCCGGGTGGTGGCGCGGGCCGGTTATCAGGATTCACCAAACTTCAGCTATTTCCGACGATCGACGACTGCCGAAATATCCGAGGCGACTGGAGCCTTTACCAGCATCGGATACGCGGACGCGTCGGTAATCTCTGGTGGCGGCGATGTCTCGGTGGCACTGCCCGGACGATTGTCGGTCACGGTTGGGGGATCTTACCGATATGCCCAGTTCGAAAACTCGAACGACCCTGTGCCCTATTACTCACCTGTGGTTGGATCGCTGTCGGTATCCTATTCCACGCCCGGTAACAAAGTGTTGCTGCAGGCTGGTACAGAATACACTGGCGAACGTTTTGTCGACAGAAGCCAGACGCGGAAGCTCGATGATCAGTTCGATTTGAACTTTTCAGGCATATACAATGTAACTTCAAATCTTGGGGTTGCAGTAAGGGCAAGTAACATCTTGTCTGACGACCTTGAATCGTGGGAAAACTACATTCAGTCGCCGATTCGAATTGGAGCAGGATTAAGGCTCCTCTGGTAGATATTATGTTGAATATTCCAATAGAAGATGCACTGGCAGAGCTTGCGTACAGCATAGCCGTTCGGCTTGCCGATGGCAGCAGTGTTGAAGTTGCCGGATTCGGAGAGTTTGGCGTGCGTCATGTACCCACCCACGTGGAGAACCGGAGTGCGAGCGGCACAGTACTCCAACCGGCTCGCAACATCGTCATCTTTCATCCAAACGAGCGAGAGGGATAGCAGATGGAATCGTTCCCGACAGAATTCGCGCACCGTATTGGAGTAGAGGCCGACACTGTGGATGATGTTCTACAGATGTTGTCAGAATATGTCTGGGGTCAGGTCCGTGATGATGGCAGGTGCCACGTCCCGGGTCTCGGTTCATTTTATATGGTCGATGGCAAGAAGCTTTTTGAGCCTGACACCGAGCTCGCAAGGATTGTCAATCACCAGTATGCCGGACTGAACGTGCTCGCGGTAGAAGATACCGGCAGCCACATCATGGTTGATGACCTGGATAATCTTGACCTCCCTGAGACAGACGAATTTGAACCGCGCTGGGAAGAGAAAACATTTTCCGGTTCGGCTGAAGAATCCGTTGCGAAGGTAGACGAGCCTATCGAGTTGGAAGAGACGACATTCGACGGGCACACCGACGATGACATAGCGGTCGGCGATGTTGTCACCGGGTCCAACTCCTTTCTGGATATTGACGCAGATGCCGGTAGCGATGTTGACGTCGACGTCGATACGTTTGGAGAGCCGACTGTTAGACCAGATGATAAGGCAGCTGATCTCCCGGTTGAAAGTGAAGCCATTCGAAACGCTGCAAGTGTTGATGTCGACACAACCGATGAAGATGTTGAGGGTGCAGTTGATGAAGCAGCAGAAGAGAAAGGTCTGGCAGAAGGACTCGTCGTTCCAATCGACGAGAATGCAGAGCCTGTAGTTGCCAAGGGAAAACCTCGGGCATCTATCTGGTTCTATGTGCTCCCGCTGCTTGCCATTGTTTTTCTGGTGATGGCTGTTTACTGGGCGCAGACCCGGCAACGCACTCCCCGACCGGTTGTCGCTGAGCCGATCCCGGCAGAAACTGAAAATCCTCCTGCGGCGGATGCGGGAGCAGATCCCACTACTACTGAGGGCGAGGTTGAGCCGGAAGTGTCGGCATGGCAGCCCGGTGGTATTGACGTGGCGTCGGGTGGATGGACGATAGTTGTTTCGTCGAAGCCTACCCGAGCCGAGGCGGTAGCGATCGCACAACAGGTTTCTGAAGATCTTCAAGATGAATCCCATCCGGTCGATATCCTGGAGTCGAATGTCAATGGACAGACGAGGTACAGGGTTGCTGTCGGCCAATTTCGAAACAGTACAATTTCCCAGCGTGAAATACGACGCCTTGGCGGCCTCCTCCCGGATGGCAGTTGGGCATTACGCATTACATCCAACTAGTAATCGTTCTCGATTAACGTATCTATGACTCTATTATCTATTCAGGATGCCGTACTGACGGCACAGGATTCACTGCAGACGGCTGCACAGGCGGCGGGTGAGCCAACGTTTCTGGAAACATTGTTACTTGGCGGCTGGGTGATCTATCCGATCGTACTCCTCTCGCTGGTTACGCTTGCGATTTTCGTCGAACGCATGATGACGCTGCGCAAGACGAGAATGGATCCGGAGCTAGTCACGGAACGCATCCGGGATTATGTACAGGCGGGAGACATAATTGGCGCAAAGAATTATTGCAACGATCAGTATAAGCCTATCACGCGGATCCTCAAGCACGGTCTTGAGCGCCTCGGACGACCCATTTCCGAAATTCAGGAGGCTGTACATGCTGCGGGCAAGTATGAAGCATTCGAGCTTGAAAAGCGAGTCGATTTGCTGGCGACTATCGCGGGCGTGGCACCGATGCTTGGTTTCCTCGGAACAGTTACGGGTATGATCAAGGCGTTTCGGCAGATACAGAGTTTACAGGGCAACGTTAATCCAAGTGTCCTTGCCGGTGGTATCTGGGAGGCATTGCTGAGTACTGCTCTTGGACTTGTAGTTGGTATCCTCGCGGTCTTCCTCTACAACTATTTGACTGGCAGGATTAACAGAGCTGTTCATGATATGGAGCGTTCTGCAACGGATTTTATTGATCTTCTGCAGGAGCCAGCACCAGTTGAGACACGGTACTAGATCGGATAATAATAATGGCACTAAGCTTTACATCACCAAAGAAACCGATCTCAGTATTCAGCCAGGCTGGTCTTGCCGACGTGGTTCTGTTGCTGCTGATATTCTTTCTCCTCACGTCCAACTTCATACCTCAGTTTGGCATCCAGGTTAACCTGCCCCAGGCGAATGCTGCAGCCCCGATGGAGTCGCAGTATGTGACGGTAGCAATCACCAAGGATGGCAATTTCTATGTCGACCAAAATCGCGTTGCCGAAGGCAACCTGATGATGGCGTTAAGGGAGGCACGAGCCGATAAGGTAGCTCTTGTGGTGCGGGCCGATGAAGGCGCTACGGTAGGACAGCTGGCGCAGGTGATGAGTATCGGGAAGGCACTGGACCTGCGGATCCTGATGGCTACGGAACGCGAGTAGTTGCCGTCGTTAGTCGTCGTTAACGCCTCGTCGTAATGACACAATCGCCACGGCCGGTTACGCGATAAATTCTGACAGACGCCGGTCCAGCGACCGATACTGTATCGCTTCGGACAGGTGTCGGGTAGAGATAGCGTTTTGATTGTCGAGGTCGGCGATGGACCGGGCCACTTTCAGGATCCGATCGAAGGCGCGCGCACTGAGTCCCAATCTGTCTACTGCGGTTTTCAGCAGCATGCTCGACTCTCGTGAGAGGGAGCAGAAGCGTCGCACCATTCGGGAGTTCATTTGCGCATTTGCAAAGCAGTTCTCCGTTTTCCGAAAGCGTGTTAACTGAATATCACGAGCCATATTGACGCGTTGCTTCACATCTGATGATCGTTCTTCCTCCTTCAGGCTGTTCATTGCCTCAAAGGATACTGGAGTAACTTCGACGTGAATATCAATTCTGTCGAGGAGCGGTCCGCTAATCTTCGACAGGTAGCGCTGTATCTGGTCGGGTTTGCAGATGCAGTGACGGCCGGGATTATTTCGGTTGCCACACGGGCACGGGTTCATGCCAGCGATTAGCATAAATCGCGCCGGGTAGTTGACCGACATTTGCGCTCTGCTGATAGTGATATTTCCTTCCTCGAGTGGTTGTCTCAGCACTTCCAGGACCTGTCTTTTGAATTCAGGGAGTTCATCGAGAAACAGGATGCCATTATGTGCGAGAGATATTTCGCCGGGTCGAGGGTTGGCACCGCCGCCGCAGAGACCGGCGTCCGAGATAGAGTGATGGGGTGACCTGAACGGTCGTGTGGTTACGATACCTCCCTTCTCCATCAGCCTGCCCCCTACGGAGTGTATCTGACTTGTTTGCAACGACTCGAGTGTGGTCATGGTGGGAAGAATCGACGGGAGTCTTCGGGCGAGCATGGTCTTCCCAGAGCCGGGAGGTCCGATCATAATGGCATTATGACTTCCGGCTGCGGCCACTTCGAGGGCACGCTTGACGGCGTTTTGTCCCCTGACGTCGGCGAAGTCGGCTGAATAAGAACTAGAATGTATCAGTTGGCTAACGGGAGTCGTCGGGACTGTAGAAAACAAGTCTGGATTGCCAATAATGTTGAGGGCCTCACTGATGTGATCGACACCGTACACATTGAGGCCATCGATGACGGCAGCTTCAGCCGCATTATCGCGAGGGACGATGAAATTTGTCCGCCGTGATTTACGGACCTGCATGGCCATGGATAGGACGCCACTGACGGGCCTGACGCAGCCGTCGAGGGCGAGTTCTCCAATGATACAAAACTCGTCCAGCTCATCTTGATCAAAGAGGCTGGACTGAGCAGCAACGAGCGCAACAGCCATGGGAAGGTCGAACGCAGTCCCTTCTTTCCGGACGTTGGCCGGTGCCAGATTGATGGTTGCTACTCCGCGTGGAACTGGAAGCTCGTTACAGACCAGGGCGGCATAGATTCTTTCTCGACTTTCCTTGACGGCACCATTGGGCAGGCCGACGACGGTGAACTTGGGAATTCCACGGCGAAGGTGTGCTTCAACGTGAACCGGAAGTGCTTCTACACCGATAGTCGTGCTGCTCCAGACGTGGCTGAACATTCTTCTCCAGTTGAGTAATGTTCAAGACACTTTACCAGAGGTATCATAACGTTTGGATAGAGTTATCGGGCAGAACAATGCCCGGCTCCCTCAATGTGGAACCGGGCATACATTCAATCAATGTGAGGCCTGCTAGAAACTCATCACCAGCGGGCAATTTGATATTAATCCTGACGGTCCCACGGAACCGTTTGGGCCGGAGATCCATCCTTTTTCGATTAGTGTCAATAATTGCAGCTCACTATATATAGCAGACTGGAAACCTGAGTTGACGGCATGATCGGTCCATTGCGCCAGGTACAGATCCCACATGGGGCTGTAACCAGAGACCAGGCCAGGAGCACTATCGAAGATATCCAGTACTTGACCGCCCTTATCGCTCAGTGCACTGTTCACACCTTGCTTATGCGGGTTGTCATCTCCCACTGGACCATTCAGGACAATGTAATTAGCCGCGACGGCACTGTTGGGGTCGTCGTTAAGGCCGACGGGTATTTCGCTAAGAGCCGGGGCGACCGTCGTTGCTTCCAGTGCTGACACTAGTTCGTCGTTCGAGTCGAGACTCAGGAAGAGCATGGGGCGTCCATTCATTGTGCCTAGAGCGAGACTTAGTGTAACCGTACCTTGCTGTGGAGATATAGCCACTGCCCGATCGATTACTTTCCGGTAGTCAATGTTGCCGTTGGGAAATTCAATTTCACTCGCTGCCACGTTGAAGGCGACAACTGTTGCATTGTAGATGACATCGCCGACACGCACGACCGGAGTATAGTACTTGTCCCCTTTTGACCCGGCCACCGCCACGGCTGGCGGAAAGAAGTTAGGAGCCTTCCCGGGTACTACTTTTCTTTCTGGAGAAAAATCTACTGTTCCCCGGTTAAACGTTAGAGTGCCATCGCTCTCGAGTTCGGCAGATCGGGCGGCGTCTCCCCTGACGTTTCGCAATTTTGGCGAATAGTTAATACCGAGTTCTTCAGCGATACCTGCATCGGATACGTCCGTCAAGACGTACCAGACGGAGCGCCCATCCTTCATTTGTCCCTTATACAGTGGTAGTGTAATTGTGCTCTTCTCGAGATCGACGACTCCTGCTTTCAGAATCTGGTTTGATTCATATATGTAAGAATAGTGAGACGATATTGCGGGTGGAGCCGGACGGAAATAGTTATGTCGCTGCGGTGAATATTGCTCACCATAGCTAATGGTTGACGCCGACATTGCCTGCGTTTTCTTTGTATCGACAGAAGACTCACCTGATGCGAGACTCTGAGCTGAAAGCGTATTACCTTCTACGCACAACAGCATTAGTGATATTACAGTGATTGTGTTAAAGCATTTCATTGTGTTGACCTTTTACAGAGAGTGAAGAGTGATGGATTATTACAAGTCGATCTTGAAGCCAGCGATGACATAGGATTTCTCCAAATGGGCATTCAAGATGTATCTAACAGTTACTGGCAGGCTGAACGTATCCGACAGCGCCAGTTCTTTGGTAGCGGAAAGGCCGAGTTTGACGATTTCGAATCCGTCCGCCTGGTAGAGCGTACTTTCTTTCGCTACGGCGCCAGCTGAGAAGCCAACTTCCACTCCATCCAGTTGAACAGGGATACTGGCTTCCAGGTAGAGGGAGTTGTCTGGATCGTTGTGTACAAATACTGCCGCAAAAAAGGAGGCTGGAAGTTTCCGTGGCCCGGTATACTCGATGAACGACTCTACCATGTGCGACCCCGATCCGTTACCGGACACGTCGAAGAAATCGGACCCTTCCGAAGATGGAAAGTAGTAGTCGGTGGCACCGAACGAGATGGATCCGAAATTTCTAGTGCTTATTGCATATCCAATCCAGGTATCAATTTCGTTCGCAGCTGAACCATTGGGTGAGACGGAGTACGACGCCCACGTACCTAGCTCCAATCCCGTGACCTCAATTGACAGAGACGGCTGCACACTAACCGATTCGCCGAAGTCAGTGCCTCGCCACACATAGCGGCTGACTAGTTCGGTTCCGAGAGCGACTGACTGCGCTTCTGCGGTTTCCATAAAGGCCGTCTCGTACAGTACGAGAATCGACAATGTCAAAAGGGCGCGGCAAACGTAGTCTGTAATGTTTTTCATTTTGTCACCCCACATTGAGGCAATGGATTGGTTTGTATATCATCATGGAGAGGACAAACCAGCGACTGGGGGTGACATTCGTCTCCCCCATGCCGCTTAGTTCGTTACTTGTCGAAACCCGTCAGACCGAGGAAGTTGTAGGCACCGGGACCGGACAGGGTCGCCGCTGCGACGTCGTACTCTTGAACGAATTTCAGGGAGCCACTCTTGGAAATGTCGTACCTGGATAGAGTAAAAGTTTGATAGGCACCGAGGACATACATATACTTTCCATTGTCCGTAATGAACATGTCCTTGGTATCACCAGGAGGCGTTCCTGCTTTTCGCCGAGCGAAGGCCGTCTCCGGGGACGAGCCGACTTTGTGCACTTTACCGCGGCGACCGATATCGAATTCACTGATAAGGTTACCACCGAAGCTCGATACATACAGTTTGTTGCCCTTGGGATTTATTACTGTCCAGCAGGCTTCATCGATATCGCTACCGATACCTGTTCCGAAGTTACCAGTCTTCGTAACGCTCCTGCCGTCGTCGGTAAGGACCGTTAGACTATGGTCCCGTTTTTCGTCGGTGAGATTAAAGTTCGAAACGAATATTGTCGACGAGCGGGTATCCCAGTTCATACCGATGCTTCCGGCTATTCCAACTTCCTCGAAGAATCGACGACCGCTCGTATTTCCCGACTTAGTATCGAAATCATAGACGTATACTCTGCTCGGCTTCTGGTGCCTGGGCGTAGCGGTTCCGAAGTGAGCGATGCCCCACGTAGTGACAGCGAGTTTCGTACCGTCGTGGTTGAATGCAACGGTAGTAGGTCCGCCGTTTGTCCCGTTGTATTTATCCAGGCTTTTTTCAGAAGACAATTTCCCTGTCCTGGAGTTAAAGGTGAACAGGTGGATGTTTCTTTCTTCAAGGATCTGTTCGTGCCCGCCGCCGGCCGAATGAAATGCTGCGTCAGGATACATCTCAACGGGCCCTTCGCCTGCTCCTCCTTTCTGTACATTAGGGTTATTCCATTGGTTACCCACAACTACCCAGTACTCATTCGAAGACGAGGCTTTTTTAACGAAAGCCAGACTCACCGGTCTTGCGCCTTCGGAATCGGTGTTGGACTTAAAGGTGAGTTTACCATTGCTCTTATCCAGGCCGAATACCGAAATCGTATTTCCACCGGCATTGACTGCGAGTAAATGGTTGTCAATGATTTGGACGGCACCTTGTGAATCAAAGTCACCAGCGGCATCGCCACCTGCGGCGCGATTAGCTCCACCAAGCGAGTTTGTTGAATACGCCACCTGTCGACCAAGAGAACCATCGTCGTGACGTTCGAACGATATCACTTGATTTGTACTCTCGCCGTTGAGGCTAGTATATAGATAACCGACTACCGCTTGTGGGCTTGAATCGTTAGCTGAATGCTCAGTCAGTTTTGATGTTACGTTTTGTGCACCGTCAAACGATACTATCTCGGCATGAATGCCGGTAAGAAGTACAACAAGCGATGCAAATGCTAGCAATTGTTTCATTGTTATTTACCTTGATCCCAATTCTAATTGTGTACGCGATTGTGGGACTTGCTTTGGCTTGGAGCGCTGGTCCCGTTTATAGCAGCTCAATTACAATTGCTATGCCATGTCTTGTAACTCGTTGCAGGACAACGCATTATGCTATCTGTCAATGATGTTTACCGTGACATGTGGCGGGCATCACGTAATATCGTGGGCGAATATTGCTGAGGGACATGCCACACAAATGAAGGGACGAGAACAAGTGTTCAATGACAAACTCGCGTGGCGGCAAGTAATCGAGCGACTCAATTCTATGATGCGGACCGACTTTTTGGGGCCGTCGGTTGGGAGATGTACGGGCGAAGGTCCAGCCTTCTTAACGAAGTGCGATCGTCAATCTGTTTTGGACTGAATGTCAGTGGTAATCGTCGCTGTTACTGTTGATCGTGACTAAGGAGAAGGGGTCTCAAATCCAACGGTGTAGCAGACGTTTCGATTGCTAGACAGCCCAACCTGGATCCCGCATGGCGTCGAAATGGAGGGGTAGCGCGAGTATCAGGCAGAATGTGTAGCGACGTTGCCGGAACCTGATAAAGATTTTGGCATCAGTTTTCGATAGTCGGTTTTTCGATTCCCAGTTTGCGCATTCTTGATCGCAGGGTGCTAGGGTTCAAGCCGAGACGAACTGCCGCACCTGCCTTACCCTCTATACACCAGCGGGTACGTTCCAGCATATATTCGATATGGCGCTTTTCTACGGTTTGGAGAGTAAGGTGCGACGCTGGCTGGTTGTCGGGTTGCGTTCGATTTGTGAACGCATAATCGAGGTTTAGCGTCGGACCCTGGTTCAGAATAAGGGCGCGCTCAATCACATTTTCCAGTTCGCGCACATTACCCGGCCAACTATATCCCTCTAGCGCGGCCATCACCTTCTGCGGAATCTTGTCTATATGTTTTCCCAGCTTCTTTGCATGCTTTTTAACAAAGTGTTGGATTAGCAACGAAGTGTCTTCGCTTCGATCTCGCAGAGGTGGGAGCATCAATGGAAATACATTCAGTCTGTAGTAGAGGTCTGCCCTGAATTCCTTTTTCTCGACACGTTGTTCGAGATTCACATTTGTAGCTGCTATTACACGGACATCTACTTTTAGAGTCTCGGTGGCGCCGATACGCTCAAACTCTCCTTCCTGCAATGCCCGCAGGAGTTTGGCTTGCAGTGCCAGAGGCAGGTCACCGACTTCGTCAAGAAATATTGTTCCATTGTCTGCCAGTTCGAAGCGCCCGGCCTTCCGATTCGAAGCACCGGTAAACGCACCTTTTTCATGACCGAACAATTCGCTCTCGATAAGGTCCGCTGGCAGTGCGGCGCAATTTACTTTTACGAGAGGTCGATTTTTCCGATGACTGAGGTTATGTACTGCCCGAGCGATTAGCTCTTTCCCTGTTCCGGTTTCACCAAGGATCAGGACCGTGGCGTCGGTATCGGCAACTTGTTCGACCATATGAAGTGCCTTCTTCATGACTTTGCTCCGGCCGATGATCTCCTCAAAATTATGGTTGACTTTGATCTCCTCTTTCAGATAGGTGTTCTCGGCCTCCAGACGATTTTTGAGGAGTTGCAATTCTGCTGTTCTATCGGCGACGCGCTGTTCGAGGTTTGCGTTTGTTTCGCGCAGCTCCTGCTGTAATTTCTGAAGGGTCAAGTGCGTGTTTACCCTGGCCAGCACCTCTTCCTGTTGAAATGGTTTAATGACGTAGTCGACAGCGCCTACGGCGAAGCCATTCATCTTGTCTGTCATATCCGATAGCGCCGTCATAAAAATGACGGGAATATCTCTGGTATCGACATTTTCTTTGAGCAACCGACAAGTGTCGAAGCCGTCGAGCCCAGGCATGACAACGTCGAGCAATATCAGGTCAGGGCGCGCTTTATTCACCTGTTTAATTGCTCGCATACCATCTCTTGCGACGAGGACTTTGAAGCCGTTCTGCTGCAGATACTCTAGCAGGACGCTGATATTTGTCGGATTATCATCGACAATTAGAATCGTAGCGTTATCGGTGGATGCATTACTCATGCCGATCATCCAAAAAAGGTTCTATCAGGTCGTTGATCCGCTTCATGTCGTAATCGTCAGCCATCCGTCGAAGCGTTTTTACAAAAGGTTCGTATTGGTCACCCATGCTCTCGACCGCTTCCAGGCGCCGGAGTATGCCCTGGATGTCGCCACTGAGTGCCAATTCATTGAGCGTTCTGAGTATTTCTTGCTCAGGGGCTTTCAGGATCGGATCCGGTTCGTTTTCGACTCGGCCAGGGTTGCCGGTATAGCGAGGTTGGAGCTCGCCAGAATAGATCCATTCGATTTGAAGATTTTTCTGGAGGCTTTGAAGAAACACGTCCGCATCAATAGGCTTGGGAATAAAATCGTGGCAGCCCGCTTCTCTACTCTCCAGCTTGCTATGCTCGAAAACGCTTGCCGATAGTGCAATAATTTTTGTGTTCTTGTATTCGGGAATTGCTCGAAACTGACGCGCTGCTTCAAATCCATCCATTACAGGCATGACAAGATCCATTAAAACAATATCCGGTCCGAATGCCTTTGCTTTATCAAGTGCTTCGCTTCCATCTTTAGCTTCCGTTGTTTTGAAGCCGAGAGGTTCCAGCATGTCGACAAGGAGCGATCGGTTTTCGGCTTTGTCGTCGACAATCAGGACTTTCTTCTTCGGGCCTTTGTATCCGACGATACTTGTGCTGCTCCGCGGGATCACGTGGACCGGAGCCACTTCGGGTAAATCCACTGCTATCCAGAAGGTACTTCCGGATCCGGGGGTGCTTTCAACGTGTAAAGTGCCGCCCATCAGGTTAACCAACTTCTGGCTGATCGCCAGGCCCAGACCCGTTCCTTCGTCAAAGCGACCTGGTCCCCGGATTTGATAGAATGGCTGAAAAATATCGGTAAGATCTTCCGGGTGAATTCCGATACCGCTGTCTTCGACTATGAAATGCATTCGCGATTTCCCTGACGATTTATTGACGCCAACGCGCAGGGCAACACCACCTGAGTCGGTAAACTTGGCAGCATTGCTTAACAGGTTTAGAAGGATCTGCCGCAGGCGCCTTTCATCCCCTTTGACGATTCCGGGTAGTTCCGTAAACGGAGCGAAGAGAAATGCCAGTCCTTTTTGTTCGGCCCGAATGCGACCGATTTCAGCAATGTCTCGCAGAAATTCTTGCAACGGAAATTCAATCTCCTGAGCATCTATTTTGCCAGCTTCGATTTTTGACAGGTCCAGAATGTCATTAATCAGCATTAGCAAATGTTTGCCGCTACGTTGGACAATGCTAAGGCCTTTTCGTTGCGACTCTGTTAGTCCTGCGTCGCGCTCGAGAATCTGGGCGTACCCGAGAATCCCGTTGAGGGGCGTTCGCAGCTCGTGGCTCATATTTGCAAGGAACTCACTCTTCGCGCGATTTGCAGATTCCGCGGCTTCTTTGGCGTCCTGCAGTTTTATTTCCGTGTTTTCCCGCTCCTCGATTTCTCGTTGTAGATGCAGATTTGCAACCGAGAGTGCTTCTGTACGCTCTTCAACTCTAACTTCGAGTTCATCGTAAGCCCGTTGCAGTTCTTGTTCTGCGCGGTTGCGTTCAAGTTCTGCTCCCGCGCGCGCAGCAAAGATCTTCAAAACCGACAGGTCGTGTGGGTTACGGTTCATCGGTTTGTCATCAAATACAGCAAGATGACCAACAACATTTCCGGAGGCACTCCTCAGCGGTATTCCGAGATAGCTTTCCGCGCCGATCTTTTGCAGGTAGTTGTCATCGGGGAAGAGCATCTGTACCTGTTCTGCATAGTAGCTTAGCTCTCCGTCAATTACGTCCTTGCACGGAGTTCCGTCCAGGGAGTAGTTGAAATTGTTGCCGAAGCCGCTGCCTTTCCAGTAGGCTAGAGTCTGCACACTGGTGTTTCCTGCATCAACGCACTGGGATATAAATGCATACCGTACTCCGAAAGCAGTCGACAGGTGTTTCACGAGAGAATGAAAGTAGTCGGCACCTGTTACCGGGGCGGTAGCTTCCTCCACCTTCCGAAGTGCCTCCTCGATTTTTTTTCGCTCGGCGATCTCGAGTTTCATTTCCTCGTACAGGCGAGCATTTTCGAGTGATATTGCTGCCTGGGAAGCGAGGATTTGCACTACTTCTAGCCGGTCGGCGGTGAAGGCATCGCGGGTAAGCGTATTTTCGAGATAAAGGATGCCAATTGTAGTCCCGTGGTGAAGAATTGTAGTGCAGAGGATCGAACGTGGCTCGAATTTCTGGATGTATGGATCATTTTCGAATCTTGGATCGCTGCTAGCGTCGGACACCACCGTACTATTGCCAACGTGTGCAACGTATTGCACGATGGCGGTCGAAAGATATTTACTCCAATCTTGCGCGTCATCGACCTGCAGGTCATATTCTTGGTCTCGAGCCGTAGCAGAGGATTCCACTACAAAGTGACCATCACGATCCATCAACAAAAAGCCTCTATCTGCTCCGGCATTTTCCATGACGATCTTCATCAAACGGTCGAGGACTTTTCGCTGCTCTATTTCTCCAGAGATGACCCGGGCGGCTTTGGCTACAGTTGAAAGATCCAGCTCGCGACTTACCGCTGAATCATTCACATTATTTCCGTCACGCGAAGAAGTCAGCAAGTGCGGATAAACTTTCTTGAGTTGGTTTACTTTGGCAGTGGCGCCCCATCTTCGATAACACAGACATGCATCGGACAAATAGAGGCTTGCGTTTTCGGAATCGTTTTGTTGCAGCCAGAAACGACCGAAGCATTCATTTGCAATGGCGGCAATGTGAACAAAACCACGTTCTGTTGCTGAATCGATTGCATGCTTGTATGCGGCGGCGGCTTCCTCTCTTCGCCCGTCGAGTGACGCACATTCGGCTTTAACGAGTTGATATTTTGCCTCGAAGTTTTCAGGGCATGTGCCTGACCAAGTCTCCAGTTGGCCGCGAAGCAGTTCCAGCTTCCGCCCGGTCGCCTTCTTTTTCTCGTCATAGAAAGAAGGATATTGTGCAGCCAGAACGAGAGCCTGATAAAAGCAACGCCACGCATCCCATATCATCCCTTCGGTCTTGACTGCAACGCGTTCGGCTTCGATAGCCATGCTTTCGGCCTCATCTACTTCTCCGAGGATATACAGGAGTTGGAGTTTCGTGATAAAATAGATGCTCCGAAAGAAATCGAGGTGCTCATAGTCTTGCAGAAAAATGCTTTCGTCGAATTCAGAATCATCAAAACTGACCGGATATTTCGTGCGACCCTGGAGGGCAAGACTTAACTGTAGCACTTGCTTGTGTGCGTAGACGAATGTCTGGTTTTGAGTTCTAGCAATAAACTCCAGGTACGGGCTGTAATGATCGTAATATTCAGCCAACTGCTGGCCACGGAAGAGGGCGTGCCAACTCTCGTGATAGACGCCGTAGGCGGAATAGATAAAGTCGCCAGATGAGAGACCTGCCAGATGTGCTTCACGTGAATAGGTAAAACATGATTCGATGGGTTCTTGCCATGGACAGATGTAACAGCTGAACATATGGTTTACTTTTGCTCGGGCAGAGAGGTCTTCAAAATGTTCATTGACTGACAGCGCCAGTCTACCGAATGCATAGCTGGCAGAGTAATTCCCGGTGCGCAGGCCGACAGTGGCACCGTACGTGACGTATCCGTAGGCCGATTCTTCGACGTTACCGTAGCGCAGGGACAGGTGAACCATTTTCGTTGCGATCAACACGGTAAGTGTCATATCCCCCGATATGTATGACGGAGCCCACATAGTCATCAGCAGCTTCATGCTCATTCGCATGGCGTCGTCGGTCATAACGGGCAGGTTGACCAGGTCATCAATCGTACGACTGCCTAGTAAGAGGTTAATACGCTCGTTTTCATCCTTGAGCATATCCTGTCGTTCGTCCTCGTCGTCCGGGAATTCAATATTGAACAATGAGAGGCCTAGTTTTCCCCAATCGCGGGCTTCAGGAAATCGATTTGTATTCTCATACTGGACTATCCGGATGCGATAGATCTCGGCCTGCTCAAGCGGAGACTTGGCGTGGTTCAGGAGGTCGTCGAGAGCTTCTTGAGCTACGTCGAAATGACCGCACAGGTAGTTACACTCTGCCTGCTCCAGATGCAGAGCGAATGCCAGATCATACAGGCTCTCAAATGCGTCTGCTGGAAGGTGAGCGACACCCTCACTGAAATAATTTAGCGCCGGCCGGTAGGCCGTTGATTTCTTTGCTTTGTAGCCCGCTTGTAAATTTAGCCGTGCCAGCCGCTCGAGCTCTTCGGAAGAGGTAATCAAACTTGATCCCATATTCAGGTGGCCGACGATATCGAACAGGTGCTCATCTAACTGTGACTCGTCACAGCTCGAGAGTAGTAGCCGACCCACACGCAGCCTGACGATTGCTTTTTCTTCGTTTGGAATGAGTGCGTAGGCGGCCTGTTGTATGCGATCGTGCAAAAACCTAAACCTTGCTTGATGCGCCTGCTGCATCGTGCAGGAACGTACGATTTCCGAAATCTTTTCACCGACTTCGGAGGTTGGAACCAACAGTCCCTCCCGCTGTGCCTCCTCCATATCGACTGCAGTTTTCTCAGGACTGGATTCATTTACAATCGATAGAGTTCCAAGATCGAAAGTGCTTCCGATGCAGGCGGCCAGTTTGACCACTCCTTGCGCGCTGTCAGACAGCTTTTTGATCTTTCGTGTCATCAGGTCGACGACATTATCAGTTATGTCGAGGTCAGGAATTCGAGTTTCATCATAATTCCAGCCGCCACGTTCATCATCGAATTTCAAAATCTCTTCGCTTAGTAATACTTTCAGGAACTGAATAACAAAGAATGGATTCCCGTTCGTTTTCTCCTTGACAATCTGCGCCAGCGATTCAACCTCGGACGGAGAACGCTTCAAGATGTCGGTTACAAACTGAACGATGTGCTTTTTCGTCAGGGGTTTTAGCGTTACTGATTGCACCGTAGCACCTGCGGACTTCAGATGTGTCAAGGTGTGTGTAAGTGGGTGTGAGGCCCCAACCTCATTGTCCCGATATGCGCCGATTATCAACAGGTACTTTAGCGCAGGGTCGGTTGACAGGGATTGCAACAAGCGCAAAGTCGGAAGGTCGGCCCATTGCAAATCATCGAGGAAAAGAACGAGTGGATGAGACTTCTGTGTAAACACTTTCAGGAAGCGCTCGAAGATCAGGTTGAAACGGTTTTTCGTTTCGGTAGGCGGGAGTTTAATTAAGGGAGGTTGCTTGCCAATTATTAATTCGATCTCAGGGACAACGTCGATGATAACTTGTCCATTCTGGCCCACTGCTGCCAGAATATTTTCGCTCCAGCGAGCAACATCTTCGTCGCTCTCGGCGAGTAACTGACTCGTCAAATCCTGGAAGGCACTAATCAGCGCGCTGTAGGGAATATCTCGATTAAATTGATCAAACTTGCCCGAAACGAAATATCCTCTCTTTTCGACGACCGGCCTGTGAATTTCATCGACAAGCGCTGACTTTCCGACACCTGAATAACCTGCGACAAAAAACATCTCACTAGCTCCATTACAAGTGCGATCGAATGCTTGCAGCAAGATCTCCAGATCGTCCTTTCGGCCATACAATTTTTGGGGTATGAGGAATTGATCTGTGTAATCTTGAGAGCCCGGCATAAAAGACGAACCAGATGCGATGTTGCGGCATAGCTCCAGGTCGAAGATTAATCCTTTGGCACTCTGGTATCGATCTTCGGCGGCTTTTGCCATCAATTTCATGATGACGTCTGATATTCCTCGAGGAATATTTGGATCTTTCAGGCAGGGAGCTACCGGTTGGCGGGCTACCAGTGAATGAACCAGTTCTAGTCGGTCTGCCGCAATGAACGGTACTTCACCTGTAAACATTGCATACATAGTTGCTCCGAGCGAGTAGAGATCCGAGCGATAGTCAACCTGCCGGTTCATTCGGCCAGTTTGCTCAGGGGCCAGATAGGCCAGAAGGTCATTCGGAGCGTGGAGATGGTTCTTATCGACTATGTCGCCTTTCGGTCTTGCTACGCTTCCAAGGCCGGTGAGCCATGCAGATTTAGTATCCAGGTCTACGAGAATGTTTTCTGGACGTATCGTTTTGTGCACGATACCATAAGCCTGCAAGCGACCAAGAATTTTCGCTAGCTTACATGAGATATCTAGCGCGACTTCCGTCGTTAGCGTCGCATCGGAAAGGAATGACTCCAGGGGAAGGCATCCGACATCTTTGAGTACGAGCGCCGAACCCTTACGAAACGGGACGAGATCTAAAACGGGAACGATCCCTTCAATGGTAAGCTCTTTTGATGCGTCGTATTCCCAGGTTGTAGAAGCCTCGGCTGTAGAATCTGTATCAAGCCAATTCGCTACCTTTATCAATACAGGCAGCTCATCTCGATCGCGCTTACCTCGATAGAGGGTATGTTTTGGCGCTCGGAAGCATACTTCACCAAGTTGGAATCCGGGCAGAATGACCCCAACGCTCGCTTGGTTCGTCTGAATCTGATCCTTCATGCAAGTAGTGTAGAACGTAGATCCGTCAAATCCAACCTAATCCGCATTAACGCCAAAATGGGGATAGAGAAGTTTACGTAATTCTTGTCGGCCTCTGTAAAGTCGAATCCGAACGTTTGCGCATGAAATAGAAAGAGCCTCCGCCGCTTCTAACGTAGACAACTCTTCGAGGTCGCGTAAGACAACTACTTCTCTGTAGATATCAGGCAACGAGTCAATAGCTGTTCGGACGGTTGTTGCTCGATTCCTCTTCTCCATCATGAGTTCAGGATCCCACGCGTTAAATGGCAGAGAACGGTTTTGATAACAAAAATCTTCGAAACGATTCCAGGTAATTTCGTGTTCGGTTAAGATGGTACGCAGCCGCCTTTGCTTTCGTAACGATGCGCGCGCGACGTTGAAAGCAATCCCGAACAGCCACGTCGATATTTTTGAACGACCTTCGAACTGATCCAAGTGGCGATAGGCCTGGAAGAATGTTTCCTGAACAAGATTCCTAGCCTCGTCCTCATCACGGACCAAGCGAAGAATCGTACGATAAATTCTCGGTGACTCTTCCCTTACTAATGTGTCAAACATTTCATGCGTATTCGTTCTCGCTAATCTGCCTTGAACATGGAATTCATTTTCGGGTGAACGATCCAGTCGCAGCCGCTCGATTTGTGGTACAACCGATGATTCTGAAGGCGTCAGAGAATGACGGACCGGTATTCGATCAGGAGCGCGAGCGACATCTGTATGTTGTTGCATTTTATGATAGGTTTTGGAAGACAGGAAGTACCGCGATGGCGTGGACAATTCTTTTTGTTCTGTTTCGCGTTTTCGTGAATCACTTTCTTATTGCAATGACGATGCCATAGTGTTCAATCTGTATTTTCAGGAGAATACGGGATGTTTCAATCTCGAATGGCCGTTATATTTCGAGGCTTCCATGATATGCCGTGGGGCGATGGAGGGGTGCGCTTGCGGATTCACGGGTAGCGGAATCCTCAGGGTGCACTTTGTGCTTGAGTGGGTCACGATCACGATTTACAATCGGACCCGCAGAGCGAGAAGTGTAGGTTCATCTCCGTACAGGAGATACTGACTTGTTCTAGCGGTAGGCTCTGTAACTAGACCAAACGACCTACTAGGTTCGGGTGGTGCCAGTTTGTTCGGGGGCTAAACCGAGGGTGCCATAATCATAGCAGGAGTTTACGCAGGCGGCGAGGGGGTTCAATCCAGATCGTCGATGATACTCACGGAGTCTCGATCGATAAGTACGGGCCCGTTGTACCGAGTATCGCGTGGTCCATTCTCGAGATTGAGCACGCCACGCGGGCAGACTGCCGAGCAGATCCCGCATCCGACGCAAGATGCGCGAACGATATTCTGGCCTCGCTGAGCGTACCAGCGGACATCAATTCCCATCTCACAATAAGTGGAGCAGTTACCACAGGAAATACATTGGCCTCCGTTGGTGGTAATCCGAAATCTTGAAAAGTATTTCTGGATGATACCGAGGACAGCCGCCATTGGACAACCGAAGCGGCACCAGACGCGAGCACCCATCAGCGGATAAAATCCGACGCCGATGACGCCGGAGAATACTGCGCCGATTGCGAAGCCGTAGGATT
>CBDUKH010000052.1:0-24952 GCA_965367755.1 uncultured Rhodothermales bacterium
CGTTCTGAGACGTGTTCTGGAAGGTGGCTTCGAGCTCATTGGTCGTGAAGGTGAATCCTGCTGTGACTACGAGTGCCTCGCTCACAGAAACTGTCGCAGAGACCGTATCGGCTTCGCTGCCGGCGGATGCAATCAGCGTCACGTTGTAGTCGCCTTCGGTGGTGTAGATATGAACGGGATGTTCTGCTGACGATGATGCTCCATCGGCAAAATCCCAGGCGTAGGTGTCCGCGTTCTGAGACGTGTTCTGGAAGGTGGCTTCGAGCTCATTGGTCGTGAAGGTGAACCCTGCTGTGACTACGAGTGCCTCGCTCATAGAAACTGTCGCAGAGACCGTATCAGCGATGCTGCCTGCGGAGGCAATCAGTGTTACGTCGTAGTTGCCGCCTGCGTTATACGTATGAATCGGATGTTCTGCTGACGACGTCCCGCCATCCCCAAAGTCCCAGGCGTAGGTATCCGCGTTCTGAGACGTGTTCTGGAAGGTGGCTTCGAGGTCAATCGTAGTGAACACAAAATCGGCTACAACATCCAGGTGGGTGAGTTGATAGTTAACCATCTCTCCGTTTGATATTTCCCTGACGTCTTCGACAGATTCATATCCTGGACTGGAAAGCCGAATGGTAATCGGAACGGTGAGAGTCTTGCTGAGCGTTTGGGAGGAGATTTGGCTTAATGAAATCGAAAAATCTGTGCTGGTCGCATCGGTAACTTTAATCAGTCGGCCCGAAGATCGATCCGAATCTGTCTCGACCGCATACAGGTACAGCCCTGCCGCAAGAGGTAGATTTGGAATATCCAGGATGTAGCTACCCGGTTGCAAATCTCCAAGTGGACTCTCGAACAGCTGCTGGCCGAGGATGCTGTACAGATGGAACGATGCATTCCTGGAGCCACTAGTTTTCAGGGGTATTCGCGTTCCGGTTGCGACCGGGTTCGGAAACGGAGCACCGAGTTGAAAACCTGATCGAGATGGATTTCCCGGTTCTTCAATAGATGAAATAGTCGACACTTCGATACTGAGGGTTGCGCAGCCATCGAGATCCGTAGTACCGGTAGATTTCGGCTGGCTTTCTTCACGAGCCTCGATAAGCACACCCTGGACCGGAACAAGGTCACTGGAGTCGATGACACAAATAGTTGCCGTGATTGAATCTCGCGACATTTGATTGCCCGCGGACACAAATAGAATAAGCGAGATCAACACTACCTGAAACGATTTAAACAACGATGAACGTTTCATGTCGGTATTCAGAAAATTATGACTGGCATTCATATTGCCAGAAATGTATTACAAAATATGTCACACCACGGCCTTGACCCATGAGAGCGCTACGTTAAACATTTGTTGTCTTTATTGTTCTGTTTGAAACGTAGAGCCGTAAACGGTCTATCAAGGAATATTCAGACGAGCATTACAATTTGCAGTGCTCCGCGTTATGTTCAAGCGTACAAGAAAACCCGTCTCAACTCTTCTGGCTGGTGCTGGTAGAAATTTGAGCTCGACAGTCAGCATTCACTATCCCTTATAGAACCGGCAAAATCGCATTTACATCTTATGTGCGTCGACATGGGATCCCGAGAGTCGGGTCCAATCCAGGTGTCTGTCAGGAGAGAAAAATTAACTTCTACGCCAGGTACTGACACGGAGGGTTGCGTCAGTGACTTTCTAAAATGACTAGTTGCCCATCTTTCTGAAGCGATTCGAGTTCACGACCTCGTTCCGATACCTCCTAAACTTCAAGTATCTGATCATTTCGCTTGCACGACAATAAATTACGCGATTCAACCTTGCAATTCCAGTAAAACGCCAACGTCGGTTCTCGAAGACAGCAGGCCAAAGCAGTTTTACTGTTGCATGAACAGAAGATCGGGTTCTTACGAAGTGTGCCATCCGTAAGACACGCCAATTCTCCCGAATACGTAGTAGCTACCCGTTTCAAGAACAGCACTCACGCTGTGCAATGTAACACGACGTCGGGTGTGGCTCACATGTATCGTTAAGCATATCCCTTACACGTCGATACTCAAAAGACTACGAAATCGAGCTTCCGGCGATTTCAGATTGACTTGTGGCGTCGCTACCAGGACATGCACAGGATGTACTAGCTCTCGTGTACCGTCCTTCGTAACGCCGGATTACTACCGTAAAGCTCCTGTCTTGTAAGGAATCGTTATCGTTGATGGCCGGGAAATTCATTTCGCTGAGAATGCAGTATATGCTGGCAACGGTAGTAATTGCCATCGTGCCTGTTCTCCTGCTTAGCGCCATTATTACTGCACTTGTCGGCGACAATGTGCGAAAAGAAGCTGACCGGCACGCCCGAGAGATGCTTGAGCAGGCGTCGCTCTCAGTTGACGACCTGGTGACAGCGAGGCGACACAGTGTTGTTTCGATTGCTAACTATCCACCTATTCCTGGAATTTTCCGGGCACAGGAAAATGATGGGTATGACCCACTCGACGGGAGTACCGAGAAACAATGGAGGTCTCGCCTTGAAATATTGTTTTCAGTTTATGCCGAAAGCCACCCGGGAACGAAACAAGTCCGCCTCTTGGACAAGAATGGGCGCGAGCAAATCCGAGTCAATCACAGCGCGGAAACTGGTCCGGTTCTGGTACCAAGTAGTGATTTACAGGATCAGCGTGGCCGAGACTATTATCGCATCGCATCCAGCCTCATCGAAGGGCAATGTTACGTCTCACCCATAACCCTTAGTGTCGAATTCGGAAAGCTGGGAAACTCACCGGTCATGCAACTTGCTACACCGTTGTACTGGAAAGGAGAGTTGCGCGGTGTTGTCGTGGTTAACGTCGATCCTACAAGTGTTCTAAAACGCCTGGACGAGATTGACTTAAACGGCAGGTTCGTACTGGCGACGAGCGATGGAGACTATATGAGGCATGAGGACCCTGACAAATTATGGGGCGCTCTGTTGCCTGGCTCTGCCAACCTGTTCGCCGACTGGCCCACATTGAAAGACGACTTTGACTCCGGTCGACGGCCTGACCATGGAGGTCGTATCTCAAGGACAACGTCAGAGGGCAACCAGTTTGAATTCTCTTACTCAGTGATGGACGTCGGCGACGAGTCTCCTTCATGGATAATCGGACTTGAACGGGATTTCAGTGTAATACTGGCAGCAACCAAGACCGTCAAAAATGTAATTGTCAGCGCCGACATCATCGTGGCAATTCTTTCGATTATTCTTGCATTGTGGATGTCATTGTACTGGTCAGCTCCAATTGTAAGACTGGCGAAGGCGACTGAAGCTGTTCGTCTTGGTGATCTCAACGTGCGGGTACCAGATACGCGGAACGACGAAATCGGACGACTCTCCAGTGCATTCAACAGAATGGTAAGTGAAGTTTCACGGCTCGTCAGGATGGAAGCCCAGAAGATCCAGGCAGAGAATGCCAACTCGGCGAAAAGCAACTTCCTCGCCAACATGAGCCATGAAATTCGAACACCGATGACGGCAATAATAGGATTTACCACATTGCTGGAAGATCCTGAGCTCGATTCAGACGAACGGACAGCGCACATCGAAGTAATTCGTCGTAATGGGGAATATCTACTAAACCTGGTCAACGACATTCTGGATATCTCCAAAATCGAAGCGGGCAAGATGTCCATTGAAACCGTTCGATTTGATCCGGTACAGCTTGTCGCAGACGTTGTGTCACTATTGAAAGTCAGAGCGGATCAGAAGGGAATCGGACTTAACATCAATTTTACTTCTGCTGTGCCGGAATGGATTGAATCCGACCCGGTTCGCATCCGCCAGATTGTAATGAACATAGTCGGCAATGCCATCAAGTTTACTACACATGGTGGCGTCAAAATATCGCTCGGTTTCGAGTCTGATTTGCCTGATGATTCGAGGTTCGTAATAGCCGTTGTGGACACTGGCGTTGGTATTGACGAAGGTCAGATCGATGCGTTGTTCGAACCTTTTGCTCAGGCAGACTCTTCGGTTACCCGGCAGTTTGGTGGGACCGGCCTCGGTCTTGCTATCTCCAGAAGATTTGCGAGATTGCTCGGCGGCGATATCACAATCCGCTCCGCAAAAGGGTTAGGTAGTTGTTTTACGGTTAACATTTCAGTCAACCAGGCTTCCAGCATCCTGGTCAAGTCGATTGGGCGAGGCAGAGTGCAGGAGTCTGTGATCACTTCGTCGACAGCAAGGAACGCGGCCCCCCAATTGAGGAGTGCTAAACGCAAATTGCGCGTGCTTCTTGCAGAAGATGGAGCAGACAATCAACGATTGATTTCGACGGTATTACGCCGAGCCGGAATGGACGTCGAGATAGCTTCCAACGGAATGGAAGCAAAACAAATGATACTGGACGCAGTCGAATCGGACGTGGGGTTTGACGTTATCTTGATGGATATGCAAATGCCGATCCTCGATGGCTATTCGGCTACGCGTCAGCTTCGCAGTGAAGGGTTCACAGGGCCCATCATCGCCTTGACAGCACACGCAATGCCCGAGGATCGTCAGAAATGCCTTGAAGCTGGATGCGACGAATTTCTGACAAAACCCATTAATCAGCAAAAACTTGTGGCGGCTTGCTATGACCACGCCAGGCAGCGATTACCGGAGGAAATGTCACCTCCAGGTGATCACAGCGCCGTGCAAAATGACTCGGAGATAGACTCGGAGATGGACGCGATCCTGGACGAATATATCGAACGATTAGACGTGACGGTTGGAGAGTTATGGGAGTCGATTCGACAAGGCAAGTACCATCATGTGGCAACGCTCGTCCATCAACTCAAGGGTTCGGGTGGCAGCTACGGATATGGGAAGATTACCGAAACTGCTCGAAATGTAGAGACGACATTCTCTGCAAGGCACGGATTGGCCGAGACCTTGATGGCAGTTGCAAATCTTTCTGAAACGTGCAAAAGGACCGTTGCCGAACATCGATCTGTGAAAAGTACGAGAGATGCGACGGACGATCCTCGTAACAAAGCCGACACCGACGATGCGAGTTAGCTAGACAGAAAGGTCACGAATGCGTTCCTTGAGTGCATTGAAATCAACGGGCTTCGTTAGATAACCGTCACACGAATTCCGAGCAGCTTCAGCCTTGTAATTTTCATTTTCGTACGCAGTCATCATGCAGACAGGAACGGGCGGCGGTTCTGACTTGATTCGTTTCAAGAGTTCCAGCCCGGTCATTCCCGGCATGTTTATATCCGATAAAACGAGCACGATGTCCGCTTTGCCTTGCGACTCCATAACATCCAGAGCTTCCTCACCAGAAAAAGCAAAGAGTAAATCAATCTCTCCTTTTCGAACTTCTCTTCGGAAACGCTGACGAAAAAGTAACTCGACGTCGCGTTCATCGTCTACAACCAGAATTTTAAGACTCATAATGGTTTTGCTATTGGGGTGATATTAATATTAGTGACGACCATTGATTGGCAATGTTACAATGAAGGTTGCTCCGTGGCCGGGACTGCTTTCCACAACAAGTGACCCACCATGTCCCTGGGTCACGATATCGTGACTCAGGCTAAGCCCAAGTCCCGTACCAAGTCCGGTAGGCTTCGTAGTGAAGAACGGCTCAAAAATTCGTTCCCTTATCTCCGGTGGGATTCCAGGTCCATTATCTGCAACACGGATCTCGACGTTATGCGGTGTTCGCTTAGTCGATATACTTACTGTAGGAGGAAGGTCGGACTCCGACCCGGTGCCGTGTTCGTAAACGGCGTCGAATGCATTGCCGACGAGATTCAGGAGTACTCGCCCGATCTCCTGAGGGATCATCTCCGCGGACCCGGTGTCATCGGACAAATTGCGTTCGATAGTTGCTTTAAGGTTTGGTAACTGAACACGCTTGCCATGGTAAGCGAGGTCGGTGTGTTCAGCGACAAGAGCATTGACGTCCGTCAATTCACGACGGCCGGTCCCTCCGGAGGCATGCTGCATCATGGAGTGAACAATAGAGTCGGCACGTTTGCCATGCTGTGCAATGACACCGGCATTCTGTTCAAGGTCAGCAACAAGATCAGAGACGTCTTCTCCGTTTGCGATCGCCTCCCTTAATTCTTGCGCCAATTCCTGATTTACTTCAGCAAAGTTATTGATAAAGTTAAGCGGGTTCTTAATCTCGTGGGCAATGCCTGCTGTCAGCGTACCCAGCGAAGCCATCTTCTCACTTTGAACAAGCTGTTGCTGTGTCGCCCTGAGGTCCGTCAGAGTACTGGCAAGTTTCCTGTAAGCTGCTGCGTTGTCGATGGCGATGGCGGCATACGCTGCAAGGGTTCGGAGAACACTAATATGGTAATCGGAATATGCGTTCTTCTCAAAACTCTGCGTGGTAATGACACCCACTGCTTTATCCTGGTGGATCAGGGGAAGGTAAATGATTGATGCGGCAGATCCTCCGGCGACCGGTGCCTCTGAAGCCGGGAGGTATTTCTGATACTCATGGGCGAAATCACCTACCACAAATTCCTGGCGATTCTTAAACGACCATACTGCGGGTCGACTCGGGTCATTCAAAGAATAGCTATAGGCAGGTAGCGTCTCTCCATTTTCCTTCGTTGCCGGAAAGTCTATTTCTTCGTGCTCCGGATCATAGATGCCAATGCCGAAGATGGCAGCATCGGCCATAGCATTTACATTCTCGTATACGGTGTCAATGATCTCACGGGTTGAGAGGGTAGATGTAATGGCTCGGCCCATTGCGCTCAAGCGCTCTGCATCTTCACGTCTTCTGTTTTCACCCTGAGCACGCAGCTCCGCTTCGCGGATCTGCGTACGCTCTTGTTCCTTCCGTGCCAATCGACGACGCTGCGTCCGATCAATGCCGACCACGAACACACCGAGCAGACCGGCATACAGCAGATAAGCGAACCAGGTTCGCCACCATGGAGGAGTGATCGTGAGGCCGATCGATATGCCTTCCTCATTCCAGACCCCATCTGCATTTGCCGCCTTGACGCGAAAAGTGTAATCGCCATTTTTCAGGTTGGTAAACGTGGCTGCATGATTTGTACCAATGTCTATCCAATCCTCATCGTGCCCCTCCAGTTTGTAGGCATAGGTGTTTTGCTCGGGATTGGCAAAATGGAGTGCGACGAATCCGAATGTTATTTCATTCTGATCATGATCCAGCGTAATCGACTCCGTTTCAGCCAGCCGCGCTTTCAATGGCGAATCCGGACCGACAGCAACCGACTTGTTGTAAATCTTGAAGTCCGTAAATGCCAGCTGAGGAGGAGTTTCGTTCGTACGCAGACGTTCCGGAGAAAAAGCAGTAACGCCATTGGCACTCCCAAAATAAAGTACGCCGCCAGAACCTTTCCAGTAGGCGTTCTGGTTGTACTCGAGAGACATCAGTCCATCGTCGAGTCCGTAGTTCCGGAAGGTGCCCGTGTCAGGATCGAAGTTACTGATGCCGTTGTTTGTACTCATCCAGAGCGTTCCGCTGTCGTCTTCGAGAACGCTGTACAATGTATTGTTGGGGAGTCCGTCTTTCTGGGTAAAATGCGTAGTGGTTCGGGTGGCTGTGTCAAATCGATTCAGGCCACCCTGCGAAGTGGCTATCCACAGTATACCAGGCTCCGAATCCCGTTCGACTATCCCGTGCATGAAGTTGTCACTGATGGTCGTAGGGTCGAGTACATCGTACGACGTCACCAATTCATAGCTGCCTGTTTCAGGCTGCACCGAGTACAATCCGCTGTAGGTGCCCACCCACAAAGTACCGTCACCGCCATGGAGCAAATTAAGCACAATAGGCTCGTTAGTCTGTGAGGAATCTACCTTGAGTGAGAAGAGCGAGAGTTCTTCTGTCCGCGTATCGAATCGCTGCAAACCATTAAAACTTCCGAGCCAGAAAATGTCTGGGTCGTCACTCGCAGGAAGAATTGCGAAGAGGTTTAAACGGCCTCGATTTTCCGGAATATTCTCCAGTTGAATTCGTTTTGCTCGACCTGTTCGACGGTCGAGCCTGCTGAATCCACCGCCACCTCCTACATAAAAATTTCCTCGGCTGTCTTCGCCGAATATTCTGAGGCTGCCGCCATGCAGCGTCCGTGGGTCATTTCGATTGCCACGATGCCGAGTTACTTTTCCTGTTCTGGCATCAAACTGCGTCAGAACATCGCCGAGTGACCCCTGGTCCGAACCGACCCACATCGTTCCCTCGCTGTCCTCGTATACTCCCCATACGTTCCCAGCAGCCAGACTTTGGTCGTCGTCGGGGTCGTTGCGGAGGTGTGCAAAGTTTACAGCTCCCGGATTGAAGGCATTGAGGCCAGCATTTGCAGTGCCTACCCAAATTGTTCCAGAGCGATCCGTCATGATCGATGTTGCATCGTTGTCAGAAAGGCTATTTTCGTCACGGGGATCATGCCTGTATGAAGTGAACTTGCCTGTTGACTCGTCAAAGCGCGCAATCCCTGTACCCGGGCCAGCAACCCAGTAGACTCCCTCAACAAGGGGATCCGGTGTCACCTCGTGGATAAAATTCAACGGATTATGTTCACCGTCTTCCGAAGGTGCAATCAAAAAACGTTCGTGCTCCAGCGTCGTCAGGTTCAATCTGACGAGTCCATTTCCTGTAGCAAGCCAGGCGACCTCCGGGGTGGTCGGAGGGAGATATTGTCCGAGGACATTTTGCGGTGCGCCATAGCCGACATGAGCGTCAGGTTCAAAAAGAATGCGTGTAATTTCGTCCGTCTCAATGTCTATCCGGCTTATTCCATTGGAGGTCCCAACCCATACGTTTGACCAGGTGTCTTCTGAGATCCAGAAGGTCATTGCGCCGGACAATGTTGTCGCGTCATCATGCACGTGCTGGAAACGTTTGAAGACACCGTCTTCATCCGCTTTCATTTTGTTAAGACCGTTGCCCAGCGTGCTTACCCACAAATTTCCTCGACTGTCCTCAAATGGGTAGAATACTCGGTCAGTGGATATTGAGGTCGAGTCGTTCGGGTCATGACGATAGTGCTTGAATGTGCCGGTAGCACGATCCATTCGATTCAAGCCACCCTGTTCGGTGCCAATCCACATATCTCCGTTTGAAGCTTCCGTAGTAGCCCATATCCAGTTGTCGGAGAGTGATGTCGTGTCGAAGGGGACAGCGTTGAAAACCTTGAACTCAGTGCCATCATATCGATGCAAGCCGCCCTGTGTACCGACCCAGATAAAACCCTGGCTATCCTGGTAGAGCGCGTTGGCAGTAACCTGCGCCAAACCTTGCTCTTGTGCCAGGTGTTCGAAGCGTAACGTTGGCGCCTCGTTGGCAAGCGGATTTGGCAGCGTCGTTTGTGACTCAGCCTGTGCTCGAACGTCTGTGCTGAAGACAACAAAGAAGCACGAAGCAATCAACACACTTTTGACGCGCTTAGCCGTTAAGAATTCTTTTCCCATTAGAGTCGGGTGAAGGAGTGGAATTATTTTATAGAGATATCTTGTAACTACTTCTTGCTTGACGGAAGTACAATCCGGAATGTCGTTCCGCCGTGTTCGACACTGCTTTCGACCGAGAGCGAGCCATGATGTCCGGACGTAATGATGTCAAAACTCATGCTCAAACCAAGCCCAGTACCCTTGCCGGTCGGCTTGGTTGTAAAAAAGGGTTCGAAGATTTTATCCTGGATCTCCTTTGGGATTCCAGGTCCATTGTCGGCAACAAGTATTTCAATGGCAGAACCAAGCGGTCTCGTAGTGACTGTCACTGTCGGGGCATAGTCCTCAGCTGCAGTCTGAGCAAATTCGTGAATCGCATCAAAGGCGTTGCCTGCCAGATTAAGGATTACACGACCTAAATCTCGCGGGACAACGTCGACCTCTCCGACGTTTTCGTTGAGGTCCATTTCCAGCGTACAGTTGAAGTCAGAGATCGTAGCTCGTTTGCCGTGATAGGCCAGGTCGACATGTTCCTTTACCAGGTTGTTAAGGTCAGTCAACGCCTTCTCGCTGGCACCACCTGACGCATGCTGCATCATACCGAAGACAATACTGTCGGCTCGTTTGCCATGCTGTTTGATTACGCGGGAATTATTCTCAATCGCTTCGACGGCCTCCATAACTTCTGCCAGTCGAACGTCGGGGTTTTCTTCGTAAGCTTCGCGCAGTTCCTGGACAAACTCTTCATTGATTTCAGCGAAGTTGTTGATGAAATTCAGCGGGTTCTTGATCTCATGAGCGATGCCCGCTGTGAGTTGTCCGAGAGAAGCCATCTTCTCCTGCTGAATGAGCTGAGCCTGCGTGCGCTTTAATTCGGCTGTGGACTTCTCGAGCGACTTATGCGCCTCATCAATCTCGGCATTCAGGCGCAAGTAGAGAACCTGATCCCGGTCGCGCATGTCTTCCATCATCTGACGATGCCGGGTACACCGCTCCAGTTTCTTCGCAAGAATACGATTCTCTTTCAAGAGCTCATCTACATTCACCAATTGCACCCGTAAGTCATTCTTCTGTCAATAAAATGGTGACGAGGGTACCACCATGTGCACGCGGAATGGTCGAGCCCGGAAGCGGACAGAGCTCACCGTAGGTGTAGAATCCAATTGTTGGCGTTTTCTCAAGTCGCTCCTTTAGCATATTGGACTCCTCGACAACTCGTGTCCCCAGAACAATTCGACGTCCGGCACATGAATAGACGAGTGCCGCGTCCGGTTGTTGTTCGCCTATTTGCGACACTGCGCTTTCAATCGACCGGGATGAACCATGGACGATCTGGTCTCGTGTGCAGTCGGAAAATCGCAATACGGAACCTTCGACGATCGGGTTAAGCACAATCATGCTTCCGTCATCCTGAAATACGGCCGGGTGGCTCATGTAAAAATTCAGGTCCTTGTATGGATTCTCGAGTTCATAAACAGGAGTCAAAGATTCGGTCGTCTCTGTAACAGAGGCATCCGGAAAGACAGCGAAGCCGTGATGTCGGGAGATGTGTTGCGTTGAACCGAAATAACGCTCCCACACACTGTTTGCCGGTTCGTCGTCGATTGTGTAGAGGACGTTACCTGCCACTTTCGTGGCATGATGATAGGGGCCGAGCGGAACCCAGCCGCTGTCGATTCCGGTGATGACATTCAGAGGGCCAGCGAACAAAAGAACTGGTATTGAATTGGTCAGGACCTCTCGGCCAAAGAACTGGTAGGTACCGGTCCATCTTTCCTGGTCGCCAGCGAGGCCTCCACAAATCGGGACATCGTCCCCGAGTTCTTTGGAAAGTTCAGCCAACATATCAAGGGAATTGATATTCAAGCCTTCCGGGTTGGTTATGCAAATTCGCACGGGCTTTGTCAAGCCGGAACTAGCAGCCTCCACCGCTTCACGAACCGCACGCCCCGTATCTTCTCGAAGATCTTTTCCAATACCGCTACCGAATTCGACATGATCCGACGCAAAAAGCATTAATACAATCGAGTCTTCGGAGAAACCAGCTTCGGAGGACAACTCTCCATCGGTGGTACACCCGACCAGATGAATCTCCGGAAATCGGTCCATGACTCTATCAAGAATGACCTGATGTTCCTGATCGATACTCGCATAGAGAAGTCCGGCCCTGGGGACGGTATCACCGAGTTTGGCAAGACATTGATCGAGAATCGAATCGGCGGCGTCACCAGAATCGATATCTTCTGAATGACCGACTGCAACTATCATGCACTAACCTGATGTGCGTATTTGGAACGCGTTGAAACGTGGTTGTGAGCAGGATTATATCGCAGGTATCTACGTTTTCCTTGCCGCACCTAGAACTTCCCATGATACGCAAGCGCGGCCTAATTGCGCAAAGAAAACGCGGCGAAAATGGAGCTTCCCTTACGTTATGGCATGGTTGTGCAGGAATTGTAGTCCGTTTACCTGGCGATACTTGCCGCAAAGTTTTTGGCCGTGTCCAGCCGCAGCAGATTCGTGCTGCAATCCATCGGTGAACCAGGGCAAAAGGTACTTCTGGATTTTCACAGTAACCTGAGTAATGGTTAGTGGCCTTCGTTCCCTATCTTGCATCCGGCCTCCCACGAGGCGATCCACGCTTTAAGTCTGACTTATCTAAAACATTACTTCGCTTGATGACCGACACGATCCTTGTTGTTGATGATGAAGCAGATCTGGAACTATTGATCCGGCACAAGTTTCGCCAGGAGATTAGAGACAACGCTCTACAGTTTCGGTTTGCGGCCGATGGAGTTGAGGCACTCGAAGTCCTTGATGAAGATCCTGAAATAGCCCTGGTTGTTACCGACATTAACATGCCACGTATGGATGGGCTTACCCTGTTGACGGAACTTGGCAAGATGGAGCGAATCCTCCGAACCATCGTAGTTTCAGCCTATAGCGATCTGACGAACATTCGGACTGCCATGAATAGGGGAGCGTTCGATTTCGTAACAAAACCGATTGATTTCGAGGACCTGCGCAAGACAGTCGACAAATCCCTGACTGAGTACAAGGCCGCCGCGGCTGCAGCCAATGCCGGCCTCCTTCTGACATCCATTCAAAAAGAACTGGACATTGCCAAGAGAATTCAGGAAGCTGCCCTTCCAACTGATTTTCCGGACAAGGATGAAGTATCGCTTTCAGCGTTAATGATACCTGCTCGTGAAGTTGGCGGCGACTTCTACGACTTCTTTGAAATTGATGAACATCGCATGGGCCTCGTAATGGGTGATGTTTCAGGCAAAGGAGTTTCGGCTGCGATGTTCATGACGGTGACAAGGATGACCCTGAAGACGCTGGCGCTCAAGGGATCGGATCCGGATATCTGCATTCGCGATCTTAACCAGCTCCTGTACCCGGAGACTCTCAAGGAAATGTTTGTCACGGTTTTCTACGGCATTCTGGACCTGCGCACAGGTGACCTTCGTTACTGTAATGCTGGCCACAACCCTCCGTTCATACTCAAATCTAATCACAAAGTAGAAGCAGTTGAGCGTGTTGGTGGTGCGGCTGTGTGTCTTGTCAGAGATTTTGACTACAAACTCGGGAATGTCCGAATGGATTCAGGAGACATTCTTCTGTTGTATACAGATGGGGTAACAGAGGCAAAGAATCGATCCAACGAACTTTATTCGGATGAGCGCTTTGTCGATCTGCTCGCCAGTGTTGATACTGTATCGTCTGCACAAACTATCCGTCAGATAGTACGTGATGTCTCCGAGTTCGCAAATAGCGCCGAGCAGTCCGACGACATTACTGTCATGGCCGTCAAGTACACAGGATAAGGTACCTGATATCTCAACGGATACCCCGGTGTTAAAAGGTGGTCAGCATGAAATCCTCAATACATACCAAATCCTACCTGGTCGAGGATTCGTGGTTGGATGTGAACCAGCACATGAATAACATCGAATATGTTAGAGTCATGCAGGACATAGCGGTGGAGCATTCTGACGTCGTCGGGTGCACGAGTGCCACGCACGAAATGGGAGCTGCATGGTTTGTGCGAGCCCATTCGATAGAGTACAAACGCCCGGCATCAGCGGGCGAGATGCTAACGGTCGACACCTGGATCTCAGGCACCGATAGACTCCGATCCACACGTGAGTATGAATTCCGGAACGCGGCAGGAGTTATTGTCGCAATGGCAGAAACAGTATGGATCCTGGTCGACCAGCATTCCGGTCGTCCAAAGCGGATTCCACCCGAATTGATTCAGCTATTTGGATAGCCTGTCAGGCGTTTTAGTCTTCAAACTGTAGCGCTTCATTGTCTGGGATTCGTCAATTCTACAAGATTTTGGGCCGTTTATACCCAATTATTCGGCCTGGGCATGAGGGGACGGTCACTATGGCAGCACTTTCCCTCATCCGGGCTCAAATATTCAGTCTGAACACCGTACCTGTTGCGTCCCATGCTTCTATAGATACCCGGTGTCAATCCGATACTAAGGGTATCTGTTCTGGCCCCGTCATAATAATTAGCCCATTTCTGTTGACCACTAATGCGGGTACTGTCTGTAAGTTTGCTAATCGTTGGGGTTTCGCTGTTCAACCTCGCACCTGCTCAATCCCTTCGTCTTGACGCGTCGAAGGAGCTGACCCAGTTTATCCACGATTCATGGGAAGTAGACAACGGACTCCCACAGAATTCGGTGCGCGCCCTTGCACAAACGTCTGATGGCTATATCTGGGTCGGTACCGATGACGGTCTGGCTCGTTTCGATGGGGTCTCGTTTACCATCTACGATAAATCCAATGTAGCATCATTCGGGGGCGGGGACGCTATTCGTGCGCTGCAAACAGACAGCTCAGGAGTTTTGTGGATCGGTACGCTGGGCAGCGGGCTCGTAAAATATCAGGATGGTACATTCACTCACGACGAGTTCATCCCGGCTGAATCAATTAGTCATATCTCTTATGATCATGCAGGCCGAATGTGGGTGGGATCCTGGGACGAAGGCCTGTTTGTTGTCGATCAGTTGACAGTCAAGCAGTTCTCCACGGAGACCGGACTGGCGACAAATTTTGTGACAACACTCTTTGAGGACACCGAGGGCACGATGTGGGTTGGCACGCGTGAAGGATTGCATTATATCGAGGATGAATCGGTGCACAGGTTTGCCCGAAATTCCTCACTGACGTCTCCGTACATAACTGCTATTCAGAAGGACTCCACTGGCTATTTATGGGTAGGGACCCTGGACGGGCTCGACCGATTGTCGGGTTCCATGGTTGTCGGAGTTCCTGATGGCATAGCTCTGCAATCAGGAGTCCGTACTCTTTACCTTGACGACTCCGGCGTCCTCTGGTTAGGCACAGCTCAGGATGGTCTGTGGCGCTACGACGAGAAACGATTTTCCTCGATCACAACAGCAGGCAACATGACGAGTAATCGAATCTTGTCACTGCTTGCAGATCGCGAAGGAAGTCTCCTGATAGGTACCGAAATGGGTGGCCTCAATCGATTACGAGATGCCATCTTCACGCCTATTTCGACGCTGGAAAATCTCTCGAGCGATATGGCTTATGCCCTCATTGAAGACCGCTCCGGGAATATGTGGATTGGCACTGATGGTGGCGGTCTGAACAGGATTTCTCCTGACAATATCATCACCACATATACCGAACAGGATGGATTGACGAGCAACATCATCATGAGTCTTGAAAACAGCTCGGACGGTGGCCTTTGGATCGGTACGATGGGTAGTGGCTTGACCAGATATCAGAATGGTAGATTTCTGGACTATCGTAACCGCGTTGCATTGCCAAGCCCGCGCATTTTCGCACTCAAGGAATCGCCCTCCGGTGAGCTTTGGATTGGAACGGACGGTGGTCTATCTCGATGGGCTAATGGGAATACTACCACTTATACAGTTGACGATGGACTGGCGAGCAATTTCATCACGACTCTCCATATCGATACCGACGGCTCGATTTGGGCCGGGACCTCGGATGCCGGAATATCAATCTTCCAGGACGGAGAATTTCAAATAATTTCAGCATCTGACGGATTGGCGAGCAATTCAGTGCTCGATCTGTATCAGGATGAAAACGGTGACATCTGGATAGGTACTTCCGGTGGACTTTCTTTGTACCGAGACGGAGCAATCTCGTCGTTCTCCTCGAACGATGGCTTGCCGCTGGACGGTATCCTCGCAATCGTTGAAGACGATAAAGACGGGCTATGGTTTTCTTCTCCTGGGGGAATTTTTACAACGAAAAAGCGCGACATCAATGTTTTCATTCAGGGCGAATCTCCAAAGATAGCGTCTGCCAGGTTCAGCAAAAGTCAGGGCCTGAAGAGTAATGAGATGAACGGCGGATTCCAACCGGCGGCGTGGAAGGGAAGCGACGGTCGTCTCTGGTTTCCGAGTGGAGCAGGTGTAGCCGTGGTAAATCCAGCTGCGACATTTCATAATACTGTTGCACCTCCCGTGGTGATTGAAGGGAGTGTAGCCGACGGAAACCCTGTCGAGATAGCCGGTGGAGCCACGTATGTGCCAGGCACAAAAAGAATCGATATAAACTACTCCGGGCTCAGTTTTATAGAGCCTGAGAAAATGGAATACCGCTATATCCTGAACGGGTATGAAGTTGACTGGCAAAACGCGGGCAATGCTCGTACGGCCACATATACAAACCTCGATCCGGGCAGCTATTATTTCCAGGTGATTGCCAGCAACAGCGATGGAATCTGGAACTACACCGGAGCGAGTCTGAATTTCACGATACAACCGTTCTTCTATCAAACAAGCTGGTTCTACGCGCTTTGCGGAGTTACCCTTTTCATAATCGGATTCATGGGTTATGACGTTCGTGTCCGGCAGCATAAGAAGCGCGAGGCTGAGCTCGAACGGATCGTAGAAAACAGGACTCGCGACCTGCGCATGGAAAAGGAAAAAACTGAGAGGCAAGCACAGGAGTTATTGGACCTTGGCAAGTTTAAAACCCGGTTCTTCGCGAACGTCTCTCACGAATTCCGTACACCACTGACGATGATTCTTGGGCCGTTGGAGAATACCCTGAATGGTTCTTACGGGGAATTAACCGAGGGAGTCCAACGACAACTTGAGATTATGCATCGCAACTCGCTGAGGTTGATGCACCTTATTAACGAGTTGCTCGACCTGCAGAAAATTGAAGCGGGAAAAATGCAGTTACAGGCTCGTCCCGGAAATATTGCTGCGTTCGTTGAGGGCATTCTGTTGAGCTCTTCTGCACTGGCGGCGCAAAAGAATATCTTTCTGGAGTTCGACAATGCGACTGCTGATCAGGTCATCTTCTATGAATCTGCCAAGCTTGAAAAAGTATTCTATAATATCATTTCGAACGCGCTCAAATTTACCCCGTCGGGCGGCTCTATCAATGTTGATATCACAGAACTGCCGGCGACGCCTGAGATGAACGAGGGTGCTATTTCTATTTCTGTTTCAGACACGGGGCCGGGGATCGAAGAAGAAAACCTCAATAAAATATTTCACCGATTCACGAGGCTGGAAGGGACGCAGAATTCTGAGTACGAAGGAACTGGTATCGGATTAGCACTGGTAAAAGAATTAGTTGAATTACATGGCGGCACGATTAGCGTAGCCAGTTCAGTAGGGATTGGAACAATCTTTACCATCACTCTACCCAAAGGAAGGCAGCATCTCGCAACTTCAGAGATCGTAGCAGAGGAACCACTTGAACTGCAGACTCTTGCTTTGGACCCGGCGAAGGAAGAGGGTTCCTATTTGCATCGTTCCGAATCGAGTGCAAATTTTGAACTTCCGACAAAGTCACATATTGAAAATGCTCCACTGGTTCTCGTCGTCGACGACAACATTGATCTTTGTCATTATATAGCAGAAATACTGGGGTCGAGGTATGTAATTGCAACCGCACATGATGGTGAGGATGGGTTAGCAAAAGCGCGCGCACTACTTCCGAATCTTATCATCTCGGACATTCAGATGCCAAAGATGGATGGGAAGATACTCTGCTCGACAGTAAAGCAGGATGAGCTTCTTCGGGATACACCAGTCATGCTGCTGACAGCACGGTCGACGAACGAAACCACGATCGATGGTTTCGAAAGGGGAGCAGATGATTATATGGCCAAACCGTTTAATGCGAGGGAGCTCATAGCACGCTCCAGCAACTTGATACAATTGTATTCTCAGAAGCGCGCGTTGCGGGACATGAATGATCAGCTCGGAGAAATGGTACAAGAGCAGCTCGATGTCATTCTTGGTGAACGAGATGCCTATGAGAAGAGTCTGCTGGTCGCCAAAGAGCGCGCGGAATCGTCGGAACGTATGAAGTCGACGATACTGGATAATATCTCTCACGAATTTCGGACGCCTATCACTGTAATCCTCGGAAATCTGGATATCATTGCTGAAGAAGCACCGGCAAACCTTGGCCCATTCGTAGCTGACATTAAATTAAACAGTGGCCGGCTTCTTCGAACATTGGATGCTCTCCTCAAATTCTCCGAACTGCAGAGCCGGAGCATTGAGGTTCATTCTACGAAGTTTGATTTAGGGCAGGAAATTCAGCAGCTTGCCGAGCGTTTCGAGCCTGTCGCTGTCGTTAAAGGTCTCGAATTCGGCGTCGAGATTCCGATTGAGCCTTTAGTCATCGATGGAGACGTTGAGATCATTGACTATGCCATCGATCACATCATCGACAATGCAATCAAATTTACCAGAGACGGTAGTGTTGAGCTGGCAGTATTTAAAACGGGAGACGTAGCCGAGGTAGTCATTCGTGATACTGGCATCGGGATCCACGAAGAGTTTTTTCCGCAGATGTTCGCTGCGTTCTCACAGGAAAGTTTTGGGACGAGTCGAATTTACGAAGGGACCGGCCTTGGTCTTGCTCTTGCCAAAAGGCTAATCGACCAGGTCGGAGGGGATATTGCGGTGGAGTCAACTCCCGGCGAGGGTAGTGTTTTCCGAGTAGTATTCCCGATCACTACTCAGCGCGAGCCGGATTTGCCTACGTATTCAGATGTGATTGTACCAAGGTACGAAGACTAGGTCGTCGAAAACTCCCGCTGGTCACTCCCGGTGTTTCAGCCGATTATCAAACGAAAATGGGACTGCCACTTACGGCAGTCCCATTTCGTCTTTTTTACAAAGGTCAGGGCGAGAGGCTACCGGTCGACAACTGCAACCGTCGCGGCAGCTCCTCGCACTAATCCTAACCTATCCGTCGCTTTTTCGTCCCGTACTTACCAAGACGACCCCAGAGAGCAGTGCTACCCCTGCTGCAATCGGCGCAATTGGAATAGTTTTTTCCTGCTCAGATTCTATTTCGAGAGGACCGAGATCAACAACTGTATCTTCGTCGGTATACGTAATTCCTTTGGCGATGAAGCCGACCACACCCAGTACAATTAGAATTATTCCGATTACGGTTTTCAAGTTCATTTTTGTACTCCGGTTTAGTTTCAATAATCTTGCAGCGAAATTAATGCCTCGAGGGTGCCTCGATTTCCGCTGAAACAAGTATAGATCACACTTCGGGAGCGTGATGTAGGTGCAAGAGGGTTAGTCTGGTGGGAATGGTGGCGGATGCTTGGTAGGAACGATCCTACATTTGACGGCGTGTCGATGAGCCCCGGATCGCGATCGGGAAGAACAGCTGACAAAAAAAGAGGGCGGCGACGAAGTCACCGCCCTCAGGACAGGTAATCACATTCTATTGATCCTGCTGACTAGAAATAGTAGCGGAAACCTACTCCGCCGCCTATATCTGTATCAGAATCGGGGACAACAGAAAGGCGCGGCGTTACCTGTCCGTACAGTTCTACTTTCTCAATCATGAAGCCAAGTCCAACGCGTCCACTTACGCCGATGACGCTTTCACTTTCGAAATTGTTGCCACCATCACGAACGCCAACGAAGGCGCCTGGTCCGAAGAATACGTGTGCGTTTTGAGAATCACCGATGTGACGCTCGTACATGCCATGGGCATTCAGGAATACAAAATCGTTCAAGTCCCAGGCTGCAAACAAGTCAAACGCCATGGCACGAGGTGTGTATGCCTTTACAGTCAATCCACTCGGAGAACCGAACTGTATACCGACACCAACGTCACCGTGCTCACGTTGCGCTTCTGCTGTGTTTCCCAGCGCTGCAACGAACAGAAAGCAAGCGGTCAAAAAACCGACTCTGCTAATGCATATTTTACTTTTGTTGTTAAACATACCATCCTCGTATTTCTGATTCTAAAAAAATTGGTACAGAGAAGAATTCTAAACGCTTTTAGCTAAGAGCTTCAGCCAGTTCCTGTTTCGACATTGTCGATCGACCGCGCAGTTCCTTTGCCTTGGCAAGCTCATATAGCTCGTCATAGGTTGCATCGTCTGCAGGTATTGTCGGTTTGTCTGTCCAGGTGACGTAACGCTTGGCTAAATAGGCTACTCCAGTCACAGCAAGACTTGCTGCTGCAGCGAGCCATCTTGTATTGAGCGCGGGCGTCGAAGTGTTTTTCTTCCAGAGGGCCATTGTCAGATCGTATGTTTCGTTCATATTGACTCCCACAATAAACCGATCGCTGGGATGCAACCGCGTAAGGATGGCTACTGTGTGCGGGTCGGAGTGCATTGGTTTTGTGTGTAGGAGATGTCCTTCACTAACTACGGTTCGCCACGACGTACGATGGTACCGAGGTAGTAAGTGTGGGAATTAAACGGAACCGGCTGTGTGTGAAAACATGCGGCTATTCACGGGTGGCCCGCTCCGGGGCGGCCAATAGTAACGTATCGTCAATTTCCGATACCTATTATTGTACTTTACGAGGCGTAATTAAAGCGTCCTACCCAATCTGAATCGTAACCGCCCAGAACGTGACAACTGTTGATTTTCGCGACATACATCTTTCGCTACCGGGACCTGTAGCTTCAAAAGCACTCATCGACACTCGGAACCAGCTTCATCATGCTGTGCAAATTGTTGCGAGCATTGGATACACCTTTCGAAACCCACGTCCAGATTGGAGCCACGTAAGTCTCGAGTGGGATTCCAGGCTCGGAGCCCTGACGAATCCGATGGACACCAGCGAAGGTGCGATAAATTCGGGCCTGCGAATCGCCGATTTGACCCTCGTGTCTATTGACTCTTCGGGAGCGGTGCAAGCGACATTTCCATTGACAGGAAGAACGCTCGAAGAAGGATACTCCTGGCTGGCTGAACTGGTTACTTCACACGGCGTGTCCGAATTGGTTCGACCCGATCATGACATCCCGAATCACCCAGTTTATGGAGGGTCGGCTTTCGATCCTGACCCGGCTGCACTGCAAGCATATCATGCACACTTTTCCAATGCACGAGATATGTTGTCAACTATTTCAGCGAGAACACTCCGATGTCCATCGGTGAGATGTTGGCCGCATCATTTTGACATTGCCACTCTAATCAAGATCGACCAGGGCGCCAATCCTGAAGAAGCGCGCAGCGTCGGAATAGGCTTTTCTCCAGGCGACGATAAAATCGAGACTCCTTACTGGTATATTCTGCCGTGGCCTGCGCCCGACCCGGATGACCTGCCTGAATTTTCCCCCGAAGGGAATTGGAACACATGCGAATGGGTGGGTGCCGTCCTGAAGAGTGACGACATTTACAAGTGTGCAGACCCGGCGGCGGTTGCTGCTAAATTTATTGAGTTCGGAATTGTCGAAAGTCTGAAAGTCCTCAACGCTGATCCGCTTACTATCTAGAAACTGAAACAAAGGTGCCCATGTCTGTCTCCACAATTCCCGAAAGTCGCACAAAGGTAGCCACGTGGAGCGAACTGGAGGATCGGACACCCACCTACGCATTGGTAGCGAATGTGGATCTTGTCGTAGTCAAGTACGACGACAAAGTCTCCGTCCTCTATGGAAGGTGTCTGCATCGAGGAGCCCTCCTTGCTGACGGTTTCGTGCGGGGTGACGACCTTATCTGTGGCGTACACAACTGGGATTATCGGTACGACACCGGCATCAGTGCCTACAACAACGACGAGGTGCTACACAAATTCTCTGCATGGATCGACAAAGAGAATGATGAAGTGGTTGTCGATGAAAAAGAAGTTGCTGACTGGCAAGAGGCAAACCCTCAACCGTATCAACGAGGAGAGTATCTCGGACTTTACGCTGATACGCATGGTGGTCCTGAAGAAACAAAGAACAACTATATCCAGGACCTTGCCCGGAATGGACTGAAGAATGTAGGCCACCATGGAAAGGTGTCAGCCATGGGGGTACCTATAGGCGAATTACCGCTCTGGTCAGACATTCAGATCCTTACGTGTCAACTGGCCGTCAGGCCTCTCGCCGATGATGATACTGTCGGGACCGAATTAATAATCGGCCCGAATGCAAAGAAGCCGCTCCGTCTCGACATTCCCATTTTCGTCAGTGACATGAGTTTTGGCGCACTGAGTGAAGAAGCAAAAGTTGCGCTTGCCACCGGGGCTGAGCTTGCCGGAACCGGTATTTGTTCAGGTGAGGGCGGGATGTTGCCTGCCGAGCAAGAGGCCAACTCTCGCTATTTCTATGAGTTGGCTTCGGCCAGGTTTGGGTGGAGTATTGATAAAGTGAAAAAGGTCCAGGCGTTCCACTTCAAGGGAGGCCAGGGAGCCAAGACAGGCACCGGCGGGCATCTTCCCGGAAACAAGGTGACAGGGAAGATCGCCGAAGTGAGAAATCTCGAACCCGGAACGCCTGCCATAAGTCCGTCGAGGTTTGAGGACCTTGTGACGGTTCAGGACTACCAAAAGGTAGCGGAAGAGGTGAGAGCCGTTACGGATGGAATTCCTATTGGCTTTAAGCTATCGGCTCAACATATTGAGGAGGATATCGATTTTGCTCTCGAGATCGGTGTCGACTATATAATCCTGGATGGTCGAGGTGGCGGCACAGGAGCTGCACCAGAGCTCTTCAAGAACAACATTTCAGTGCCGACTATTGCAGCATTGGCGCGAGCCCGAAGGCATCTCGATTCCAAAGGAAAAGGTGACATCACGCTGATCATTACGGGTGGGTTGCGGACGGAATCTGACTTCGTCAAGGCGCTGGCGCTCGGAGCGGATGGCATCGCGATTTCCAACTCTGCATTGCAAGCCATAGGATGCCTTGGCATGAGGGCGTGCGAGACGAACAATTGCCCGGTTGGCATCGCAACACAAAAGCCCTCGTTACGGTCTCGGCTGCTTGTGAAACAGTCCGCAAAGATGCTTTTCAACTACCTGGAAGCTACGATTGAGCTCATGAAGGTACTGTCTCGGGCGTGTGGTCACGATCACTTGAACAAGTTCGAAGCCAGGGATCTGACCACATGGAAGCGTGACATGGCGTATCTGACGGGAATTTCTTATGCGGGTGTGATTCCGCTCGGCGGGCGTGATTAGAGTGTGGCAGAGGGTGCCAGACTGAGACCAGAGCCGTGACCGGACCGGGACAATGCAGGCGGCTCACCTGTTGAGCTCGATACAGGCGAGCTGTACCCCGGGAAGTAAGCCGGAAGACGAGATTCTGGACAGTTATAGCGTGACGGGTTGACGATTCGCATTATTACCGGCTACCGAATACGATCTTGACAGCCTCAAATTGGCGATCCACTGGTCTTAGTGGTAGATTCAGCTAGTCGATATACGTTGAGAACTGTATGAAATAGGCGGTCATTAGTATATTGGCACCCATTGAAGCGCGTTGTGTGTCAGAACGGCGGTTTCAGCAGACTAGTAACCGAGAACAAATCGATTTTTGAGGTCCAGCACATGCGACACATCCTCGTTATGAATGCCAAGGGCGGGTGCGGAAAAAGTACGATTGCCACAAATCTGGCCGCGTACTGTGCAGATGAGGGTTACATTACTTCGTTAGCAGATTTTGACCCACAGCAGACGAGTCTGGATTGGTTGTCGATGCGACCCGATGACAGACCACCCATAACGGGTGTCAGAGGCTTTGAAGACGGCCTAAAGCATGTGCCTCGCAACACGGACTATCTAATCATCGACGCTCCTGCGCGCTCCCACGGTAAGGAAATCGACGAATTGGTGCGGCGAGCAGAGACAATTATTATCCCCGTGCTCCCTTCTCCGATTGACATGGCGGCGACCACGCGCTTTGCGAATGAGCTGAGGGAAACGAAAAAAATCCAGAACAAGAAGGCGAAAATTGGATTGGTCGCGAACAGAGTCAGGGAGAATACCAAAATCTATGGCGAGCTGTCCGAATACCTGGACGACATGAAGAGGATGAAGTTTATCGCCGTCTTGCGGGAGGCGCAAAACTATAACCGGGCTTTCAGTAGGGGAATTGGTATTCATGAGCTGCCCGAGTACATGGCATGGCAAGACTGGAACCGCTGGGAGCCAATGCTGGATTGGATCTGGTCGAAGAGCAGCCAGCCATAGGACCGGCTTGATAACCAACCTGGGAAATCCACTCGTACACGGGTATTTATTTGAGCATTGGACCAGGCAGGGATAAACGTGGCCCGGTGTTCGCATGTGGGTGAGTTTCCTACGCTTCGCGATCTGATCATTCCTTTCTTCCGTACTGACTCGGTTCAAGCAGGGTCGTTCGTTTATTGTTCGCCGACAAGTAGGTTCGTATCTCCAGAATAGCAGTCCATGTCGGAACGAAAATCGATCACGCTCGAAGTTTGTATTGATTCGGTGGAATCTGCGTTGGCTGCCGAAGCCGCTGGTGCTGACAGGCTAGAGCTGTGTGACAATTTGATTGAGGGCGGAACGACGCCGAGTCTTGGTATGGTTCGAGCCGTTCGTCGTCATTCATCGCTGGACATTATGGCGATGGTGAGGCCGCGAGGTGGTGATTTTCTCTACGATCGATTTGAGATCGAGTCCATGATCGACGACATCCGGACGTTTAGAGATCTGGGAATCCGTGGAGTCGTCACCGGTATCCTTTCCCCGGGAGGCGGCGTCGATAGGGCAGCAATGAGGCAGGTGATGGGTGAGGTCGGCGAGCTGGAAGTCACGTTCCACCGCGCCTTCGACATGGTAGAGGATCCTGTCAAAGTACTCGAGCACCTCATTGAGTTAGGCGTTTCTCGCATATTAACTTCCGGCCACGAAGCCAACGCGTTTGATGGGAGGAACCTCATAGCCGAGTTGGTCGAGCAATCGCGGAACCGGATTTCCATTATGGCCGGAGCTGGCATCAACAAGCATAATGTTCGTGAGATCGTATCCCACACCGGGATTCGTGAAGTCCACGTCAGCGCCAGACATGTTGTGATTAGTCGTATGTCTTATATCAACTCTATTGTAGAAATGGGCAGCTCGGGATATTCGGAATTCGAGCGTCGTGTGACATCGGAACAGCGCGTTCGCGAACTACTTGAAGCAATTGGGAGATAGTGCTGAGGGAAAGTAGCGTCAAGTGCGACTCACTCGAGGCGAAATGTTCGGGTCCACATGGAACCGGGATTCGGAAAACGCATTGGTAGGAGAAAGAGCCTGAAAAATCGTGATACAGTTCGATCTTAAAAACTACTCTACACTCTGTTGTTGTCCATGTTTTGG
>CBDUKH010000053.1:0-24049 GCA_965367755.1 uncultured Rhodothermales bacterium
TTGGGACTGTCTCCGAATATTTTGCGAAGTTCGGAGATGCATCGGGATAAAACGTCATCCGTGACCACCGTACCGGCCCAAACAGAGGACATAAACTGCTCTTTGGACACAGGTTTTCCAGCGTTCTGGGCCAGGCAGACCAGAACTTCCATCACTTTAGGTTCTACTCGAACGATACGTCCATTCGACGAAAGTTGATTGAGAGGAGGCTCAATCAGCCATTCATCGATTTGAAAAGCCGCGCTCCGCGAAGGGTTGTCCATTAATGCACTCAATCACTGAGTGTTATTTAATTATTGATTTGATAGGGCGCCTAGAACCCATCATTCAACAGAAAGGCCATTTTACTGTTCCATCAAGTATTCCTCAACCTTTCCACGGTTAAATCTTCTTCTATCCACACGGTTAACGGATAATCGCGCCGTAGACTACGTCAGGTTGAAACGATAGCCACACTAGCTGTTTAATCGCCTACAATGTACTGATTTCACGCGACGGAGAAATTCCCACGGGACGGTCCGTTTCCACAGCATGCCGCGCCAGTGGAAATGGTTGATTGGACACACCGCAAGTCCATTTTTATCACCGTCCCGTGTGGAACCATTTTAATAGTTGATATGCCAGGTCGTTACGGGTTCGAGGAGTTCCCCGAATGTCCAGGTAAACAGGGTAGAGCCCTTTCCCACTATCTCCGGGGCTCTACCCTCTTTTTTTGCAACAAATTGCATATCGGTCTGGTATATTCGCCGCCTGTCAACCAACCGACCAAACCTTGAGCACCCGCGTTTCAATCATCATCGTGACTTGGAATGGTCTTGAGTTGCTGCGTCAGTGTCTACCGTCGGTCCTCGCCTCCAACCACAGCAATCTCGAAATAATAGTCGCTGATAATGCTTCCAGTGACGGGACTGCCGAGTGGCTGAGCAAAACATATCCCGAGATCATCGTCGTAAGGCATCCAGAAAATTATGCATTCTGTCGGGGTAACAACGAAGCTGTTCCGCATGCAACCGGTGACTACATCGTCTTCCTGAATAACGATGTGCAAGTTTCTCCCGATTGGCTTGAACCAATTGTGGAACGCATGAACAATGATGACTCCATCGGAGCCGCGCAGCCCAAGCTTCTTCAGATGACTTCCAGGAATCACTTTGAATATTCCGGAGCTGCTGGCGGACATCTCGACAAATATGGGTATCCATTCACGAAGGGGCGAATCTTTTTTACGATGGAAGAAGACAAGCATCAGTATGATGAGGATTCAGACATCTTCTGGGCCTCGGGAGCCGCGATTGTGATGCGTAAATCAGCTCTTGACAAGGTCGGTCTCCTCGACGAGAGCTTTGTCCTGCACATGGAAGAGATTGATTTATGCTGGCGTCTTCAGCGACACGGATACAGGATCGTAGCTGTACCTGAAAGCGAAGTCTATCATATGGGTGGTGCATCTCTTCCGGCGACAGATCCGATGAAGACCTACTACAACTTTCGGAATAGCCTGCTGCTACTGTACAAGAATTTACCTCCGGGCGACTGGCTAAAGATATTTCCTCGTCGTGCCATCTTTGATCTGATTGCTGTCTTGAGGCTCGCCGCTACCGGGCAATTTAAAGATGCTGGTGCGATCGTCCGGGCCTACAAACACGCTCACGAAATGAAACGTCAATATGACGATGTGCGTGACAGTGGAAGTCGACATATCCGGCCTGACTATCGGAGAAGCATTATCATCGACTATTTCATTCGCCGGAAGCGATGCTTCAGTCAGTTGCCGGAACAGGCGTTCGCTTCCCATTCCGCTGTCCAAGAATTCCAACGCTGAGACCAACAAGGACGACCACGAGTCCGACTGCCGACAGGACCGACGGTTTTTCGTGAAAAAGGAAATACGCGAGTATCGAACCTCCGACTGGTTCTGTCAACGATAAGAGTCCAAGAAACGCCGCGTCGAAATATTTGATGGCGTAGTTGAATGTCCCGTGACCGATAATTTGCGGAAGGAGAGCGATCAGGGCGCAGATCCCGTAGATATGAGCCGGAAGTCCAAATAAGGGTGCCCCGCCGATGAGGGCGATCGCGACAATGACAATCATTACTACGACGTACAGTCCGAACACGTAGGCCAGCCACGACATTCGCTGCCGCAAAGATCGTCCGATGATTAGGTAGAGACTTACCAGGAGTGCTGCTGACAAGGCCAACGCATTTCCAAGTGGTGGATTTACCTGCTGACCGGATCCGCCAGCATCACCGAAACCAATGGCTACAGTCCCGACGACGGCAACGGCAATTGCTATAATGGTTGCATGGCGGAGTCGTTCTTTCAGCAGCAGGTATCCAAGAATGGCGATGAAAATGGGGCTCGCAGAAACGAGGGTCGCAGCACTGGCGACACTCGTAAAGTAGAGGGACTCGATCCACAGCACGAAATGGATACCCAGGAATACTCCACCGAGTCCGATCAGTGAAATGGCTTTTCTATCCAACTGCAAGAGAGTTGGAATCGCTGATCGCACTGCGAACGGGAGTAAGAACAGTACAGAAAAAATCGAACGCCACGCGGCAACGGTCAGTGGAGGCGCATCGGTTGCATACTTGATAAGAATTGGACTGGCAGAAAAGCACACAAGGCCGAGAACGAGCAGGCCGTATACTCTTTTCGGCCGAGAACCATGTTGCACTTCTGTTCCTTTCGTCTAGCGGATTCGATCCATGGATTTGACGCGCTTGATATCTTTCTTTATAGCTCTTCGAGCCAGCAGGAAGAGAATGTACGCGGCAAAAGGAAGTAGTACCAGTGCAAGCGAGGCGGGAGTGATCGCCGTGTCAGCTACGCCAGGAAAGTTTTCCCTCAGATACAGCACACTGATTACCGAAACGATGAGAATCAGGGTTAATACCTGAACAACCAGAGTGAATTTGTACTGCTTTTCCCTGTTCCCATACAAGAATATGACGATGAGGGCTACCAGTGCGGTGACGACCGCCACGATCTGGACGGCGGTATCCATAAGTGGAGTTCCCGGGACGGCCGGTACTATCCAGTGACGAAAATAAATAGGTGCGAGAGCAGCAAAACTACCGAGGAGCAGGTAGATGGACTGGATCCTTTGAATCATGGTTTACGGATAATCTATCGTGATGCAATTCGCTCGGCCAATCTGTTGGCGAACTCTGTTGTAGAGGATGAGCCACCCACGTCCCGGGTCAGATGATCGCCCTCAGTATAGACTGCCAGCAGCTCTTCATGCAGTATGTCAGCTGCACTGATTTCTCCCAGGTGGCGTAACATCATTTCACCGCTGCGGATCACCGCTGTCGGATTGGCGATATTCTGTCCGGCGATATCCGGAGCGCTACCATGTACGGCTTCAAAAACAGCATACTCGTCACCGATGTTAGCACCTGCTACGACGCCGAGACCTCCCACCAGGCCGGCACACAGATCGCTCAAGATATCTCCAAAGAGATTAGTTGTGACGATGCAATCGTACTTCTCTGGATACATGACGAGCTGCATGCACATATTGTCAATGATCCTGTCGTTCATTTCAATTTCCGGATACTGATCATTGACATCGCGCCCGATTTCCAAAAACAGTGCTCCGGCGCGCTTCAGGATATTGGCTTTATGGACCAGGGTAATTTGTTTACGGCCGTGGCTTTTAGCGTACTTAAAGGCAAAACGAATAATTCTTTCGGAGCCGCGCCGCGTTATTCGCGAGATCGTATCCGCAATTTGTAGTCGTTCGTCATACGTCTCAATCCCCGAGTAGAGTCCTTCCGTATTCTCTCGAAAGATCATGAGATCGACCTTCTCGAACGCCGAATGTACTCCTGGAAGAGTGATACACGGGCGGACGTTTGCGTACAGATCAAGTTTCTGCCTGAGGCCGACGTTGACGCTTTTAAAGCCCTTCCCTATCGGTGTCGTGACTGGCCCTTTGAGGGCAACTGTATTTTCCCGGATCGAGTCGAGAACTTGATCAGGAAGCGGCGTACCAAATTCTGCCATGGCCGCAGCGCCTACGTGTTCATGGCGATGCCATTCGAATTCTACGCCTGTAGCCTCGAGGACAGTGATCGCCGCGTCGACGACTTCTGGTCCAATTCCATCGCCGGGCAAAAGGGTTATTTTATGGGCCATAATGGTGTTTCAAACTGCTTGAAGATGATACAGGCGATGTGCCGCTGGCATTGCCGGCTGATTTTTTGAGATACAGAATGTTACAAATAAAAAAAGCTCCGCCGAAGCGGAGCTTTAGAATAAAAACCGAAAAATGTACTGGTTAGTTCGCTGCGACCAACCGCTTCGTAGAGTAGTTAATACGCAGGGTACCAGCCTTACGAAGCTCCTGCTCGACATTGGTAACAATTCCCATTTCGGAGGTTTCATCGACTCGCAATGAAACGATCAATTTGGGCTGTTCGGTCAACTTCCGGTACATCACTGTTCGTATCGTGCCAAGGTCTTCGATCAGGGCATCGTCAATCTGGACAGCGGTGTCACCTAATCTAAGATTCTCGAGCTTGCGTGGACCAATCCAGATGTATGAGACGAGTCTCTTTTGATCGATTTTGGTCAGCGCTTCGGCTTGTGGAAGCTGCGTCCTTACTTGTACGGTCGTTTCCCGGAGAACGGTGGTGACCATGAAGAAGATCAACAACATGAAAATGATGTCCGGCAGCGATGCTGTCGGGATCGACTCTTTAGTATTTGATTTCTTTTTAAAATGCGTAGACATGCGTCTCCCTTATTTACTGTTCGTCAGGTTCTGCAATCGAAATAGCCGCCGGGTATTTGGCGCGTATCTCGTTTGGACCGTCTGTGATGGAGTTGACGTAGGACGTGTAATCAGCAAAACCCTTTGTCCGCGCTTCAGAATCCCAGATTTCGAAGTAAGCCATCCAGGTTTCATCAAGCACGTCAATGTATGCTGAGTACGGTGTCTGCGAGGCAGTCTTGATAGAAATCAAAGCCTTATTCGGTGATTCGGAATAGTTGATGTCCTTTCCGAAGTTCGTCAAATGCTTCTTGATCTCACCACGCACCTGATTGACGGCAGAAGGTCGATCTTCGAGAAGAATCTGTCCCTGCTCGTTAATGAGGATCTTGAGCATATTCCTCTCCTTCACCGGAGGCGGAGTTTCATCCTCCAGCGGAGGAGGAAGTACCATACCGATTCCGGTATCGACATCGATAGTTGTCGTTACCAGAAAGAAGATCAACAGCAGGAACGCAATGTCCGCCATTGACGCAGTCGGTATTTCGACCTCACGAGAGGATTTCTTCTTTTTAAGTAGTCCAGCCATTCGTTTACTCCAATTGGAGCACGTTAGATCGATTAGATTCCAATGAGCCCCTTGAGGCTGGCTAGCAGCATCGAAAGGGATGTGAGGGCAAGCATAATCAACAGCGTGTAGATGGCGGCTGTAGGCCAGTCCTGCATTACCATTCCCAGGACTCCGAGGAGGACCAGAGGAACAGCAACGGCAGCCATAGACATTGGCTTAACCTTGCCGTTCATGACGCTACGAATTCCGAACAACACCATCGCAAGTAGGGAAACACCTACCAGGGCGAGAACGATTCCGATTCCAATTAAAGGCATGTTTTATCTCCAAAGTTTAAGTGAGCAAACTAGATCGCCTCGACCGAGCCCTGCTGTGCAGGTGTCGGACGACGGCCTTAGTTCATTCAGGAGTTGACAGAACCTTTAACGGGTTGACCAGCCTTCAGCATAACGAGAGAATCAATCAATTCAATCGAAGCTTCTTCCATATCAACAACGATGCGATCGATTTTCGATACGATATAGTTGTAGAAGAACTGCAGGATGATGGCAGTCACAAGTCCGAAAACGGTCGTCAAAAGAGCAACCTTAATACCACCGGCAACCAGACTTGGTGAAATATCACCGGCTACTTCAATGGCATCAAAGGCTTCAACCATTCCCCAAACTGTTCCGAGGAATCCAAACATCGGAGCAAGTGAGATGAATAGTGACAACCAGATGAGTCCTCTTTCAAGGAAGCTCATCTCGATCGAGCCATAAGAAATAACGGCCTTTTCTACTGCTTCAATTCCTTCGTCGTGACGGAGGAGACCTGCCTGGAATACCGAGGCGACTGGGCCACGAGTTCCTGCGCAGATATCTTCGGCAGCAGAGATACCACCTGTATCGAGTGCCTCTTTGACAGACACGATAAATTTACGTGTGTTAATATCGGCACGGTTGAGCGTTATGATTCGCTCAAAGGCGATTGCGAGACCGACGACGAGAGTAACAAGAATTGGCCACATAAAGCCGCCATCATTCCCCTCGTTAAACTTTTCGACCAATACATTGATCAAACCAGCGTCGGTAGCTTCCTGTGGAAGCAGCATCAACAAACTATACAGCCCCATGGACTATTATCCTCCAGATTGACAAACTGATGATTGTGCCCAAACAGGTGCGACGCGCGAAGCATTTCGGAAAAGTGTTCTGATTAACACAGGTTACGCGAAGAAATGTTGGTTTGAGCTGTTAACAGTGGCTCAGATAATATCTATTCTTGCTCGAATTGTCAACGCAATAACGGCGGCTTGACAAGCCGAGCCTACATCATTAAAGACAACTGACCACAACACTTGTTGCTGGCAATTTACAAAAAAAACCTTAGTTGCGTTCTGCTGCGGCCGGTTAATAACAAACCCGCTGCCGAAAAAGTCGACAGCGGGTTATAAACGTGAATTTTAATACTTTTTCGCCCTATGGTTTACTTATCCACAGGTTCGTGAAAGGCTAGTTCTTCCGCAGCCGTCCAAAAATTCATTGACTGGATGAGCACGGTGTCCAGTTCGCGATATACCGGATACCACATGCTGCGGTCATACAATCGCGTAGCAATTTGGCCCTTTATCAATGTCCGAAGGATCGGTTCATCGCTGGCCAGTTCCATATTCGAAAACGCAACCACCGTGGAGTCCGTTTCATATGCTGCCTTATCGCCGACAAAGAGCACGTTATGATCCTTTGCGAAGCTCTTGAAATCATCCATTATTGCGTCTCCCACCTCAAACTTCTCCACGAACTCATTGCGTCGGTCAGACCACGCATCGCGAATTTCAGCACCGTTCGTATCCAGCACATGCCGTACAAACATCGAATGTAGTCGGCGGCCAATAACTTGCTGCATTAGCGGTGACAATGTATCTGCGTAGACAATATTATCTGGCAGTATTCCACCCCCACCGATTACGGTCCTTCCACCATCTGTAGAATACAAAAGTGAATCCGGGGTCTGGGCAATGATCTCACTCAGACTTAGAGAGGCATCATGCTGGTGCTGCTGTGATTTCTCATCGTAGTATTCCATCCGATGACCGGTCTCGTACGGCGTCTGGATAAGACGTCCTGACGGCGTATAGTATCTTGAGATGGTCACGCGCAACGAACTTCCGTCGTTGAGTTGGTACTGTTTCTGCACAAGCCCCTTGCCGAATGTCCGCCTTCCCACGAGAAGAGCTCGGTCGTGATCCTGCAGTGCTCCTGCTACGATCTCCGACGCCGACGCACTGTTCTCATCGATCAGAAGGATAACCGGTTGGGTTTCAAACAATCCGCCGCCACGAGCTACAAATTTTTCATTTGTATCAGGAAATCTTCCCTTGGCTGACACAATGACCTGACCGGAGCCCAGGAACTCATCAGAGATCCGAACGGCCATGTCCATATACCCGCCTGCGTTACCTCTGAGATCGAGCACAACCCGATCCATGCCCTGATCCATGAGCATCTTCATGGCGTCGCGGAATTCGGTATATGTGGTACGGGCAAATCGATTCAGCTTGATATAGCCGGTATGATCGTCCAGCATATAGGCAGCGTCGAGGGTAACAATCGGAATCTTGTCTCGCGTAATCGTAAAGTCGAGGTCGTTGCGGAATCCTGGTCGTCTGACTGTAACATCAACCTTGGTACCGCGAGGGCCTTTCAAGTGGCTCTGTACCTCTTCATTGGTGAACCCGAGAGCGGGCTGGCCATCAATCAGTACGATGCGGTCACCGGAATAGAGTCCAGCTTCTTCACTGGGCCCTCCGGGCAAGGGACTCAGGACGGCGATGGTGTCTTTACCATCTTTTCCGGCAATCAGCTCGTAGGAGATTCCGATTCCTTCGAAAGAAGCATTAAAATCTTCTGCGACCCGTTTCATGCGCTCGGCATCGATGTACACGGAGTGTGGGTCGAGGTTGGTCAGCATCCCTTCGATCGCGTTTTCTGTCAAAGCTTCAACATCCACGTCTTCGACATACCGCTGCGTGATAACCAGAAACGCATCCTCCAATTTCTTGAGGGATTGATAGGCATTGTCCGACGACACATAAGAACCGAGCTGCGTGCCAACGAGTAGTCCACCCGTGACGAGGACGATTCCCCAGACAATTAGACTCTTACGACCCATAGAATTCCCTCATCTAGTATCTATTTATCAACGTAATTATCGAAACGGTTCGCCGTCAACATTTGTTGCATGCGAAAATAACTCACATTCATGTTATCGACATAGGCGTATCTTATGTAAACGCCGATCCACACTGCTTCTCCGTTAAGTTCGACGCCCGGATAATTCGTTACATTAACTATCGAACGATTCGATCCGGCCTGATATTACATGGTAACTATCAAAATGATGCGAGAGGGCATTCGAAACTGACCTGCCAATAATGAACAAGTTAATATATATCCTTGCTGGTTTGTTAGTGGTCGCCGGAATTTTCGCCACCTTCGTATGGTACTTCGCATCTGCCCTCAGTCCATCTATCCCCGGGGATGCACGAATCGGGTCGCTGGACAACGAGGTAACGGTCGATTGGTACCGATACGGAGCGTCCGTCTCCTACACAACTTCTGACCTGGACGCATACCGGGCGATGGGTTTCGTACATGCAGCCCGACACCCGTGGTTCCTGTCGCTTCTCCGACAGACTGCCATAGGAGAACTTGGCAATTGGTTTGCGTACGACGTCGCCGAAATGGACTCCCTTGTTCGAGTTCTGGATATCCCTTCTTCTGCCCGCCAAAGCATTTCAGAAATAAGCCCGCGGTCGTCGGCTATTCTGCAGGCCTATTCAGATGGAATCAACGGGGCGTTCGAACGCGCTCGTAGTTATCGAGACGAATCATTCCTTGCCATCGACGAAGGTCCCGGGGAATGGGAGCCGTGGCATTCGGTAGCCATAGAAAACCTGCTCGCATGGATCAGCGCATCCGAACGCCTCTCTCATTCTGATTCAACGGCATCAAACAAAATCATCCGGAGCTCACTAAAGCTTCAGGACTGGCTCAAGGTCGGTGGACTGAATAACAGCTCTGCCTGGAGCGTTCAAAACGGTGACTCCACGGTGACGGGTGTTCGATATGTCGTCGGCTCCTCGACTGTACCCCTTCTCGTTCCCGTGCGGGTCTCTGGCGACAATGGTCTCTCATCCCAGCACATTACGATACTTGGCACGCCGTTCAGCCTCTTCACTAAAGTAGGTGACAACGGAATTGCCCACATGCCCCGGAGTCAGGCGCTCTTTCAAACACGGCTCGTCGACTCTACGGAAATAGAGATATCGTTTGACCGCATCGTAAATCATGAGGGTCAAGAGTTATTGTTGTCGAGAAAACGAATTCGCGGCGATCTGATCCAGGACTGCGAACCCGCTCAGCTATCTTTCTTCCCGGGAACTGGTACTCCAGAAATTGAATGCACCGTCCTCAGATGGCAGGGCCTGATGCCCTCTTCTGACGCCGATGCCTGGGTCAATCAATTCGATGCGCGCGCATTCAAACTTTGGTCGGGGGATGCGATTACCTTTGACAAGACCGGTAACTCATCGTCTTCGACGCGAACCCAGGCATTCCCATCGGCATTTGGAAATCGCATCCGGGTAAGTGGCGATTCAAGGTGGACGCCGTTTCTGCGTTCAAGGCTCGTTGCTCTCACTTCTGAACCGGAATGGGCCGACGAAAACTTAACACGCGACGTACGGAGTTCATGGGCCGAACAAATGACCCAAATTCTGCTCTCTTCTATCGACACAACTAGTATGGCTTCCCCCTACGTCTCTCCTGCCCTTTCGTATTTGAGAAACTGGGATTTCACCTACAGCAAGTCAAGTATAGCAGCCTCAATCCTCGACGAGTGGGCCGTCAACATGAACAGGAGTGGACTCGACATAATTAATCTTAATCCAGACTCGGTATCCAAGGCTACCGGTTATTTTGTTGACGCCCTGTCTACTCTTGCCGGGCGATTCGGCTCTGAGATGTCCGACTGGCGTTGGGAAACCGTCAACAGTCACGAGTACGGGTATCCGGGCTGGTCATACATTGCCGCCGATACTCTTCGGAGAACAGAGACGTACCGACACATCCTTGCCCGCAAACACTCTGTCCCCACTCTCTCCGGGGGCCACCCAAGTACGCTCCACTGGAGCCCTTCGCCGTTGTCCGGGGCAATCAATTCTCCGGCTACGCTCTACCTGTCGGTCACGTCAACGGACTGGGATGCACTCACAATGGACGTGACAACTCCAGGCATCGGTTTGACGGGCGACAATGCTACATTGGAGGAACTGATCAACGACTTCTATAGCGTCAACCTTTCTTCTCAAAGTCCGCAAATGTCGACGAGATTGACTCCCTAGAACCAACACTGGCCCGGGACGGATCATCGATCGGGTCAACCGGATTTTTCGAACTCCGAAAAACGAACCGGCTATCGGGACAACCGATTTTCGACAAGGGCTTCGACGACAGACGGATCTGCCAGCGTGCTGGTGTCGCCAAGTTTGTCTGGTTCGTTCTCTGCTATCTTTCGAAGAATCCTGCGCATGATTTTGCCGGACCTCGTTTTTGGCAGCGAAGAAGTAAACTGGAGTAAATCAGGTTTTGCAATTGGGCCGATATGCTCGCGTACATACTGTACGAGTTCAGCTTCGAGTTCACTGGTACTCTCAACGCCTTGCTTTAGCGTCACGTATGCGTAGATCCCCTGGCCTTTGATTTCGTGGGGGTACCCCACTACAGCTGCTTCAGATACCTGCGGATGTTGAACGAGGGCACTCTCGATCTCCGCCGTACCGATGCGATGACCTGACACGTTGATAACATCGTCGACGCGTCCAGTAATCCAGTAATAGCCATCCTTATCGCGTCGACACGCATCTGCAGGAAAATATCTGTTCTTGAAAGCCGAAAAGTATGTCTTCTCAAACCTGTCGTGGTTTCGATAGACGGTCCGCATTTGTCCCGGCCATGAATCTGTTATCGTTAACAAGCCATCGCAAGCACCTTCGAGTACTTCACCGTCCTTGTTTACGATTTCGGGTTTGATACCAAAGAAAGGAAACGTCGCGCTTCCCGGTTTCTGTGGGATAGCCCCTGGAAGCGGTGTTATCATGATGCCGCCCGTTTCCGTCTGCCACCACGTGTCGACGACCGGGCACCGCTTATCCCCTACCACATCGTGGTACCACATCCATGCTTCCGGGTTAATTGGTTCGCCAACAGTGCCGAGGAGTCGGAGAGATTTTCGGGAATACTTTGTCACTGGCTCATCGCCGAGGCGCATGAGCGCCCGAATTGCTGTCGGCGCCGTATAAAAGATGTTGACGTTGTGCTTGTCTACTACCGCCCAAAAACGCGATGCGTCCGGATAAGTAGGAACGCCTTCGAAGAAGACCTGTGTTGCACCGTTCACCATCGGGCCATATACCATGTATGAATGACCCGTTATCCACCCGACGTCGGCGGTGCACCAGAAGATGTCGCCATCGGAATAATCGAAAACATACTTATGTGTAAGCGAAGTATAGACGAGGTAGCCAGCGGTGGTATGCAGCACTCCCTTCGGTTTACCTGTAGATCCAGACGTGTACAGAATGAAGAGCGGATCTTCGGCTGACATCTCGACGGGGTCGCACTCATCGGCTACAGATTCGAGCTCATCATGATACCAGAAGTCCCGCCCGTCTTTCCAGCCAATATCTGCGCCGGTACGTTTCACGACGAGGACTGTTTTGACGTCCGGGCATTCCTCCAGCGCAGCGTCTACGTTTTTTTTGAGTGGGACAGGTTTGCCGCCGCGCATCCCTTCGTCTGCTGTAATCACAAAGTCTGAGTCGCAATCCAGCACGCGGTCGCGAATCGAATCCGGAGCAAACCCGGCAAAAATCACAGAATGTATCGCCCCGATCCGTGCACACGCCAGCATGGCGAACATGACTTCCGGAATCATCGGCATATATATCGTAACCCTGTCTCCTTTTTCGACGCCGAGTTTTTTGAGGATATTTGCAAACCGACAAACCGAGAAGTACAGCTCCTGGTACGTTATATGTCGTGACGGATCATCGGGATTGTCTGGCTCAAAGATAATTGCTGTTTGCTCGGCCCGGTCAGGCAGGTGCCGATCTACACAATTATAGCAAGCATTCAATGTACCGTCTTCGTACCACTTGATGTCGACAGCGCCCGGAGCAAAACTCGTATTTTTTACCTTGGTGAAAGGTTTAATCCAATCGAGCTTCCTGCCTTCATCACCCCAGAACTTATCACTGTCATCGACCGACTTCTTATAGATCGCCCGGTACTCGTCCATCGACTGAACATGAGAGCGCTTGCGAAATTCGTCGGATGCTGAAAATGCTTCCTGGTGTCCCGAATACGCGGCGGTAAACTCGCCTTCCTTGTTGCCTGGTTCTTCTGCCATTCCTCGACGCGGTTATTATTTAGGGCGGTTGTTATTTAGGATAGTGATTCTGGGGGAAAGTCTGCCGGGTTGAAATCGGGTTCGGGGTACTGTGGATCCATATCACTTAGCGTATCCACAAGAAGCTGACTGACGAGCAGATTCCGATACCATCTGTTTTCAGCCGGAATTACATACCATGGCGATGCCTCCGTCGAACAATGACTGAGGGCCAGTTCATAGGATTCCATGTAAGAGTCCCACAACTTGCGTTCTTCCAGATCCGCGGGATTAAATTTCCAGTGTTTGTCCGGTTTTCTCAACCGCCGACGCAATCTCTCCAACTGGTATTCCTTCGAGATGTTGAGCATGACCTTGACAATGCGAGTCCCGGTCTGGCTCAACAATTGTTCAAACTCATTTATCTGCCGGTAGCGCTGTTCAATTACTTTGGGGCTGGCCCACCCGTGAACGCGAACGATGAGAACATCTTCGTAATGAGAACGATTGAAAATACCTATGTGACCCTTGGGAGGCACTCTGTTGTGGACCCTCCACAGATAGTCTCGGTCGAGTTCGTGTCGCGTTGGTGCTTTGAACCCATAGATTCGACAGCCCTGTGGGTTGACTCCTTCCATCACAGACCGAATCGTAGAATCCTTCCCGCCCGTGTCCATGGCCTGCAAAACCAGTAACAGCGCCCGATCTCCCTCTGCATATAATCGCTCCTGCAGGGATGCAAGCTGCTTTCGATTGTCGCGGACGGCCTCTTCCGCAGCGTCCCGCTCTATACCAGGGTCCAGATGATCCGGTGCACGCTCTTTCAGCTTGAAATCACTTTTCGGTACGACTCGATACTGTTCCAGATTTACGTTCAATGTTACGTCTGTTTGTCAATTCATGCAGATAAGGCCGACACGTCAGCGAGTGTTGCTTTACGCAAACCTCTGACGGCATTACAAATATACAATTGTCTGGCTTTCCTCAAATCATCTGGCATCAATACTTCTTCACGAGCGCGAGCATTGGTCCGTAGCACATGCTTACGGAAGACTCCCGGCAGGAGGCCACTCGACACCGGAGGCGTCAACAGTTCGTCATCGATCTCGACAAATATATTTGACATTGCGCCCTCCGCAATCTCTCCTCGACTATTTAAATATAATACCTCGTCGAACCCCGCCCGTCGGGCATCGGCAAGATCCTGATCGTACTGTTCCCGCCGCGTCGTCTTGTAAAAGAGATATACGTTGGACGGGTCAACGCGGAAGTTCGAGATTGTGAGCCTGTGGATCTCAGGTATGGAATCCAGCGGTCGAGATGTTATTTCATAGTTACCGTCTTCGTCCAGGGTTAGCCTTACGCGCGCAGGACCGGTGGAGTTGGATAGCGACAGCAGATCCGAGAGCATTGCTTGGTGCGGGATCGGGTAGTCGAAGAATGCTGCCGAGTTCATTATCCGCTGCATGTGGAAATCCAGCAATTCAATCGTACCGTCGAGCCGCATGGTCTCGATGATCTTCATGCCAGCCATTGCGTGAGCTGGCTCAACATTTGCCTCCACGTCGGCCAACGTATCTCCCAGAAATGAGGCCTTGAGGAGGCACTCGTCAAATTCCTGTTTCGCGACGGAATCCCATACGATCCCCGAGCCGATACCCATTCTGCCGGTTCCGTCTGAGATTTCTATGGTCCGAATGGCCACATTGAATACTGCCTCCTCTTTCGGGGAGATGTAACCGACGCTCCCGCAGTAAACACCACGTGGTGACTCTTCAAGATTGGAGATTATTTCCATGGCCCGCTTTTTTGGCGCCCCCGTTATCGATCCCGATGGAAAAATTGATTGAAAGATGTCACTATAGCTCGCGTTGCTTCGCAGTCGACCCGTCACTGTGGATGTCATCTGGATGACGGTCTCATACAATTCGGTATCGAAAAGCCATGGGACCTTGATGCTGCCGGGCTCACATACTCGAGAAAGATCGTTTCGAATCAGGTCGACAATCATAAGGTTCTCGGCTCGGTTCTTCGCATCCTGCGAGAGCATCTCCCGGAGGCGGGCATCTTCAAGCTCGGTTTGGCCACGACGAGCGGTTCCTTTCATCGGTCTCGCCGTAATGACATTCCGTCGTCGCTCGAAGAAAAGTTCAGGTGATAACGAAAGTATGTGACCTTCTCCGGTCCGAATGTATGCGGCGTAGTCGACTCGCTGCCTGGAGCGCAGATGCCCGTAGAGATCCAGCGGAGTTGACTCGACCGGGAAGACGTATGGGGCGGTGAAATTTATCTGATAAACATCGCCTTCCCGAATGTGGTGTTTGATCTGGTGAATGCGCGACGTGTATGTGGATCGATCCAGTGCAAATCGACCGGGCGTACTCAGTGGACTCCTGGTGTTTCTCTCCGAGAAGAGCGAATCGATCGACTCTCTCGAAAATTCTATCGGGTCGTCGTAGATGCCGAACCAGATTAGCGGCGATTCAGATTGGGTTTGCCGGTCGGCTTGCAGGGCATGTCCAGCCTCGTATGTCAGGTACCCGGCCACGTGGTAGCCTTTGCCTACCCATTCATCCATCTCAGCGAGAACGTCCACTACCTCATCCGTGCGACCTGTGTGAAGTATCGTCGCGGGGTTGGAGAACAGGAGCGTTTTGCCTTCGAAACCCTGTCGAGGGACCGTCTCAAGTAATATCGTACCTTCTAGGTCGGCCTCCAGGGTTTCGTGGAATTTGGGTTCGCTATCACTCATTCACAAAGAATATGCGTTAAAAAAGGGGTGTCGAGGGTACTACGAAACGCACTATTAACCGGCCGCGTCGTATTTTGGAAGTTTGCTTTCACGACAAGAACCAATCCGTAGTCAGCGGTTCGCAAAATGATGGTCCATGTATAGAGAATATAAGCAGTGGTATAGTCCAAGCCTCGGGCGAGATATGGAAATGCTCGTCTTTGGTCACAGTGGAATCCCCCTTCTCGTCTTTCCGAGTAGCCTTGGTCGCTATTTCGAATGGGAAGATTTCGGAATGATCAAATCTTTGGCAGACAAAATAGAGGCCGGACACAACCGGGTTGTTTGTGTGGACTCAATAGACGGCGAAAGCTTCTATAACAAGAATGTTCATCCACAGGTCCGCATTCGCAGACACCAACAGTACGAGGATTACATTGTAAACGAGGTAGTGCCCTTCATCCAACATCTTACAGGTCAGTCGTTCATCATATCCTCGGGTGCGAGCTTTGGAGCATACCATGCTGCAAACTTTGCATTCAAACACCCGCACCTTTTTGGCAAACTTGTCGCACTCAGCGGAGCGTATGATATCAAATCTTTTATGGATGGATATTATGACGACAACGTTTACTTCAGTAATCCAACCGACTACCTCCCGAATCTCTCCGATCATGACACGCTCGAAACAATTCGTAGAAACAAGATTGTGCTTTCGTACGGAGAATTCGATCCGTGCAAAGAAAAGAACGAACACTTGAGTGGCATTCTTCACGCCAAGTCAATTCCGCATTCTGCAGAAGTAATTCAGGGCGCCTTCGGTCACGACTGGCCGTGGTGGCGTCAACAAATTCGATATCATATTATCTAGAGATAGTCAGTACAAATGGCCAAGAGCAAAGAAAAGCTTAAAAAGATCGGCATTCTTCGGGGAATGGAGAAATCATTTCCGGAGGCTGTTATTGAATACATCAATGAGAGCTATGCAGACAAAAATGTCGAGTGTTGTTTTGTAGAACTCGATGCTGTGACGATGCATGATGACGCGGAATACGATGTCATCCTCGATCGCATCTCACATGAAGTACCATTTTACCGGTCCTGGCTAAAGTGGTCATCCCTGAAAGGATCGTACGTTGTGAATAACCCGTTCTGGTGGAGCGCAGATGACAAGTTTATCGACAATATTATAGCCGAAGCCGCTGATGTTGCCGTCCCTAAAAGTGTGATCCTTCCACACAAAGATCATCCGGATAACACCACCGCTGAATCTTTCCGCAACCTGAAGTACCCGATCGACTGGAACAGGATCTTTGAGTATGTCGGCTTTCCTGCTTTCCTGAAACCTTTTGATGGTGGTGGATGGCGCGGCGTCACGAAAGTAAACTCACCCGAAGAGGTTTTTGCCGCTTACGATAAGTCTGGAACCGACTGTATGATGTTACAGGAGGGCATAGAGTTCGAATCGTACTTTCGATGTTACGGTATTGGAAGGAAGGCGGTACACATCATGCCTTACAACCCCGATGCCGAGCCACACCTTCGATATAAAGACATCCCGAAAGATGCAGCCGATCCGGATCTGCTTGCCAAAATCGAAACCGATGTACTGGCGATCTGCAAGGCACTTGGATACGATATGAACACAGTGGAGTTTGCCGTTCGCGATGGTGTGCCGTATGCGATCGACTTCATGAACCCGGCGCCTGATGCAGACTATCATTCGGTCGGGTACGATAACTTTGTGTGGGTCGTAAAAGAAGTATCTGATTTCCTGGTAAAGAAGGCTCTCAAGCCGGGAAAGAAAAAGCGGTTCTCCCCAGACAACGCATTGAAGTCGTAGTCGGTAACGGTCCTGCAATTTTCTCCCACTATGTTCGATGAATCGCCATGAGCACTCATCTCGATAGTGCTATAGAGCACTATAACTCTCTAATTGAAGGCGACCTGTCGTTCGCGGACGCGCAGCTCGAACAGCTGCTGCAGCTGCAGCACGACAACGACGTTCTTTTCGGAGGCCGCCCGCTGGCAAACAGCCTTCGACCAACGTTCATGACTGAGCCGTTTTATACGGATGTGCAGGACGTTGTATACTTGATCCGCCAGGCGATACTCCGCATCGCAGCCGCATTCTTTACGGATGAGACAATCCTCCGCGAAGAACTCGGTATGGATGATTGGGAGATCGAACTTGCCGCGATCCCGACGAAAATAATTCGTCTGGCCGCCACGGCCCGCATGGACTCATTCGTTACGACCGATGGTTTTAAGTTTGTCGAGGTCAACGGTGAAGTGCCAGCAGGAATTGCGTACACAGCTGAACTCGGTCGCATCTACAGACAGCTCGACATCTTCAAGAAATTCGAGAAGAGATTTCCGGTTCGTTTTGTTTCTCCGCTTGAGCATACGGCTCACGCTCTTCTACAAATCTACCACGAACAATTCGACGGTAGTAACGAAATCCCAAGCATTGCAATCGTTGACGACCTGGATGTACCGACGATCCATGAGTTCAGGTTGATCAAAGCATACTTCGAACGCATGGGTCATGTCTGTGAGATTTCTGACCCCCGCAAACTCGAATGCCGCGATGGCTGGATCTACGCAAACGGCAAAAAAATAGACATCTTGTATCGGCGTCTACTCATGAACGAGTACTATGCCATGAAGGATGATTGCAAGGCATTCCTGGAAGGATACCGTGCACAGAAGACGTGCTATCTGAATAGCTTCCGAACGAAACTGGTGCACAAGAAGGCGCTGTTTGCGTTCCTGACGGACGAGAAATATGCACATGTCTTGAACAGTCGGCAGCTGTCAGCAATATCGAATCATGTTCCGTGGACTCGTAAGCTCCGCCAACAGGCCACTACGTTCCGGGGACTACCTGTTGACCTGGTAGATTTTATCCGAAAGAACCGCGCCCATTTTGTTATCAAGCCAAATGATGAGTACGGTGGCAAAGGAGTTGTACTGGGCTTTCAGGCGAGCGAATCGGAATGGGACGATGCCATTGCGGGCGCCCTGGCCTCAAATTACGTCGTCCAGGAAATAGTCGATATTCATAGAGAACCATTTATCCTGAAAACGGATGGCACCTGGAAACGTGTCCCTACAGTAATAGATCTGGACCCGTATCTGAACGGCCCTCTCATGGGCGGGTGTCTCACACGAATTAGCGCGACTAATCTGGCAAATGTAACGGCCGGCGGCGGTAGCCTACCAATGTTTATTCTACGCTACTAGTAATCTTTTATGCCCAAGAAAATCAGAATCGCTCTCATCGATCTGTACGATGGAATTGCTAACGAAGGAATCCGCGCCATCACGGAATCCATAGATACTCTTCGTGCACAGCATCCAGAGTTGGACATCGCCTTCGACAGATTTGACACCCGTGTCGATGCCGCCGTTCCTGGCCTCGAGTACGATGTCTATCTTTCGTCTGGAGGCCCGGGGAGTCCGTTTGAGGGAGAAGGTCACGAGTGGGAAAAAAACTACTTTGAATGGTTACGTCAAGTCGTACAGCATAATAGTGAGCCGACGACGGCGAAGCATCAGAAAAAACATGTCTTGTTTATTTGCCATTCGTTTCAAATGATGTGCCGTTATTTCAAGGTTGCCGAGATAACGAAAAGGCATTCGCCGTCGTTTGGGATTCTTAAAGTGCACAAGACGGCCGCTGGCATGAATGACTCACTTTTTTCCGGGCTGCCCGATCCATTTTATGCCGCAGATTTCCGAAGTTATCAGGTACTTAATCCGGACCTGGCACTACTTGAAGAACTTGGTGGTCAGATTATCGCGCTCGAAAAGAAGCGCCCACATACCGAGTACGAACGAGCGATAATGGGTATCCGTATTTCCGAGGAGATGGTCGGTGTTCAATTTCATCCTGAAGCGGATCCACCGGGGATGAAGATACACTTTGAAAAACCTGAGCGTCGGACTGCTACCATTGCGAAGCACTCTGTTGAGAAATACAACCAGATTATGGACAGGCTCGATGATCCGGATTATCTGGAAATCACGCATCAAACCATCATTCCCAACTTTTACTCCAGTGCCATCGCTTCGTTGACGAAGGCGCCGAATCGCCTGCCCGCCGAACAGGAAACTCATGTCTAAACGGAGACCGACGGAAGCCGGTATTCTCAGGCATCACGAGAACCTTGCGGGGTCGTTGCGTTGCCGGAGGATTCGGTCAAGCGTACTCGGTATCACCAAGCCGTTCTATGTATACGAACCGCCGGATTTCTCCCGGACGGACTCGATACCGATCGCATACCTTTTCCGAGGTCACGAGCGCGAATGGGTTAATGTGGCTGAAGATGGGAGCCGTGGTATTTCTACGGCGATTCAAGATATCGATATGCTGATTGAACGAGGACTGCTCCCTCCTGTCCTCCTTATCATGCCGGGAATCAGCAGTTCGAACAATGCGGTGCATTCACTTGGGATCGATATGGTTGGCGCCGGTATTGGCGAGCGAGGAATCGGCACCGGTAAGTTCTGGACGTATCTCACTACCGAGTTCATCCCGACTATTGAAAACCGCTACCCGAATATTACCGAAGGTCAGAGAACTGCCGTCGGGTTTTCGTTGGGCGGGCACCTGGCAGCATTGCTGGCAACAAGGTTTCCCGGTTATCTGGACCACGTCGGGATATACGACGGCACGTTGCCGTTCGCTAACTATCAGGACCCGCGGGTGAAGGGATCGTCGCAGTATTCGGACAGGGTGTGGTGTGAGTCACCGCTTCTCGATGGTGCGCTCGGTGATCCGAGGCGACTAGGATATATGCGCAGATGGAACTCGACAGATGCCGTACGCAATGCGAGTTTTCATGAGCTGTTCCTGATGAGAAAAACAACGTTTTGGGTTTCCAGCGCCGCCTACGGTGGCTACATGGGCAACCGGGACAGAAGCCGATCATTTGTTGCGGAGCTTAAAGCTGCACAAATTCCTGTAGGAACAAGAAGCGTCGTTTTTACAAACGACGCTTCTCATAACTGGCACTGGACCGACATGTTTACAGTCAGTCTCCTCCACCGAATACTTGTCGATGGAGGGAGACCGATAACAAAACGACTATTCCTTGTTGCCGAACATCTTCTTGAGGAGACCCGCGCCGCCAGCTAGGGCGCCAAACTTTGCCAGGTCATCCGCTATCTGTCCGTCGTTGTCGGTGTCGAGCAGATCCATCAACCCACCCATTCCAGCTGGAGTCTGTTTAGTTATTTCATCGGTTTCCTGAGCCAGCATTCCGGCAAGATCGCCGGGGCCCATGTTACGCTGCTTCTTGACTTTTCCGAGAGCTGACATGACGATAGGAGCAAGGACGGGAAGTAACTTAGCAACCTGAGCCATGTCCAATCCACTTGCCTTGCTTACACCGTTCTCCACTGCGGCTTGTTTGCCACCGAGAACGTGTCTGAGGATCCCGGTACCGTCAACGCTTTTCTTGTTGACTGTTTTTGATCCTCCTCCGAGTAATGAACCTGCAGCACCGATAAGGCTTCCGAGTCCACCGCCGGAGTCATTGCCACCACCGAAGAGGGATGCAAGTCCACCGCTTGAGCCCTGAGCCGCACCCAGAATTCCCGAAAGATTTTCAAGTAGGCCACCGTCGTGGTCGCGTTCGAGAGCTTTGGCGAGGGAAGCGGCACCATCCGGGGACTTGTTCGCGTTTCGTGCGAGTCCGGCGATAAGGGCTGGCAGGGCTGCCGCCACTGCTTTTTCCGTGGTTCCTTTGTCGGCTCCAATCTGACCAGAAATCTGTTCTAACACATTTCCACCCACCTGGCTGGCCAGCATATCCATTAATCCTGACATAAACTTGTACTCCTGTTGTCTGTAAAAGAAATTGTGGTCGTCCTTTCGAACCTGATAGGCGAAAACCGTGCCCTCATTTTAGTGACGACGCCGAAGGAAACCAAAATTACTATCCAATGAAGCGACAGCAACTCGATCTCCTTTTCTCAGATGACTACATCACTGTCATAAATAAGCCTTCAGGCCTGCTTTCTATTCCAGATAGATACAATCCGGAGCTGCCACATGTGGCGTCGCTACTCAAAGACAGTGACACGGAAATCTTTATTACACACCGGCTCGATAAAGAGACAAGCGGCGTAATGGTTGTCGCCAAGGATGCAAAAAGCCACAAAGCACTTAACGATGCGTTTCAAAATGGAACAGTCGAGAAGAAGTACCTGGCACTCGTCCGGGGCAGCCTGCTGACAGAGACCGTCACGGTAGACCTCCCTCTTCGTGTGGATGGAGATCGCAGACATCGGACTATTGTCGATCGGACGTCGGGGAAGCCATCCCAAACACATTTTGCGGAGCTGGATAGATTTGACGACTATTCCCTGGTCGAGGCGCGTCCCGTCACTGGCCGGACGCACCAGATCCGTGCACACCTTGCTGCCTTGCAAATTCCGATTCTATGCGATGGATTGTACGGCAGTTCAGCGCCCCTTTTTCTCTCGTCATTCAAACACAACTATACGCCCGGGAAACGGGAGGAACGGCCGCTGCTCGCGCGCCTCGGGTTGCACGCAAAATCAATAGAGTTCAACCATCCAGAAACCGGCGAGCCATTATCGTTCCTTGTCGAGGTCCCGAAAGATATGAAGGCCTCGATCTATCAGCTCCGCAAGTATGGACAGGTTCGCGTCGGAAAGTAGCCTCCGACAAACCGTCGATATCAGAGGATGACGATACAGCACCAAAGTCAACTGCAAATGTCTGCTGTGGTTATGTAAACTGACCTGCTCGCCCGAAGGTGAAATACTCAATATGGTCCGAAGTCCTGGTTAACCTTTCTGGACACTCGTCCCCCCGTAACCGTTCTCTGTTTAGAATGCGGGAGACTCTTGCCTGTCGATTATCTCCCTGATGTACTCGTCCTGATCCTGAACCCAGGCAGCAAGCTTTTGACGTGCAGGCATCACCAATTCCCGATTTCTGTCAACGATGTTTACCGCCTCCAGCGGATCCGTCTCAAGGTTATAGATCTCGACGCGGTTGTTGGTCTCGTCGAAGATATATTTCATGTTGCCCTCGCGAAAGCCAAACAGATATTCCGACCAGGGAGCAAATGAAAAGATTCGCTGCTGACCGGTCGAACCAAACAAGTTAAGCCCCTGCCACTCTTCCGGGGCAGGCTGTTGCAGTGTCGCAAAAATACTCGGTGCGATATCTTTTAAGCCACTTAGTGATGAAGTTCTAGAGCCGCTGAAAAGTTGAGGATTAATAAAAATAAGCGGCACTTTCAGGTTTTCCTCATATATCTTTGAACCGTGGCCAAATTGCCCGTGCCGTCCGAACGATTCTCCATGATCGCCGACGACCACGACAAGCGTATTCTCAAACAGACCCTTTTCTTGTAATAATGTGATTGCATCTCCAATCACCCTGTCGTAGTGGTGGATGATATTCAAATAGCGATTGAAATTCGGGTCATCAACGCCATATCTTTTTTCCTGGCCGTAAAGAAAGTAGGGGTAGTGGGCTTGCATGGTCCATAGCACCGAAAAGAAGGGTGTAGAACGGTCCTCTTCGACCCAACTGGCGAATCGCTGAAACGCGCATTCGTCATCGACCCCGTCGCCAAACTGATACTCTCCATTCTCCATCCTGAACTTCTTGTCACACTGGATATTTGCATAATCCTCAACGACGTCAAAGGCCCTGTGCCGAACAAATTCGTTACCGTTTTGATATCGGAGGTCGCTGGACGTAAAAAACGAAGTCCTTAAGCCGAGCTGCTTTAGTTCAGAGCTGATACACGGCTGAATAAATCCGGGGTGCTCCTGGGTTAAGCTTTTGTATGAAATCCACGGATAGCTGGCACAAAGAATTGATACCAACGATTTACTCGAGGCGGGAGCGTGCGCGTAGGCATTTTCAAATACGACAGCATGTTTTGAGAGGTCGTTCAAATTGGGGGTGACGGCGTATCTCCCGCCGTACAAATCAAAATATTCGGCGCCGGCAGATTCGAGTACGATGAGCAGAACGTTTTCGATCTTGACCGAAAAATTGTATGTCGCCAGCACACTTGAATCAACCGGTACACTGTCAAGATAGTTTATCCCTTCAGGTACACGCATGGAATAAAGGGAAGACGTTCCCCTGGCATTGATCATAGACGACAAGAACGAGCTGACCGGATTTTCTAGTCTTCCTTTTCCAATTCCCAAACTTTCAATCTCGCGCGAGAAACCGAGCACGGACAAAGGTAAAAGCAGCATCATAAAACAGATGACATATTTCGAGAGTCGATTCGATTGAACGGCTCTGGCAATATTTATGAAAGCGAAAGAGAGAATTAGCACCGAGGTACAAATAAGAAATGTATCCAGAGAAAAAGTGACGGAGCTGTTTGCCGCCATTGCTGTCTTTGCTTCTGTGCTTCCCAGGAAATCAGAGTAGTACAGCCACTGATAGTTAAAGGGTCTCCCCAGTAGTTTTACGACATTCACATTGGTCACAGATACCAGTACGGACAACGTGGAAACGACCAGGAAACCGTAGAAGGTAATCTTTCCGACCGTACGGCTTCTGGAGATCAGGACAGGAAT
>CBDUKH010000054.1:0-23915 GCA_965367755.1 uncultured Rhodothermales bacterium
GGCCTGGTGAACCCGGTTCACGAACTGCTGGCAGCAACCCTCATTGTAGCGCTCTTGATCACCGCCCCCCTACACGTGGAGAACCTGCCAGCGCTCCTTGTTTTCATTTTTATCCTCTACAGACTACAGCCGAAGATCAAGGCGTTAGATGGTGCTGTCGTCGCTCTCGAATCACTCACTGTACCCGTTCGCGAAGTAACCAGACTTTTGAGTCCGGCAGGCAAAATCTATGTGCCGTCCGGAGAAAAACCATTTTCGAAGCTTCGTAACGACATCCGCTTTCATGATGTCAGCTTCAAGTACAAATCATCGTCAGAAAGCGCTCTTGAACATATTAATGTGACTGTCCCTGCTGGAAAGGTGGTTGCTGTGGCAGGACCGTCCGGAGCGGGTAAGTCGACATTCATACGACTCCTGCTGCGTCTCGATGACCCTCAACACGGTCAAATTCTGATTGACGACGTGCCGTTAACTGAGTTGAACCTGCAAGATTGGAGAAACAAGATTTCCCTGGTGAGTCAGGAGGTGTTTTTGTTCGACACGACTGTCTACGAGAACATTGCCTATGGGAGCTCCGATATCACTGAAGCCGAGGTATTAGATGCAGCAACGCGGGCCGGCGCGCACGATTTTATTTCTGCACTTCCTTCCGGTTATCACACCAGAGTAGGAGATCGTGGGACACGCTTGTCCGGTGGTCAGAAACAACGAATATCGCTTGCGCGCGCTTTTGTTCGTAAACCTGAGCTTCTCATTCTCGACGAGGCAACCAATGCCCTTGACAGTATCGCCGAACGAATCGTGCAGGATGCTCTGGATGCATTGCAGGGTTTATGTACGATTGTTGTTATTGCGCACAGACTATCGACAATCAAGAATGCAGATAGTATCATCCTTCTCGACGAGGGAAAAGTACGCGCTGTAGGAAAGTTTGATTACCTGATTAAAAATGACGACATGTTTGCACAGCTGCACAAACTTCAGTTCGACGATGAAATCTTTCGAGTACGCCGGTGATGAGTTACCAGCTATTGGAAATTGAGCTCACGTCTCCTGTCAGCACTTTGCAAATTCCCGACGATGTCAGAGGCCTCGGAATAACCGTGCGCTATCGAGACAGGCCGGTTGATTTTCGCCTCCAATCTCTTGGCTCCGAAAACATCATCGATATCGACGAATTACAGTCCAGCCTGCGAGAGCGAACCCAGTACAGCATTCTCGAAACAAATATCGCCGCAGAACTCAACTTCGAGCAACCGCGGACCACCTCGACTCACCAGGACGAACACTCCCTAACTATTGCTATTTGCACGCATGACAGAACAGAACTGCTGGAACGATGTCTGGAATCAATCCAGGTACACGCTGCAAAAAGTGCTTCGGTCATAGAAATCATCGTGGTAGACAATAATCCGTCTGATGCTTCGACGAAGCATCTTGTCAGCAAATATGAAAATGTTATCTACCATTGTGAACCCCTGGCAGGACTTGATTTCGCACGCAATCGAGCACTATCTGTTGCAACAGGAGACATCATCGCGTACCTGGATGACGACGTCGTAATCGATCGGGGTTGGCTGAGGGGACTACTCTCCTCTATCAACGACCACCCCGATGCGGGCGCCTACACTGGACAAGTGCTGCCACTCGAGTTGAATACGGAAGCTCAGATACTTTTCGAGGAACGAGGTGGATTCCGGCGTGGATTTCGTCGCGTCCATTATAAACCTGCACGACCTGATGATATTTACTACCCGTGTAACACTGGCATTTTCGGAGTAGGTGCAAACATGGCCTTCCGACGGTCGGTACTGCTAGATATTCATGGATTCGACAATGCTCTGGATACCGGTGCTCCATTGCCTGGCGGCGGAGACCACGATATTTTTTATCGCGTTGTGCAACATGGGCGTGACATAGTCTACGAACCATCATTTATGGTATACCATCGACATCGGACGGAGATGACGGCGCTGCGAAAGCAGTATCGTAGCTGGGGCACCGGGACGATGGCATTCATTGCCAAGACCTATCAGAACGATCAGGCACAACGACCACGCATTCGTCGGCTTGTCGCCTGGTGGTTCAAGAATCAGTTCAGGCAACTTGCCAAAAGTCTGCTTGGCCGTCATAGCCTCCCTGCTTCGATGGTAGTTTCCGAAACGATCGGCGGCATCGTCGGTCTCTGTGGTGAATATGGTCGTTCGGCAAAGAGGGTCGAGCGCATTAAGCTTGGTGCCTGAATTGTATCGACCCTGGGAAGTAAAACACATCCAGCTTGACGAATGCATTCCACGACTTGAGCCGTCCGATGATAAGCAGGGGGTCTTCGCATTTCTTTGGTGGCGGTCGATTCCGCTGGGCGATATTAGATTTCCTTCGTCGTGGCTACCCATGGAGTCGAGAGATGTCAGGGAAACGATTGCGAAAACCATCACACCGGCAGTCTCAAATTACCTTCGAAATCAAAACGAATCGGATGGGCTCTGGGATGGTACTGAAGACGGAGGCTTCGCAGTCTATGAAAAGCCCCTGCACCAGTTTCGACGTGTTTCAGATGCCGATGTCACTATTGATGAGTCAATATCCATTGTCATCTGCACGCGCGACCGTCCGGAGTTTCTAGCGCGTTGTCTGGGGTCAGTTCGCCAACTACAACCTGCGCCAACTGAAGTCCTTGTAGTTGACAACGCGCCTACATCGAACGAAACGAAAGCCCTTGTTGCGACCATGCCGGACGTCCGATACGTCCTGGAACCTCGGGCAGGACTCGACTATGCGCGAAACGCTGGAGTGACGCACTCCAGTGGACAGATCGTCGCATTTCTTGACGATGACGTCACCGTCCCAACATCGTGGGTTCAACGAATTGTGAAAGGATTTGCTAGCGGTGCAGACGCTATTACAGGATTAGTAATTCCAACTGAACTGGACTCCGAAGCTCAGGACATATTCGAAAAGCATTGGGGATTTAATCGAGGGTATCTGGCCCGTGACTTCAACGACGAATATTTTCAAAAGTACATAGCGGAAGGTGTGCCCGCATGGGAAATCGGGGCAGGAGCCAACATGGCTTTCAGGCGAGAAGTTTTTGACAAGATAGGATTGTTCGATGTGCGACTCGATGTTGGCGCTGCCGGTTGTAGCGGGGACTCGGAGATCTGGTACAGGATTCTCGCAAATGGAGGTAAATGTCGGTACGAACCGGCTGCCGTCGTTTTTCATACGCATCGACAGGACTTTAACCGGCTGAAGAATCAACTGCACAACTATATGCGCGGGCATGTAGCAGCGTTGCTCATTCAATTTGAAAGACATCGACACTGGGGAAACTTGCGACGTCTGTTTTTAACATTGCCCTGGTATTATTTGAAACTCATCGTGAATCGCGCCCGCGGATACCAAAAGCAGCGATACAAAACCATTGTATCCGAGTTGACTGGATGTTTTTCCGGTATCATCTTCTATCTGAGAAACATTAGCCTTTCTGGACGGGGACGCTCCTATATCAAGCCTGAGGCAGGCATTAACGATGAATGACTACGATAAGCAATATTATACCAGGCACCGGCCCGGAGCGTTGCAATCGGCTCGAAGTATCGTCCCGAAAGTACTTGCATTGACGGGCCCGAAAAGCGTTGTCGATTTCGGATGTGGAGACGGGAGCTGGCTCTCGGTTTTTCGGGAACACGGAATAACAAGGATTCTGGGAATTGACGGACCCTGGATTCAGCCTGAAGAATTGCAGATCCCGGCTAGAGAATTCCAAGAGGCAGACTTACAATCTCCGTTTCGCGTAGATAAAAGATTCGATCTTGTGGTATCGCTCGAAGTTGCCGAACATCTTCCTGAAAAGTCTGCCGACACTTTTGTTGAATCCCTCGTATCGGCCGGCAAAGTCATCCTGTTTTCGGCGGCCGTCCCGAATCAAGGAGGACTGCACCACGTGAATGAGCAGTGGCCAACGTACTGGCAGGAGAAATTCGCCAGTCGGGGTTACGTTTGCGTAGACTGCCTGCGCCCTTACATGTGGGAAGACCCGACAGTAGATTGGTGGTATGCTCAAAACATCTTGCTCTATGTTAAAAGAGAAGCGATCCACGACTATCCCTCACTGCAAAAATATTTTCCCGGGAATAACAACTCACCTGTATCAATTGCTCACCCGATGTTGATAGAGGAGCTGTCCAAACGACGTGAGGAGGTCCAGTCAAAGCTCACGCAAGCAGAAGCGAGATCACAGGAGTTGTCCCGGACAAATAGCAAGTTAGAGAGTCGCATCGACGAACTCGCCGATTGGGCCGAAGACATGGAGACGATCAATTCCAGATTGCGTGCCCTCGACCCTGCCTTTTACTCTATCCTGGATATTCTCACGGCTGTACCAAAGGTCTCCTGGCGAGCAATCCGACGGAGACTTGGCAGACTTCCGCGCCGTGATTAGCGCTAACCGGGAATCCAGAGATGCTTATCGAGGTCGACGCAGCCGTCATCTCCAAACTCGACACCTTCCGACCGCAGGAGATCCTCCATGACGTGAGGACCTCCGAAAGAACGCTGTCCGCTCAGGGCTCCAAACCGATTGACTACCCGATGGCAAGGAAGTGAAGTACCCTTCGCTGCTCTCATCGCCCAGCCAACCGTACGAGCAGCACTCTTCGATCCCAGATATTCTGCTACATGGCCGTATGTGGTCACACGTCCTGCAGGAATTCTTTCGACGACAGCCCAAACCCTGGAAAAGAAATCGCTTTCTACGTTGGCAGACTTGCGACTTTTCTTCTTTAAGTTTTTTTCAATCACTGGTTGCCGAGAATAATTGGGAGACCGTCACCTCCCGACCCAATAATTACTGTCTTGGCGTTCGGTGACGTCGCAAGATCCTGCGTCGCCTCGATTCCCTTGTAACGTAAAAACGTAGTAGACAAACTCTGGGTGATTATTCGCTGGTACTCGGCCTGTCCTTCAGCTTCAATTTTCTTCCTCTCGGCTTCGAGTCGCTCTTTCGCAATTGTGTATTCGTATCGTTCGGCTTCCTGCTCTTCCTGTAGCTTGTTTTCAATTGCCGCTTTGATCTGTGCAGGGAGGCGGACATCTCGGATCAGGACGGCACTGATCTCAACGTAGTTCGGGGAGACGGCAGACTCGACGCGATCGTAAATTTGAGTTTGTAGCTCCGATCGCTTGCTTGAATACAATTCTTCGGGAGTATACTGCCCGACTACTTCACGTACAGCTGATCTCAATTCTGGCTGGACGAGCTTGCGGTAATAATCTGTCCCGAATGTAGTATGGAGAAGTGGCAGTTTGGCATTTTCCGGTCGCCATCGAATCGATACATCCATTGCAATCGTCAGCCCGTTAGAGGAGAGCGCTTCAAGTTGCTCCAGCTTCTCCTGAACTCGAACGTCATAATGGATCAGTGTTACCCAGGGCGGATATATTTTCAAGCCTTCGCCGAACGTAGTCTCGAGGTTAGTACCGCCGAACACGGAGTATCGGACAGCACTTTCTCCTGATCGGACCGTTGTAGACATCATTCCGCCTACTATCAGGAGAATGACTAGTGTCACCAGGCCTATGATGCCAAATCGAGCGGCTGCCTTGGTTACATTGGGATAATTGTTTGCCATTAAAGTCTCAGAGTGGTAGGTGCGTTGGTCATTTATCCAGTGAAAATAGAGAAAAGTTGCGAGCTTCTCCGGTACAGACGCCCATAGTTTGAGCCGTATGCATATTTTGGAGCATAATTCGCCGTTAGAACTGCCTACGTTCCTGTTCTTGAGGACTTGACCATCGACGACCTGAACCATTCAATTAAGATCCTGGAGGCCTCCATCGGCGTCGGGCGGATCAAGAATAATGTCGCACTGGCACCGTTCACGACATTCAAGATTGGTGGTGTAGCAGATTACTTCGTCGAGGCTACGACCGGAGACGAGCTTATCGAAATTGTATCTTGGGCTCGAAGCACTGGTATCCCCTTTTTCCTACTCGGTGTCGGCGCTAACATCCTCGTCGGCGATGCCGGATACCGGGGCCTGGTAATCAGAAATCGTGCGGACAACGTCCGAATCGACCAATCTACTGGTATCGTTTCCGTAGAAAGTGGTGCTATTATCTATCCAGACCTCATTGAGCAATGCGTTTCGGCCGGTCTTTCCGGGCTTGAACATTTTGTAGGCATCCCGTCAACGGTGGGTGGTGCCCTCTGGCAGAATCTGCATTTTCTATCACCCCCGCCAGAACGTGAGCGTACCATCTTCATCGAAGAAGTTGTAGAAAGTGCTGAGATTCTGACGGAGGATGGCCGGCGTAAGGTCGTTGATGCTGAATACTTCAATTTTGGATATGATTATTCAACCCTCCACGACACGGCCGATATTGTTATTTCAGCCCGGTTCAAACTTAAACCCGCTAACGAAGATCTGATGCGATCGATAATGGCTGCGAACCTGGAGTGGAGAGCAGAACGACACCCTCCACTTGATACGGAGCCAAGCGCCGGGTCGATCTTCAAAAAGATAGAAGGCATCGGTGCCGGTAGATTGATCGATGCAGCTGGCCTGAAGGGCACGCGCATCGGAGGCGCAGTCATCACTAACCGACATGCGAACATAATGATTAACACAGGAGACGCTCGCGCAGCGGACGTCGTCGCGTTAATCGCCCATGTACAAGAGGTGGTGCGCGATCATTCAGGCTACAACCTCGAAACCGAGATCGCTATGATTGGCGAGTTCATCCCACTACCTGAGGGCACAGCAATATCACGTGACTGATTCGACTACTGATATCATGGAACTGCGACAGTCCGGCTGGATGCGCTCGATGCTGGCAATCTTTCTCAAGGATGCCCGCATAGAATGGCGGAATCGTTTTGGTGTCAATCTCCTCGTCCTATTTGTATTAAGCGCTGTAATGCTCCTCGTGTTTGCCCTTGGTCGAGAGGCAGTATCCGATGCAGTCATTGCTGCCTTGTACTGGATCATAATCATCTTTGCCGCATCGTCTGGATTGGGCAGAGCGTTTATTGCTGAAGAAGAAGGACGCACGGTTATCCTTCTACAAACTCACGTTCCCGGGAGCGCAGTATTTATTGGAAAGCTCTTCTTCAACCTGATACTCATACTGGTAGCGAACATTCTGGCGATGGGGTCATTTGTTATCTTTATGAATGCGGATATAGCGAACTGGCCTGTCTTTTTGTTAACTGTGCTGTTGGGCTCTATCGGATTGTCGGGAGCAACGACAATTCTCGCGGCGATTATTGCGCGTACCGGAAACGGCGGGTCGGTGCTTCCGGTGCTGTTGCTGCCCATCCTGGTTCCCCTCCTCCTCTCTGTTGTGCATGCAACCGTTGTCGCTTTGGATGTGAGAGGATCATGGCTTGCTGTCCGGACAGACCTTGCGACGCTCGTGGCCTACGCCGGAGCAGTTATTACGGCCTCTGTGTTACTATTTGATTTCGTGTGGAAAGACTGACTTATGGATAAGATACTTCCTCCCGTTACCGGCACTAAGTATAAAGTCATTCGGACGCTTATTGTCGCATGGCTGACAGCAGTAATCCTTGGCGCGTTCCTTCTTGAGATCCCGCGGATGAGTATCCTGGAGCATACTGCCAGGAATCTATATTTTCATGTCCCGATGTGGTTCACCATGATGTCCATGGTGGTTGTTTCTGCGGTCTACTCTGTGCGCCATCTTGCCTCGGGTACAATCGTTACAGATATCAGAGCTACCGAAGCTGCCCGGGTCGCTTTTGTCTTCGGCCTGCTCGGATTGTCGACTGGCATACTATGGGCAAAGTTCACCTGGTACCAGGGTACTGACGTGTGGTGGAATTCCGATCCCCGGCAATCTATGGCCGCCGTCGAACTTCTTATCTATGCAGCCTACTTCTTCCTGAGGTCTACAATTGACGACCCCGAGAAGAGAGGGCGCATTGCGGCCGTGTATAATCTCATCGCAGCAACTACAGTACCCTTTCTCCTCTATGTGTTACCGAGACGAATGCAGAGCCTGCACCCCGGTGCTGAGGGAAATCCGGCTTTCAGTGAAATAACTGCTCCCATCATGAGAGCTGTGTTTTACCCGGCCGTACTCGGATTTATTGCTCTCGCCTGGCTGCTTTACCGGCAGCGCGTCCGCCTGGGCATACTGAAAGCGAACATTAACGCAAAAAACTAGAAAACAGTCGTAATATGGAACAGGATTCGACTGCTCAGACGACAGCATATGACAGCGTTTGGGCAAACACCGAAGTGCCAACATCTCAACCGAGCGGTATTGAAGGAATCATGCTCTCGGATGATAAAATTTTTGTCGTTCTTGGAGTAGTCCTGATTATCTGGTTCGGAATCCTCTTCTTTCTGCACCGTACTGATCGAAAACTTGATCGCCTGGAACGAAGTATTGATTAGGTCATTTTAACGGCCGATAACATTAGCTCTGGGGCGATGTGTCCCTTACCTGGTAGAGAATCATGAATCTGAAAACTATAGTCGGCCTGATCTTGCTTATTGGCTTCACTAGCCTTCTACTACTCAACTTTAGCGAGCAGGTGGGCGGCTATATGACGTTTGAGGAGGCCGAAGAAAGTGGTTCCGACGCTCATGTTGTTGGCAAGTGGGTCGACAACCGTGAGATTAAGTACGATGCGGACACGAATCTGCTGACATTTTATATGGCAGATGAGACCGGTGTCATTCGTAAAGTCGAATACGCTAATCCCAAGCCAGCCAATTTCGAAGACGCAGAGAAGCTGGTCGTGCAGGGTCATCCGACTGATGATGTCTTCGTCGCGGAGCACATTCTGGTGAAGTGTCCTTCAAAGTACAACGCCCAGCCGCCTGCAACGACGGCCGGTTAGCGCTCCTATAGATAGAGCCAGGTTGCGAGTAGAAAGAAGACGGCGATACCAAGCACATCGTTAGTAGCAGTAATGAAAGGTCCTGTCGCCAGGGCGGGATCGACGCCAGCTTTGTTGAGTATCAGCGGCACCATTGCGCCTATCACGGTTGCCAGTATGATGACGATAACGATGGTGAGACTTGCCGTCAATGCAAGTTCCGCTGTCTCTCCTGATCCAAAAAAGAGATAGACGCCGATGGCCATAGCTACTGCGAGCAACAAGCCGTTGATTATCGAAACAGCGAGTTCTCTAAGGAATCGCCTGCGAATATCGCCCGTCCAAATGTCGCCGGCTGCCAGGCCCTGCACGGCGATTGCCGAACTCTGAATGCCTGCATTCCCGGCCGTCGCCATTACGATCGGGATAAAAGCAGCCAGCACAACGGCGCTCTGCAAGACCTCCTCAAATGAGTAAATCACTTTTGCCGACAGCCCTGCTCCTATCATACCCATCAGCAACCATGGCAGGCGACCTCTGGAAACTCTCAATACCGAGTCAGTAGGTTCTTCACCACCTGCGACACCACTCATCCGCTGAATATCTTCTTCAGCCTCCTCGCGGATAACATCGACAATATCATCGATTGTAATTCTGCCGACAATTTTGTTGTCGTCATTAACGACGGGTAGAGAAATCAAGTCGTAGCGTGCCATTACCCGTGCGACTTCTTCCTGGTCAATCCCGGTACTGACCGAAATATTTTCCAGGCCGACGATATCTTTCGCGGCTACCGTTTCTTGTGAGAGTAACAGTCGCGTAAGGGAGACTGAGCCCAATAGCCTGTTCTCTTCGTCAACGACATAGATAGCATGAATCGGTTCGACGACCTGGACCTGACGTCGGACTTCTTCGGTCACCTGACTCACCGTCCAATCACCAGGTACGGCCACAAATTCGGTACTCATCAAACCGCCCGCACAGTCCTCATCGTAGGCGAGCAGTTCTTCCAGCTCTTCGGAGTCTGTCAGTTCTGGCAGGACCTCCTGGGCGACTTCATCAGGCAGGTCGGCGAGCAAGTCTGCGGCATCATCCGAGTCCATCTCGTCGATCAATGCCGTAAGGCGTTCCGGCCTTGTTTCCTCAAGCAGCGTAGCCCGGAAATCGTCTTCAAGGTCGGTAAGTACTAACGACCCCTGTTCAATCGACAACCACTTGAACAATCGTTTGGCGCTGTCGATAGGGAGATGTTCGAGCAGAGCCGCAATGTCGGCGGGATACAGATCTGCAAGAATATTCAACACCATGCCGCGCTGATCCGATTCGACCAGGGCGACGATGTTCGAAACTAATTCGGAATCGACCTCCAGCAGTCGACGAGTGCCTTCTCGATCTACCGTCTCTATGTTCGCTCCGCGCTCAATCATGCTCTCTGGAAAAATATGTGTAGATCGCGTTGTGGTAATCGTTCCTACATACAAGATAGGCCGTCAAGCACCCTTAAAAAAATTGGCTAGCTCAACAAATTGTTGTGGCGTCAGTTCCTCTGGCCTACGAGTTGCCATTTCATCCGGCAGGTCTACGCCGTATTCAGAAGACAAGGTTTTCAGGCTGTTTCTTAACATTTTTCGACGCTGATTAAAGGCTGTCCGAACAATCTGACGGACAAACGCGTCGTTCCGCTCTGTTGATCGCCGAAAATCGATTCTGACCACGGCACTCTCTACCGCTGGCACGGGACGAAATACGTTCTTCGACACTTTAAAAAGTATCTCTGGCCTCCCGGCAAGCTGAGTAGCAACACTCAAGATTCCGTAATCTTTCGTTCGTGGCACAGCCACGAGTCGTCGGGCAACCTCAAGCTGTACCATTACCACAATCCTGTCAATGTTTTCTCCGGCATCGATCAGACTAAACAGGATCGGTGATGTGATGTAGTACGGAAGATTTCCAATGACATACCCCGGTCGGTCACCCGTGACTTCACTCCACGCGACCCTTAAAATGTCCTGCTGCCTGACGTCCAGCGATGGAAATGAATCTTGCAGGAGTTCAACCGCGCGGCTATCGATTTCAAGCGCGACAAGGTTGGGATACTGGTTCAGCAGCAGTCCCGTGAGGGCTCCGGTTCCCGGACCGATTTCAACAACAACGGATTCCGCAGGTGCCTGAAGAGAATTGACGATTCTGGCAGCCACGTTTTGGTCGACAAGAAAATTCTGACCTAGATGCTTCTTAGCCTTCAGCATGTCCGATTCCTGAATTATCGAACATTCCGACGTCGGTTCCGGATGAAGTCTTCGAAGATAAACGACCCGAGGTCATCCAGCGATGAGAAGTAAGCTCTGCCATGATTTGCCTCGGTCATTGTCCGCACGAATTGCTGAAGGTAGGGATCTCGGGCGATCATGAACGTCGTGATCGTAATCTTCTCTCTGCGACACATGACAGCTTCATCGAGCACCCTGTTGATGATACGGCGGTCCAATCCAAACGAGTTTTTGTACAGCCTGCCGTATTCGAAGTGACAGCTTGGCTTTCCATCCGTAATAAGGAAAATCTGCTTATTAGGATTCTTCCGGCGGCGCAAGATATTTCGTGAGCGCTCGAGTCCGGCACGCGTGTTTGTGTGAAACGGCCCGACCTGTAAATACGGGATATCTTTTACTTCGACTTCCCATGCCTCGTTGCCAAACGCCACGATATCGAGCGTGTCTTTGGGATAGCGGGTAAGAATTAACTCAGAAAGTGCCATCGCTGTTTTCCGAGCAGGGGTAATCCTGTCTTCTCCGTAGAGAACCATTGAATGTGATAGGTCTATCATTACGACCGTCGAAGAGCTGGTCTGATGATCCGTCTCATGGACTTCCACGTCGTCCTGTCGAAGTTTCCAGTCTGAAAATCCGCCGCGGCGAAAGGCGTTTGACAGCGTCCCCGTCATGTCAATTCGGGAAGGATCATCGCCGAATTCCCACGGTCGTGTCTCCGGTTGTCTTTCGTCGCCACGGCCTACGAACGGAGTCTTATGATTTCCGGCATTGCCTTTACGCAGTTGAGTAAAGATTTCTTCGAGCGACTTCTCGCGAAGTGTTCTCTCCATCCTGGAGGTAATCACCTGTTCGCCAGCTTCGTTATCTTCGAGATACCCGTTCTTTCTCAGGTCTTCTATGAAGTCCCCAATCCCATAGTCGTCGCCGGTCATGTTGTGCTCTCGATCGAGCGCCGTCAGCCATTGCAATGCTTCCCCGGCATCGCCTGCAGTGAATTCAAGCAGTCGTCGGAAGAGGTCCAACAGCTGTTCGAATGGCGAACCATTCGCTGCTGCATCTGTCGATATCCATTTTCGATAACTAAACTGCACTTTCTACCCCGGGTATCTTCTGTCAATGTAGCGCTGTGCCCTTTCATGCACGCCGGCCCAGTCTTTCATGTCAAGTACTTCTTTGTAGCGGCTAACCGCTAACGCACGGTCTCCTTTTGCGTCATAAGCCATTCCCTGCCTCAACCTTCCATAGACTTTAAAATACGTGTCTTCGTTGAGTCTGGAAGCGAGGGCTTCCAGCTTGAGAAAATAATCCAGCGCTTCGTCATAATCTCGCATGACCATCTGACGGCGTCCGAGGTAGTATAAAGCTTGCTCGGCTACGGAGTCATTGTATCCTGGTTGGCCGGCAAGGTAACGTTGAAGGATATCGTCAAAAATGGGAGCAACCATGTGCCACCGCCCAAAGTTTGCATGGACGCGCCCCTCGATGGCATGGAAGAATGAGTTGTCGGGATACTTCCTTCGCAACCATTCGACCCATCTGACACTCTCTGAATAGTCATTCTCGAAAATGTAATTGATCTGGAGAAGAAAGTACGCTGCTTCAGCCTGAATCAGGTTGCCGTGCGTCGCTGTCCGCTCGAGGAGAGCCATACCACGAGCACGATCTCCTTCGGGAAAGAATGCCATCACAGGTTTTACAAACGGATATTTTTCCGGGACAACATCTGCGAAGTAATCGTAGATGCCGCGACCGAAAACATAGTCGTTGTTGTCGCTGTTTTGGTCCGCCACAGCAAGGACATAGTTCATGGCCTTCTTCCCGTCCATGGCTGACTTGAACCAGTCACCGCGATTGGACCGGAGCCTTCCTCTAAAGCCAAGAGCCGCCCCTTTGAAAAACATGGCATCCAGATTTTCCTTATCCCGTTTCAAGATCTGATCACTACGATCGATCACCTCGTCCATCGCGTTGAAAAATGCTTTGTCGTGCGAAGTGTCGGAAAGGTCAAGCAGGATTTCCCACCAGGTCGTCAGGGAAAGTAAGAATGGCCCGATGGGATGCTTCGGGAACTGCCTATCAATCTCGGTGAATGATACTTCTGCTTCGCGGAATCGCAGGTTGTACAGATCGTCGAGGCCATCCTTGATAATGGCCTGAACCGCCGGGTCCTCTATTACGGAATCAGAAGCTTGAGCCCAACTATCTACTGGGGTCAAAAACCCGATCAGCAGAATCAGGAAAAAACGAAACCGGTAACGATTATTGGACATCCCCGAGCACTATTATCGACAGTTGTACCGCATGAAGACCCTGTAACAGCTCACATGCGTCGTTGTTTTGCTGTATGGTACAAGTGCAATAACGCGTCCAGAATCCGGTTCGTATTCTGAAGCGATGACGGGGCTACTTAATTTTTCGCGCTGCCCAGTAGACGAGAGAAACGGACATGACTTTGAGTAGGTCGACTGGAATAAACCTCAGCCAACCCTTATCGATGGATTCCATCCATGTCTCATGCCCGGCAACGAAGTGCAGCCACACGACTCCGCAAGTGAATAGAACCACAGAGCCGCAAAGGGTAGATATTGTGGTTCCGGTCAACGAATTCCATCGTTTTGAAAGGACCCCTACTACAAACGATGCCAAAATGAATCCGGGGAAAATATAACCGCCCGATGCCGCTGCCAGCAGGTAGGATGGCCCATAGCCATCGCCCGCAAAGACAGGTAGAAACATTCCGACTAACACATACAGCAACATCGAAAGAAGTCCATTTCTCCAACCCAGAAACAGACCACTGCCATAAACGGCAAGGGTTTGTAGCGTAAACGGCACTTCCCAAAGATAAATGCGAATCTGAGCACCCAGAGCTGCAAGGGCCGCAAAAGCAACGACGAAGGCAACCTGAACGGCTATGGAAGCCGACCCATCCCGGATGCTGTCTATTGTGGCCGGTTGGCGCGAAGTAAGTGTAGTCGTAGATATCATTTCCGAATCGAATAAAGTTCAGATCCGAGAATAGGTATTTCAACTATCAAGATCCACAGAAATCGACCGGATCATGGCGGCCAGGAGGCACCATGTGACTTCCCGTGGCCAGTATTCCGATCATATTGAATATTCTCTTGTTCGCTGGCAGCGAGGATGGCCTGAGAGATATGTTTAGCCTTGTTCTCGACAAGGAGGCAATCTGGCTCGGACAGGGCTTGCAGGGCCTCGTGAATCTGGCGTGTGGTTCTTTTCGCCGACCCTACATGCCATCTCTCGTGGTTCTGCAGAGCTACTTCGAATACTCGCCATTGTGTTGCCAACTCGGAGGATGCGGATGCAGCACCAGGCCATTGTGGAAGTGTCACAACTACCTGCGTCGTCACATTCACGTCGGCAAGCATGCACGTACCATTGGATCGAACCGTTTTGTAGGTGAAGCCAGTCAGTGATTCAGTGAGTGCAAAAAAGCTTCGTCCATTCCTGCGAGGGCCCCGCTTGAGCATGGAATCGAGCAACTCGCTCTCTGATTGTCCGGAGACCTGGTAATACTGGAACTCTACGATCGTATTATAGCCGGTCGTATGTTGACTGGTCTGTCCGAATGTAGGTGCAAGCAGGCCCAGGGCCGTAGCACAACCAAGAAACAGAATTCCGTTACGAATCCGGACTCGCTGCCACAGATACTTCCGGTGTTGCTTCTGATTCTGATTCGGGCTCATAGTTCAGGCGCGGCGCGAGCCATTGTTCGACGATCGACTGCGGCATGCTCTTTCGTCGGGCATAATCGGCTATTTGGTCCCGACCGAGTAGACCAACATTGAAGTAATCGGCCGCGGCATTTGCGAAATAAAGCCCGGTTACTGACGACGCTGGGTACATTGCCAGGCTTTCAGTAAGCGTAATTCCCGTATTTTCTTCAACATTCAGCAGTTTCCAGATCAATTCCTTTTCGGTATGGTCCGGTTGAGCCGGGTAGCCGGGAGCCGGGCGAATGCCTGTGTATTTTTCCCGAATCAAGTCCTCATTGGACAACTTCTCATCAGCCGCGTAACCCCAGGAGTCCGTGCGAACGACGTAGTGGAGATATTCTGCGAATGCCTCCGCCAGTCTGTCAGCCAGCATTTTGACCATGATGGCGTTGTAATCGTCGTTGTCATCTTTGTACTGGCGGACGATGTCGTCGACGCCGTGTCCGGCTGTTACCGCGAATGCTCCGATGAAATCCTCGTGCGACGAATCGTGACTGGCTATAAAATCTGCCAGCGCGCGATTGGGTTTTCCGGGAGTCTTCTTTGACTGCTGACGTAATGTGTGAAACACGCCGACCACAACATCTCGATTATCATCTGCATATACATGGATGTCGTCATCGACGGAAGCCGCGGGGAAAATACCATATGCTCCCTTCAGTTGTATCCAGTTCTCTTCTTCCATGCGATCTAAAAGTTCGAACGCATCGTCGAGCAGCTTTGCAGCCTGGACGCCGGAATCTTCTCGCTCCAAAATGGATGGGTATTTCCCGGGAACGCCCCAGGCCTGAAAGAACGGCGTCCAGTCAATGAAGGGACGTAGTTCGGAAATTGAAATAGAATCAACGACCTCTACTCCCAGCTTTGCCGGCCTGACAATAGAACTGTTCCACTCGATGTCGAGCTTGTTATTTCTCGCTTCTTCCAGAGTAAGGAACTCGGTTTGACGATTGCGTCTTTCGTGTTTCTTTCGAACAGCTTCGTAGCCCTTGCCCACTTCTGTCCGGAACGCATCCTTCTCAGTGCCGAGGAGCTTGCTTGCTACCTGCACACTTTTAGAAGCATCAAGAACATGAACCACTGTACCGTCATAGACGGGATCAATTTTGACAGCCGTGTGAACCTCAGATGTTGTGGCTCCACCGATTAGTAGGGGAAGATTTATACCACGTCGCTGCATCTCAGAGGCAACATGGACCATTTCGTCAAGTGACGGTGTGATCAGACCGCTCAGTCCGATAACATCGACTTCTTCTTTGAGCGCCTCATCGAGGATGCGATCGGCGGGAACCATGACACCGAGATCGATAACTTCGTAATCGTTACATCCTAGTACGACCCCGACGATGTTTTTGCCAATGTCGTGTACATCTCCTTTGACCGTCGCCAGTAATATTTTCTGGCGCTGTTGTTTAGAAGCGGGATTAGATTTTTTCTCTGCCTCAATGAAGGGAATCAAATGTGCTACTGCCTTCTTCATCACGCGGGCACTTTTCACTACTTGTGGCAAGAACATTTTACCGCTGCCAAACAGCTGTCCGACGACATTCATCCCATCCATTAAGGGGCCTTCGATGATGTCGAGCGCATAGTCCGTGTTCAGGCGTGCTTCTTCCGTGTCCTCGACAATGTGGTCGACAATCCCTTTCACGAGAGCGTGAGTTATTCTGTCTTCGACGGCATCTTCACGCCATGCCGGAGACTCAGCGGCGTCGACGGACTTTTTGCTAACCGAAGCTGCGAGTGCAATGAGGTTGTCGGTGGCATCGGGTGTTCTGTCGTACAATACATCTTCGACAGCATCTCTGAGCTCAGGCGCAATCTCGTCATAGACCTCAAGCTGGCCCGCGTTCACTATGCCCATGTCCATCCCTGCGGCGATAGCTTTATACAGGAACGCTGAATGCATCGCCTCGCGTACAGTGTCGTTGCCCCGAAACGAAAAAGAGAGGTTACTCACGCCGCCGGATATCCTGGCATAGGGTAGATTTTCTTTGATCCATTTTACAGCTTCGAGGTAATCTATGGCGTATCGATTATGTTCTGCTATTCCAGTTCCGATAGCAAAAATGTTCGGGTCAAAGATGATGTCTTCCGGCGGGAAGTCGACTTCTTCGGTAAGTATCCTGTAGGCCTCTGCACATATCTCAATCTTTCTGTCAAACGAATCTGCCTGGCCATCTTCATCGAACGCCATGACAATCACAGCCGCACCGAACCGGCGAGCCGTTTTTGCCTGACGAATAAAATCTTCTTTCCCCTCCTTCATGCTGATCGAGTTGACGACGCCTTTACCCTGGATGCATGCCAGACCTTTTTCTATGACGTCAAATCGCGAAGAGTCAATGACAACAGGGACGCGGGCAATGTCCGGTTCAGCGGCAATCAGATTGAGAAATGTTGTCATCGCGTGTTGAGAGTCGAGCAGACCCTCATCCATATTGACGTCAATCATCTGGGCGCCGTTCTCGACTTGTTGACGGGCGACTGATAGTGCTGCCTCGTAATCTTCGTTTTTGATCAGTCGGGCAAAGGCGCGCGAGCCAGTAACATTGGTTCGTTCTCCAATATTGACAAAGTTTAAGTCGGGGCGGAAGGTCAGCGGTTCCAATCCACTCAGGCGCAAGGTAGGCTCAAGAGTGACCGGTATGCGGGGTTTGATTCCATCAACCGCTGCCGCAATTTGTCGGATATGCTCGGGCGTCGTACCACAACACCCGCCGGCGATGTTGAGGAAACCGGCCTCGGCATACTCGGAGATTCGAGCCGCCATGAACTCGGGTGTTTCGCGGTATTCGCCAAACTCATCGGGCAGTCCCGCATTTGGGTAAAGACTGGTGAAGCGATCCGAAATTTTTGACAGCTGCTCGATGTGTGTCCGCATCTGCTCGGAACCCAGAGCACAATTGACGCCGACGCTTATCAGTTCCGGGGCGTGCCGGATAGAGTACCAGAATGCGTCAAGAGTTTGTCCAGACAGCGTTCGGCCACTTTGATCCACGATGGTCCCCGATATCATAACGGGCATCTTTCTACCCGTCTCTTCGAAGTACTCGCTGATAGCGTAGATGGCAGCCTTGCAATTCAGTGTATCGAAGACAGTCTCTATCAGCAGAATATCTGCTCCACCATCCGCGAGGCCACGCACCTGCTTATAATATGCTGACTTCATTTCGTCGAAAGAAGCGGCACGGAATCCCGGGTTCGAGACGTCGGGAGAAAGCGAAAGTGCTTTGTTCGTCGGACCAATGGCCCCGGCAACAAATACCGGTTGGTCCGGGTGATCTTTGGAGAAAGCATCCGCGGCTTTTCGGGCGACGCGTGCTGCCCCAACATTTATATCGTAGACAAATTCCTCCAGCCCGTAGTCTGCCTGAGCAATTGAGGTCGACGAGAAGGTATTTGTCTCAATAATATTTGCACCCGCCTCCAGAAAGTGGGTGTGAATTTCGGCAATGATGTCTGGTTGTGTGAGAGACAGCACATCGTTGTTGCCCTGCTGAGGCAAGCGAGTATCTTTAAATAAATCTCCTCGAAATGCCGCCTCGTCCAGTTTGTAAGCCTGGATCATCGTGCCCATTGCCCCATCCATCACCAGGATCCTGGATGTGACTGCGGCTTCCAATTTTTGTTTAATCGTCATCGTCGAGAAATTCCATTACACGTTCAGCAAATTCAGACGGAGCTTCTGCATGGACCCAGTGGCCCGCGTTGGCAATTGTGACTAGAGCGGCGTACGGAAAGTTATCGCGAATTTGCTCGAAGTCCGTATCCGAGATGTAGTCTGATTTCCCACCACGTATAAACAACACACTGCCAGAAAACTGTCCAGTCATGGGTGCACCGGCAATGTGCGAGTATGTTTCACGGATGGAATGAAGATTCGGTTTCCATGAATAGCCTGCCGTCGAATCGTATCCGAGGTTCTTCAAAAGGAATTGTCGAACCGGGTAGGATTCAATTGCACGTGAGAGTTCCTTATCGACTTCTTGTCGGGATTCAATTTTATCGATGTCAACTGCTTCAAGAGCATCCAGGATATAAGAATGGTGATCGGGATATGTTTTCGGAGCGATATCGACGACGATCAATTTGTCTACCAGGTCAGGGTATCGAACAGCTAGTTCCATGGCGACCTTGCCTCCCATCGAGTGCCCGAGAACATGGACTCTGTCAAGCTCTAGCCTCGCGGCAAGGCGGCTGACATCTTCAGCCATCAGGGCATAAGACATCTCTTCAGAGTGCGGGGACTGACCATGATTACGCAAGTCGACCGTGAGTACCCGGTACTCCTTGCTGAATACGTTTCGGCTTAGCGTGTGCCAGTTTCCGGATGAACCTAACAAGCCGTGTAGAATGAGTAAGGGAAAGCCCTCACCGTATTCTTTGTAGTATAATTCCATGCAGATAAAAAAAGCGGCAAGTTGCTGTCGCCCCTTGCCGCTTTTGAGTATTACTTTGTTGCTCTTTATCGCCTGGCAAGCAGGTCACGAATTTCTTCGAGCAAGACTTCGTTCTTAGGCGGTGCTGGTGGTTCTGCCGGAGCCTCTTCAGCTTCCTTCTTCAGCTTGTTCATATTCTTAACGATCATGAACAGTACGAATGCGACGATCAGGAACGCTATGAGCGCGTTGATGAACAGACCATATCCAAGTGCGACGGCGCCTGCGTCACGAGCAGCTTCAATGGACGTGAATTCCGCCCCGGTTGGGTTCTTCAACAGGATAAACAAGTTGCTGAAGTCCGGTGCATTGAAGACAGCAGAAACGACAGGCATCAGGATGTCATCAACAACTGATTTTACGACTGTTCCAAAAGCCGCGCCAATAATAATACCGACGGCCATATCGACCATGTTGCCCTTGATGGCAAACTCTTTAAACTCTTTAAGCATAGGTGCTCACGTATGTGTGTGGGTAGAACTACAGGACCGAAGCGATCCTCGCCGCAAGCGACAATATAGTAGAAGGCGGTAGATAAAATCCATTCGGAAGGCGCCAGGCACGGTCCTAGCGGCTCATTTTGCGCCCTGAACATCGATAATCGACAAGGCCCGGGCTGATCGGGGCCACCAACCTCCGCCCCGTTATTAAGTTAATAACGACTAGGTTGCAGGTGTTAATGAACTATTGCTAGAAACTTCCTAGGAAAAAGTCTAGGATTTTGACCAACTACTTCAAGACAGCAAAAAACAGCTATTCCGCTTTCGAATCTTCAAAAGGAAGGTGCCCATGTGCCATCTCAGTGCCAGCGAGTACGGCGAGAATTGCATTTACGGTGGACTCAGATTGATCGTACCCGACCACAACGGGTATTCCGAATCTGAATTCTCTGGCCAAATATGGATTTCCGAGAATTATTACGACCTGCATGCCAGCTGATTGAAGATGATCCCGAATCGAGGCCATTTGCCCTGGCAACATGCCCGCAGAACCGCGGCCCTCACGGAGCCGCGCGTACAAGATGACAGCTGCAAGCTCCGGCCTCTTATCCGTCTCAACGTCCAGTGGCTCAAACAGCTTCATCGCGTGCTCGATAGATTGGGCTCCCTCGAAATTGGCAAGTTGTAACAGCGACGTCGATTCTGGAACCGGCACTCGAAGGTGTTCACCATTGATGATAGTGATCGCTCGCGCAGCTATGATGTTCGCGATGGGTTGCCCCGGAGCTTCGGATCTAATGTACGGGACATCATGCCGCACGTTGGGACTGTCAATGCACCGATTCAACTTGGCTGTTACTATGCGGTATGCTGCACGATTGACAATCTCTTCGTCCAGTTCGCCCGCTTCAATCGCACGCTGAATCAGATCTATCGCAACTAGTGGACGCTCGGGTGTAAGAAGAATGTCCGTTCCAGCTCGAAGAGACATCAAGAGGCGTTCCTCAAGAGCGTAACGACGTGCAACGGCATCCATCCTCAGGTCATCAGTGATGATAAGACCTTCGAATTTCTCAGACTGCCGAAGTTGACCTGTGATGACAGAATTGCTCAGGGATGCCGGCGATCCTGATTTATCCATCGCGGTTGCCGCAATGTGGCCAATCATTATTGCTCCTGGGGGACTCGTCCGCGACAAGAGCTTCCGGAAAGGAACCAAATCCACAGCTTCAAGCTCCGCAAGGCCAACATCAACCCGCGGAATATCGGAGTGCGAGTCAACCGACGAAGAACCATGCCCGGGAAAGTGTTTAACAGTAGATATGACTCCGAATCGTTCTACCTCATCGATAAACGCCGCGGCAAAGTTTGTCACGTTGACTGGAGAATCTCCATAGGCCCTGATATTAATTATCGGGTTCGCAGGATTCGTGTTTACATCGACGACCGGAGCAAATAAAAAGTTAACTCCGATACTTCGCGCTTCTATTCCTGTCAGCCTCCCGGCGGCGGCGGCGAAAACCGGATTCCCCGTGGCGCCAATACCCATGTTCGATGGTAATTCAGTAAATGAATTATTGAATCGACCGACACCCCGCTCGTAGTCCGCCGCGAAGAATAACGGGATGTCTGCTTGGTACTGGAGAATTGCAGTCTGAATCGCGATATCTTCTGGATGCATCAGGCGCGGGATCTGAAAGCCTCCGACCCCTTGTGCAACCATCTGCATTGCTTCTGTCGATGCCTGACCGTCGTGACCCGGATCCAGGGGCACAACTATCAGTTGAGCAATGCGTCGGCGCAGTGTCATGCTGTCGACAATCCGGCGTGCCGCAACCACATTTCCGGTTGTATCGCATTCAGACGGTGCGAGCATCCGCTCAGGAAAATGCGCGAACAAGGAGTCCAGTTGCTCCGTCCCGGTGGAGGTTAGGCCACCGTCTAGCGAAAACAGTTCTCCATCAAAGTCAGTGTCCCCGCTACACCCGACGAACGTGCAGCCGATGATAAGAATGACTATTGATGTGCGCGACACTATCTTCTGACAATAACTTGTGATCCGAGGTATGATAGGACTTAAAGATGAATGGAAGGCCCTGGTAGCTACTGTTGCCAGTATGAACAGGCAGACTATCTTTGTCCTGGTCACCGTTCCAATCCTCGTTCTCCTACATCACCACTTCGGCAGCCGCACACTTTTCCGGCAGGAATTTTCAGACCTTGTCGATCCATCAAACTTGCAGCTGGCCTCATGGGGTTGGTGGTTCACCATGCAGGGGCTATTCGGTTTCGTACTTCCTGTAGTTTTCTTGCTCTTAATCTTCAAACAGAAGATTCGCGACATCGGCCTGGGCCTCGGAGACTGGAAACTGGCACTGGGACTAAGCGCTCTTTATCTACCACTAGTAATCATCGGCACCTTTATTCTCTCAGCCGATCCGGCCTTCCAGGTAAAATATCCACACCTCCACGCCGCTTCAGGTTCATGGAAGATCTTTATCATCTATGAACTACTCTTCGTCTTTTACTGGTTTGGGTGGGAATATCTCTGGCGGGGATACATGCTGTTTGGTACAGCAAAAACATTCGGCGTCTATGCAATACTCATCCAGGCAATTCCATTCGCCATCATGCATGCCAACAAGCCCTTCGCTGAGGGAATGCTTTCGGTTGTTGGCGGCATTGCACTGGGAGCATTGGTCTGGCGGTGCAGATCCTTCTGGATAGCAATACCGATTCATGCAGCGCAGATGTTCGTACTCGATTTCTTCTGCTCGCTCAGGATCCGAACGGGTGCGACCGGAATCGGCTTGTCTTCACTCTTCGAAATGTTGAAGGGGTTTTAGGAAGATCTACCAATTGTAGATAAGCGACATTACATGTCCCGGCCCGCCGAAGCCATTCTCGAATGGCACCAGTGCATAGTCGAACTGCCACTCAGAAATTGTGAGTCCCAGCCCTGCAGTTACTCCCCGCAGTGCATCGTTGGTGATATAGCCCGCTCGTACAGTGACCATCTCAACAACCTCAGCGGCTGCGCCCAGATGAACACGTGACCGCGCGTTAGGCTCATTATACGAGACCTCCGCCGTGACCATGGTGTTCACCAATCTTGTATCATCTTCCATAATCATCCGAAACGGATATATCGCCACGCCGCCGCGAATGGTCGTCGGTAACGTTGTTGATACAGAAGTCAGTTCACTGAGATTGCCGGCATTCAACACAGACGCACCCACAACTATCTGATCGGGCACGACATCGATTTGAACACCCCCGTCTACACCGTATCCTCGAGCCGATACTTCGAAAATTCGCTCCGAAATATACTTTACGGTGCCACCAATACGGAGTCTCCCAAAACGGCGGCCATAGCCGACCCCGGTCGCAAGGTATTGAGCCGAGAAACTGCCCTCCGAGGGCCCTGGATTCTCTCTCTGCTCGATATCTCCTACTGTATTTGCAAGTACAAAGAGTCCGATTCCGCCTGTTGCTCCATTACCAAGTCGCGAATAAAGCGCGTAGGTTCGATCGTCCGCGATCCAGATATGGTGAGAAACCGATGCTGAATTCCCCGACTGCGATGCCAGCCCTGCCGGATTCCAGAACATGGCAAAGGCCCCATCAGTCGCCGTAGCATGGGCGTCACCCAGCGCCATCGCTTCTGCGTCGACTCCAATTTCAAGAAATGATAATCCAGATTCCTGAGCTGCCGATGAGTACGGCATCAGAAGCACAATCAGAATGCCAGTACACAAATATGTCCGGAGGTGGCTCATTTTCTACAGGAATATTTTGAGCGTCAGCAGGTGCATGGTTCCTATTGCGCCTGGTTCGAGCACGAAGGCATACTCCGCAGCTGTCAGCAAATTCCCGACGGGATAGGTTACAGAAAACCCGGCGGACGGGCGCAGGCCGTCGATGCTGTTTGTCAGAATCTGATCTACTCCAGCCCTGACTGAAAATTCGTTCGTAAGCTGATACTCTCCACCGAGACGTAGTGTTGAATCAAATATGCTAAGCTCACTTGTTACGGGTACCCGTTGAGGGACACCACCGACAATTCTAACTTCTACGGTGCGAGCCTCACGCTTGGTAGTTTGGATTTGATACTCTGCGTAGAGCTTCGTCGACCACTGTGGCATTTCATGTGATCCGCCAAACCTTAA
>CBDUKH010000055.1:0-23868 GCA_965367755.1 uncultured Rhodothermales bacterium
CCCGCATGGATTTTCTGCCGCCTTCTGACACGCTGTAAATAAGGAGCCCATGTCCAAACCGAATAAAGAGTATCTGCTTGAATTCGAGAAACCCTTGTTTGAGCTCGAGCAAAAACTCGACGAGATGAGGACGGTGAACGATACGGCAGTCGATGTAGACTTGTCTTCGCAGATCGAAGCCCTTGAAGACCGCGTCTTCGAGTTACGCACGTCTATCTACAAGAATCTGACTCGTTGGCAGCGAGTCCAGATTGCGAGGCATCCTCTTCGGCCGTACACGCTCGACTACATCAACACGTTGACCACTAACTTTGTCGAACTGCACGGTGATCGCACGTTCAAAGACGACCCAGCTATTGTCGGTGGATTTGCCAAGTTTCTCGGGTCAGAACATGGCAGCTCAGACCGGACGGTCATGATTCTCGGCCATCAGAAAGGTCGCGACACTATCAGTCGAAAGCACCGTCGCTTCGGCATGCCGAATCCCGAAGGGTATCGCAAAGCCTTGAGGTTGATGAAACTTGCTGCGCGATTTGGCAAACCCATTGTCACTTTGCTTGACACTCCCGGTGCCTTCCCCGGACTCGAGGCAGAAGAACGAGGTCAGGCAGAAGCCATCGCCCGCAACCTTCTGGAGATGGCCCGACTGCCGGTTCCGGTAGTCGTGGTAATCATTGGTGAAGGTGCATCCGGTGGCGCACTTGGCATCGGTGTAGGAGACAGGATTCTCATGCTGGAAAATTCCTGGTACTCAGTGATTTCCCCCGAAAGCTGCTCTTCAATTCTCTGGCGCTCGTGGGATTACAAGGAAGCTGCTGCGTTGGCACTCAAGCTGACCGCTCCGGATTTGATTGAACTCAACATTATCGATACGATTGTGGATGAACCGCTCGGCGGAGCTCACCGCGATCCAATGGCAACAGCTTCGTCAGTCGGTGCACAGATTGCAAGAGCACTGGATGAGCTATCGGGGCTCGATGAACAGACATTGATCGACCAGCGACTCGCCAAATTCGATAAGATGGGTGCGTTCGACACGTCCGGAAATGGCAAGGCTCATATGTCGGCCCCTCCTAAAGGCTCTGTCGCTACAAGCTGAATTTTATGTTAGAGTTTACGCACGTCCACCGTGTCCGGTACCGAGAGTGCGATCCCATGGGTGTAGCCTATCACACTCACTACCTTGATTATTTTGAGGCGGCGCGTACTGAAATGTTGCGCTCGTTCGGAGTCACGTACCGCGAAATAGAGGAAGGTGGGATTATCATGCCTGTCGTAGACGCAGCTATCAAATACTTGCGCCCCGCCAAATATGACGACCTGTTGCATATTCGCACGTTGACTCCTGATGAGATATCCGGAGTGCGCATCCACTTTACTTACGAAGTTTCGAATGCCGCGACAAACGTGCTGTTAGCAACGGGAAATACGACACTTTGCTTTGTGGATCGTGAGACTGGTCGCCCCGTACGTGCTCCGGAATCGTTCACCGGTTGTTTCAACGAATCCGTTTAGGGATGATGCTGCCAGCATACATTGATGCCGAGTCACTCATCCGTCACATTCGTTACTCATTGGATGAAGATCAGGGAAGTGGTGACGTAACTTCGTTGGCAACGATTGGCGAAGAGGTAACGGCGAGTGCAGTGTTTACTGCGAAGGCGGAAGGAATCATTGCCGGTTGCCGACTCGCGAATATTGTGTTTGACATTGTTGACCCGTCGCTGAAGTGCACATGGCACATTCAAGATGGCGATTCCGTTCGAGCAGGTCAGGAGCTGGGAGCAGTCTCCGGCAATGCGCGAAGTCTGCTTCTGGCCGAGAGACTTGTGCTGAACTATATGCAGCGAATGAGTGGCATCGCAACGGCGACGAGACGTATGGTAGATGCCGTCGCGGGGACTGGCTGCGAGATCCTTGATACTCGGAAAACCGTCCCTGGACTTCGCGGTCCGGATAAATGGGCCGTCGAACTTGGGGGCGGCGTAAACCATCGCTTCGGACTGTACGATATGATTCTCATCAAGGACAATCATATTGCAGCAGCTGGTGGCGTGGACGAAGCACTCCGTCAGGCAGACGCTTTCCGTGCTTCGGGTAGAACCGATTTGAAAATAGAGATCGAGGCAAAGACCCTGTCGCAAGTCAGGGAGATTGTCCGAATCGGTATTTCGGACATAATAATGTTGGACAATATGGCGGTCCAAGCCCCCGATGGCAAGACAGATACCTCCAAACTCGAAGCCGCGCTGGAACTCATTGGTTCGGCTGCCAAAACGGAGGCCTCAGGCAACGTTACCCTTCAAACAGTAGCTGATATTGCGCGCACGGGAGTGAATGCGATTTCTTCCGGGGCGTTGACGCACAGTGTGATCGCTCTGGACATCTCGCTCAATGTCGAGATCGACGCCAGAATATGACTGGATCGAGAGATAGATCTTATCGTACATTAGGCTAATCTAGAAAAACAGAGCTTGAATGGTACAGCGCTACCGGTAATTTACTTCTCTTAATTCTGCTGCACCCTCTATATGTTGTATGAACAGAGTCGCTTTTTCCAGCGACTGATGTTTTTCGGTGATGTCCTACTGGTCATCGTCAGTTGGCTTTTCTCCTACTTCGTCCGCTTCGAAGTTTTGGTGCCACCGGAGTACGTTCCAATTTCTCGATACCTGGTGTTCATACCATGGGTCATTGTTGTAACCATGTTTGTCTTCTGGTCTTCCGGGCTCTATTCCCCGGAACGAGCTCAACGATTGATGGATCTGGTGTTTGGCGTTGCCAAGGCAGTGATAGTTGGACTTGTGGTTCTTGCGGCATCGCTTTCGTTCTATCGGGCCTTTTCGTTCTCGCGCCTGATGCTCATCATTTTCGGTTTGACCACACCGGTCCTGATGGTAGTCCTTCGTATTTCCATCTTCGTAGTCATTCGCAACGCCAGGAAGAGTGGGCGCAACTCGTGTCGCGTTATCATTTATGGAGCCGGTAAGATCGGTCAAGATCTGAAAGAAGCATTTGTTCATTTTCCGTGGATGGGCGTGGAGATGTTAGGGTTCGTTGATGATGCGCAACCGGCGGGCGGTGATATCCTTGGAAGCGGTGATGACCTGATCTCTATCGTCGACGAGCTCGCAAATTCCGGGACTCCTGTCGACTACATTTACATCGCACTCCCGCTGAGTGCGATCGACAAAATCAGGGAATCGATCAATCTGCTTTCCTCGCGGTTGGTACACGTGTGTCTTGTACCCGACCTCTTTCAATTCGATCTATTGAATAGTCGCGTAACGCACATCGGCGGCCTCCCGGTTATCCACGTGATTGACGAGGCACCACTGGGCTTTTCGATTTTCCTGAAGCGGCTGATAGACATAACGTTTTCATTCGGCGTTCTTGTGGTCACGTCGCCTCTTATGCTCTTGATTGCGCTTGGAGTAAAATTGTCGTCAAAAGGACCCGTGTTTTACAGACAACTCCGGATGGGTCTTAATGGAGCAACATTTGAGATGCTGAAGTTTCGAACTATGCCCGTGAATGCTGAAGCCAGAACAGGACCGGTTTGGGCGACGCCCGGCGAAAATCGGGCGACGCGATTCGGCAGTCTTCTTCGAAAAACGTCTCTCGACGAGCTTCCCCAGTTTCTCAATGTAATCAGAGGAGAGATGTCTGTCGTGGGCCCACGACCGGAGCGTCCGGTATTCATCGATGAGTTCAGAGAGCGAGTTCCCGGGTACATGTTGAGGCATAAGACGAAGGCAGGTATCACAGGATGGGCGCAGGTGAACGGATGGCGTGGTGACACGTCTCTGGAGAAACGGATCGAATACGACTTGTACTACATTCGAAACTGGTCGATCGCGTTGGACCTGAAGATCATCTGGCTGACGGTATGGCGGGGGTTCACCAGCGACAACGCCTACTAGTTCTAACCATTGCGGACACGGTGCCCGCGGGCAGGAGTATTGTTCGGCCGAAGAAAAACAGCAGGCCAGATTCCTATACTTTTTCCTAGGCTTTTTCCTAGGCTTTTTCTAGCGTTGGTTCATTAACGGACGGAGTCGATTCGGGGTTAACTTAATACCGGGGCGGAGGTTGGTGGCCCCGCGCACCGCGAGAGCCATTCTGAAACGCCGCCAATTGCCCCGAAACAGCGAAACGACAGTGCAGTACAAGGCCTTACATGCACGCTAACTGCGTCATTCCCACCCAATGACGCTCGAGCGAATGGCGACTTTTAGTTTCTATCTACCACGTATACATTTTTTCTAGAGGATTATTAATGCGACACTTAAAATTTTTCATCTTTATGTTTGGGTTCCTGCTATTAGCTGGAACCGCGTTCGGTCAGAACAAAGAAAAGTCTCCCCGAGGTCATGCAGCGACGCAAATTGGCTCCGACTGGATTGAGGTTGACTATGGTCGGCCTATCCTGCGTGGCCGCCGCGCTATCTTCGGCGAAAACCAGGATGACCAATCCGTTTATGCCGGGGCACCTGTATGGAGGTTCGGCGCAAATACGTCCACTCGACTGCGCTCAGACACCGACCTCATGATCGGCGGCACACATGTTCCCGCTGGCGAATACAGCTTGTTTGTCGACATCGGAGCAGACGGATGGACGCTCATCGTCTCCAGTCACGCCGCACAGAAAGTCTACAAGGAAGGCGAAGGATTGTGGGGCTCCTACGGATATGACTCGGCCAAAGACGTTGCTCGCGTACCAATGCAAGTTTCAAAACTTGATGGCTCAGTTGATCAGTTTACAATTGGTTTCATGAACGTAACTGAGAAAGGCGGTATGCTCGCAATGTGGTGGGATGACACCATGGCCGCTGCTCCATTCACAACCATGTAAACATGTTGTGATCCCGGTAAACGGTAAAAGAAAGGGGAGGAAGACGTTGTCTTCCTCCCCTTCTTCATTTTAATCATTTTGGACGAATGGCTTCGTCACTCTCGACACGTCCTGGCTATTCGCCTGGATATGCAAAAACACTGTCGTTGATTGGAACGTTAGTCCGAATGTCCGAGAATGTCAGCGTCTGGAATGGTTCGCCGCCTATGACGACTTCCATTCGATACGGCACCTTCATACCCCCGACAACACGATAGTCAGACATAAATGTCTCCACCGTTGTCATCGCGCCTGTCATTGGATTCGGCGCCTCGGCTTCAATCTTCGTCTCCAGTTTGCTTTCGGCGTCCAGGAACAGCAGCACTTCTGAACTGTCTTCCCGCATCACCTTAATCTTGTGGTTCATCGCCCCACGGACTTCTTCGTCGCCGATATACTCTACGGTATAACCTGATTCAGCAGCTCCAACCAGGAAACCATCCATATCTGCCTGCTCGGCAAATGCGCGAGCTCTGTCACCTCCAAGCTTGGAAGGACCGCCTGCCATCGGATTACTTTCCCACGCTATCTCTCCATCGTATCCGTTCAGAATAGTCGCACCCATCTGCGGGATGTCAACTTCCATGCGGAGTTTGTTAGGTGCCTTCTGGAACATGGTCATCAACAAAGTCATGTCCATTGCCGGCATTTCAACCTGACCTGTCATTTTCATCGATGTAATTCCAGCCAATACTTCGGAACCACCTTTGGCAGCTATATGCTCTTCCAGGATGGTGTCTTCGATGCTGACTTCGGTAACAACTTCCGGCTCCATCACTTCCGTAGCAACTTCGGAAGATTTACAACCTGTTGAAAAAATGAGAAGCGCCGCACAAAGCGGCATAAATATCGTTTTCATAATCACTCAGTTCATTGTCGTTTCGGTGGGGTACATAAACTTCTCATTTCTTACGTACAATCCCAAACAGAAATAATTCACGAAGGGCAGGAAACTGGCACAAGTCGTGAGTGCTTCAAAAATTCTAATATCGTTATCGGATTCTATCGTAACCAACCAGTACCGCAGCAGGCCACGCTGCCTCCGCTACACGTTCGTGGTCTACTCGCACCGAAAATTCGTACCTGCCTCCCACTTCAAACTGCTCCAGATTTTCCGCAATAATGAATATCCCCTCCTCCAAAAACTCTTGCTCAGGCGGATTAGCGACGCTTCTGGAGAAAACAGCAATTCCTGGAGTTGGAATACACAATGCATCTTCGGGACATGATGGAACGTCTACGGCAAACCCTCGGACATTATACGATCCCGGCAATGGGACCACTTTATTCAATTCCGCGATAGTAACGAGATCATATCCTACCGCATGAGGATATGTCCTGTTATCCGGCCCATCATCGATCAGGGCGCATGACGAAAGAATTACTACTGATAACAGAGATATTGTCTTCATAATGGTATACCGGGTTGCCTTTATACAATCCAATCGCATTATCGCACAGGAGGTTTCGATAGAACCATATTATTGCCCGGTGGTACTGTAGGCTCCCCATTCCAGACAGCTATTGTTAATTCGATAGTCGTGGCGGAGCAAAAGCCATCCGGTAAGACCTATCAGGGCGGCGGCATGCGAATTTTTCGCGGCTCACCAAGAATGATTTTGCTGATCGAGATGATCGGCCAACAGTCGCCGGGTGGATCATACCCGCTGGTCCCCGCGTGACTGGCTCTAAAATATTTTATGATACAGGTACAAAACATATCCCTTTCGTTCGGCGGACAAGTCTTGTTCGACGACCTTTCGTGGACCTTGAAACCAGGATTTCGGACTGGCCTGATAGGCCCGAACGGGGCAGGAAAGTCGACGCTGTTGAAGATCATCACCGGAGAACTGAAACCAGACAACGGAACTGTCTCACTGAGTTCAACCTCAACTGTTGGTTATCTCAAGCAGGACGTTCATGAACGTGAATCGGATGAAACCGTTATCGATGTCGCTCTGGAGGCTTTCAAGAAAGTTCAACATCTCCAGGAACGAGAAGCAGAGATTACGCACCAACTCGGTGTAACAGACCATAACGACCCGGGATATACCAAACTTCTGGAGACGCTTGACAAGGTCCATAACGAGTTGAATGGACTCGAAGTCCACCTGACGAAACCACGCGCTGAAACGGTTCTTATGGGCCTCGGTTTTTCGGCCGACGATCTGGAGAGACCTTTGTCAACATTTTCCGGGGGCTGGCGAATGAGAGTAGCGCTGGCGCGGCTCCTCCTCGAGCAACCAGCATTTCTACTCCTTGACGAGCCAACGAACCACCTCGACATCGACTCCATCGATTGGCTTGAAACGTATCTCAAAAGTTACGCCGGATCCGTCGTCATCGTGTCTCACGACAGGTACTTTCTGGATCGGATGGTAAACCGAATTGCAGATCTTCGACATGGAAGGATAGACGAGTATGCTGGCAACTACGAATACTTTTTAAATGAGCGCGCCGAAAGACAAATTCACCACAAGGCGGCGTTCGAAAATCAGCAGCGTGAAATTGCACAAGCCGAACGGTTCATCGAGCGCTTTCGTTCGAAGGCCAGCAAGGCTCGTCAGGTGCAGAGTCGAATCAAGGCCCTTGAGAGAATGGATCGATTGCCTCCTCCTGACGATCATGAAGAGTCAATTGGTTTCCGTTTTCCGGATCCAGATCGATCGGGTAAGGTTGTCGCTTCCCTGTCGGAATTCTCCAAAACCTATGTGACTGCCGAAGGCAAGATCAACGTGTTTGAGAAGGCGGGCCCACTAACCATTGAACGTGGTGACAAAATCGCGCTCATCGGAATCAACGGTGCCGGAAAATCTACCCTTGCTCGGATTCTCAACGGACACGAAGAATTCGATGGCACGTTCGAACTCGGCTACAACGTGACTCGAACGTTCTTTGCCCAGCATCAGGCCGACACCCTCGATCGGAACAGAACTGTCCTCGAGTGCCTCGAAGACATTTCGGAAGGCCAATCCGAATCACAGCTTCGTAGTCTACTCGGTGCCTTCCTTTTTTCGGGAGACGATGTCTTCAAGAAAATATCCGTTCTCTCCGGAGGTGAAAAAAGCCGGGTAGCTCTCGCACGGACACTATTAAAGCCATCGAATTTCCTGATCCTCGATGAGCCGACGAACCACCTGGACATCCAATCTATCAGTGTCCTTGTCGAAGCCCTTCGACAATACAAAGGAACGTTCGTAGTGGTAAGCCATGACCGCCACTTCCTTGATCAAGTATCTAACAAAGTGGTGCGTGTTGGCGAAAGTGGTCTGCGCTCATTCATTGGCAACTATACAGAATACCGTTGGCAGATCGAACATGGGACAGCTGCTGCACATGTGACAAACGCTCAATCCAACGGCAGTCAAACCGGACCCGGCAAACCGAAACCATCTTCTGGCAAGAAAACCAGGGAACAGAAACGTCAGGAAGCTGAAGAACGGCAGCGCCTGTCCAAGATTTTGAAGTCGTCAGATTCGCTAGACTTAAATCAGCTAACTCCCGGACAACTCGAAAAACTGTATACTAAAACTGAACAGAAAATCTTTAAGCTCGAAAGAAAACAGCGGAAGATTGAGTCGTCCCTCAGCACGCAAGAGGTATTCGAGGACCTTCAGGAAGCCCGACGTCTGACTTCCGATTACGAACAGCTCAAACAAGAACTCGAAAACTTGTACAAGCAGTGGGAAGAGATTGCTGCTCTCATGGAAACGACCTCTAGCTCCCGGTAATGCGTGACCGAAGCATAAAATTTTGGGTAACCTACCTCTCCATCGCAGCGTTCAGCTCGCTCATTATCATGGAAGTCGTAGTCCGAATCCTCGGATACTCTGCGTGGGATCCTGATACAACAGTTGACATCGTCGTTGAACCCGGAGGAAAGCTGTTTGAAAAAGATTCCCTACTGGGGTACCGTCAAATTGCCGGGGAATACCATGTGACGCTTCCAACGGGCCACGAGTTTGATTTCATAAATAATGAAGAGACGAACAGGATCACGCGCCCGTCCGATAGTTATCTCGAGGAGCAGCCGTTGCCTGAAGTGTGGATCTTCGGCGGGTCATTTGTACAGGGTTGGTCACTGAATGACTTCGAAACGTTCCCCTGGCGGATACAGGACCGATTTCCGGATGTCGACGTCATCAACTTTGGCGTTGGTGGATACGGAACTATACAAACGCTGCTCAAAATCGATGACTTGCTTTCAAGCAATCGGAAACCTGAACTCGTTGTCATTGCCTACTCCGCGTTGCACGACGAGCGCAACACGCTACTTCGATCGAGGATTAAGGAAGTCTCCGCATGGAATCACCTTGGTGACATGGGACAGCCTACGGCCTCAGTAGCATCCAATGATTCACTTGAAATAGTTTATCGCGACATCAAGTATCGAACCGTTCCGTTTATTAAATACTCGGCTCTTGCGCACTGTGTCGACCTTGCAATCAACAAGATCCAGAATAGATTTACTGACAGTCATGGAGTAACTCGCAAAATTCTGCATGCGATCTACGAGCGTGGAGAAACACATGGTTTCCCGATTGTCCTGGCGCATATCTATGCTGGTCCCGACTCGCCTGATCTGATGGAATGGGCTCGTTCAACAGGCTTCCACGTGGTAGACATTTCGGTTGACCTGCAGGAAGGAGGAATGTCGAATAGACCTCGTGATGCACATCCAAGTGCCCTCGCAAATAAATACTATTCGGAGTCCCTTGGCAACTTTTTGGTTAGTGAGATGCTACTAGGGGAATAAATCTAAATGTGTACAGATCAAGCCTCTAACCGTCGTCATATTACTACAATACGTGCTCCCTTTTGAACGTATTGAACGGCAGATCCAGAGTGGTATACAGTTTGTACACTGTAGTATGGTTTAATAATTCCAGCGTATGACTATTACCTTTTCTAAAGTCTCTTATATAGCAGTTCTCACTCTGTTCGCGATTGTCCATCGCCCTGCCTCAGGCCAGATCTATGAACTGCCAAACCCGATTTCCCAGGAAGGGGATTATTTTGGATCCGCAGTAGCCATCGATGGTGGCATCGCTCTCGTCGGAGCTAGCGGAGCCAACATTTGCGGACCGAATTCAGGAGCAGCATACATTTACAGATTTGACGACCAGTCCGGACACTGGTCCAGTGGCGCAACGTTACAACCGGACAATTGCGCCGAAGAAAGTAGCTTCGGCCGATCGGTTGCACTCGAGGATAGCATCGCCGTCGTCTCGTCTTTCCGAGAATCCTCTGTGACAGCACAGTCGAACGCGGCGTATGTGTATCAGCTGAACAAGGACAGTACCTGGACGCAAGTAGCCCGCTTAACTGCTTCAGAAAGTCGTGATGAGGGCGCGTATGCATCATCGGTTTCGATCCTGGGCAATAAGTTGGCTATTTCCACCACCGGTGACGTCTCCAATCGCTCGTACGGAGGGTCGGTGTACATCTATGAACGAACCGGCGAAAGATGGATCGAGTCTGCGAGAATCACGGTACCCCATAATCGGTCTGAGGGCGTATTCGGCGGACGGGCAATGCTGGGAGATGGGTTCCTCGCAGTGACCGCACAGGCATACTCCGAGTCTGGAAAAGGCTCGCTCCACATTTTCAGGGACACTGGAGATGGATGGGAGCGCATAAAGAAATTTGCGGGGCTGGATGACTTTTTCTTGTCTCTCGCCGTCACTTCAGATGCTATTGTCGTAGGCGAAAAAACCGACGGGGATGACAAGTCGGGTTCTGCGACTGTTTTTGTAAACGAGAACGATACGTGGAAGCGCAAACAGTTGCTAAAACCAAAAAGTCCTTTTGAACTGGGAGCCTTCGGCACTGACGTCGCCATCAGTGACGACATTATCCTGGTGGTCGGTTACGATGAACAACTTCGATTTGAGTTTAACATCGACAGGGTTGTGTACGTGTTCGGAAAGGATCCGGACAACGGTTACTGGAGGCAGCGACACATCATTGACATTGGCGATGTGTTCTTCGGCGCTGGCCTCGACATAGACGATCGCGTGGCTCTGGTCGGACGTGCTTCTGATAATACGGTCGGTTCAGCGGTCATCGTTCACCTGAACTGACCGCCTCCTCACGTCTCGAATTTCTTACTCGGGAAATTGTGCGGGATCTATTCCAGGAATGATCCGCAGCGCATTTTTATAATAGATGTGCTTCAGTGCTTCGTCAGAGAGGCCAATCCCATACATCTTCCAGTGTGCATGTCGCTGCCGATAGTAGTCGAAATACTCGTCTTCAGTTTCGAGTACCCTGAAGTATACGTGGTATTCCGAGGGCGCATACGAGTCCTTTCCAAACAATACTCGGTCCTTGTATTTTTCGAGCCACACTTTGGCTGTCCTCGGCTGCCTGCCGAGCTCCGCGAGTACTGCGCCCATTTCAACATATATATTGGGCATCGCGTCTAGCAGATCGCCCAGACTACTGAGGTCGTTGGCCATCCATCCCATATGAGCATTGATGAATGTAGTCTCGGGATGTTTTCGAAATACGTTGTGTTGTTCTCCAATGATCGTTTCCCATGAGGGATACTCGCCGGGTCGTCGAATGCGATTAGGGCGCTCTTTCAATTCAAACCATCGTTCATTGTTGGCGTCCTGCGGTAGCCAGAACGGCGCAGGGTCTGCACTGTGTATCAGGACCGGAATTCCCAGTTCTCCAGCCTTCGCCCAAACAGGATCAATTCGCTCATCGTCAACAGCAATTCGATTTCCCCTGGAATCCACGACCTGCATCCCAAGGCTCTTGTAGATCTTGAGGCCCTGGGCACCGGCTGCAACATCAGTCGCCAGTTGCGTAACAGTTCGCTCAGTCCAACCAGGTTGATCAATTCCATCGAAATCGACATTCGCAAAAAGTACAAATCGATCAGGCTCGTGCCCTTTCATGTTGGTTATTCCCTGAGCCAGATTCGCCCCGGAACCACCACTAAGATTTACCAACACGCCCATGTTCATTTCATCCATTTCTTCAACGAGCTTGTCGAGCTCAGCTTCGGTCATGTTCCGCGCATTGAAGAAATGGGCGTGTGCGTCTATGAAGGGAAATTTTGAGCGAGTCAGCGGATGCTCATCGACGACCAGTGTCGATACAGGTTTATAGGCTTCGAAATACATCACCGGAGGCTCTGAAGGATCCGGGGTTCGTTGCGCGGCCACTGATGAGCAGCAAAACAATGCGGCAAATACAACAATTGAAAAGATTTGTCTACGCACGACCATCATGTTATCTCTTTGGGGACACTTCGATTGCAGGAGTGATACAGGATGACCAACACCCGTTCGACACTCTGACTCTACGGCTCTGCCTGATTTCCAGGACGACTTACCTGCTACCTGGCTTCGACAAAACTCAGCCACGCGCTATCCGCGTGATAATCGTCTATGATAGCAGGCACGCGATTACTACGCAATCTCGCCGCCATGCACTCGATTTCCTCACTGAGAACATCAATACAATTGGCGATCAAGCTCGGTCGGTACCCGCGGTCACCCAACTCGATGACAAACTCCATTGAGATCAGGCGGCCGAGCAATTCGCCCAGTTCCACGAGGCGACGCTGCGACATCTGACGATCCGGAACGAAGTCAAGAACATCTTTAACGTAACCAGACGCGCGCTTGGACAGATGGAACTTCGAAAGGAACTGATACAAGTTCACTTCTTTCAGTCGACGCATCGACTTGAGTATGGATTCCGTTATCTGTTGATACAGGATGTCGTTAGGGCCTTCAAAAATCATGAATGGACGACTATCAACGGTTGCGCTGCCGGCAATATGGTTCAACTGATATCCCTTGGCTCCTACCAGTTGTAGCAGTGACTGCGAAGCGTGCTGCATAAAATCCGTTATCACAGCCTTTATCACGTTTGCCTGGAGGCCGTGCTTGGACAGGTCATTCGTGATGGTCGCGGTCTCACTTGAATACGCGCACATAGCCGAGCACGTAGTGTAGTAAGCCTGCAATTTCGACAGACGAGACTTCACCTGATCATAGGAAAACAATGAAGAACCACCGACAAATCGTTCCTTGCAATGGTCGAGTGCTTCGTCCAGCATCCTTCGAAGGAATCCCATGCCCATGCCAGGAAACTCAATGCGACTACGATGAAGAGTATCCAACATCAATTTGATGCCTGTACTCGTCGGCTCCAATCTCTGGCTAGCCGGAATCGTGACATCCAGCTTATTCCTGCCATACTGAATCGGGTACAAACCGAGATTATTGTACAACTCTTCTACCTCGATCATTTGACCCGGCGCCTGCACATCGCAGACGAAAAAATCGATGTCGCGAGCCAGCTGATCATCTTCCAGACGTTTCCTTGCCGTAACAAGCCAGAAGTCCGCCATGCCGGTGAGGCCGCCCCAATGCTTCGTGCCATTCAAATGATAACCATCCGCCTTCTCTGTGTAGTTAGTCTGCATACTGAGGGCATCTGAACCATAATCAGGTTCAGTGATCATCAGACCGCCGAGGCTACTTCCCGACAAAAACCTGCTGTAGATATCCTGCTTGATAGCCGGATTGCCGTAGCGATGAAGGGGCTGCAGGAATAATGCGCCATTAATCCCGAAGGTCAACGAAAGTGACAATGACTGGTAAGAGGATTCTTCAAGCATTGACAGGCACTCGTGGACACGGCCGCCACGACCACCAAACTCGCTGGCGATAAAAGTCGACAGAGGTTTGCACGAACGTATCTCGCTCAGAACAGAGTCCGGAAACCTTCGATTCAGCATTAATTCATCGCGAAGATTCTCGTCTGCAAAAAGCGTCCGAAGTTTCTCCCGATAATTCGAAATGAAAATGTCAAAATCCTGGTTTACTGACATAGTAGGTGCAACCTCAAGAACTCCCATAAATCCGCCTCTAACAAGCTTGTAACGGTCCTAGACTACGCAATGGAGGCGAAATAACCTATTTACCACGGGCGGTTTCATCGTGTTTCAGAAAAATCATCTCACTAAACCAACACTTCGAAAAGGGCGATTCTATACCCTGTTCGTCTCAACTGCTTACAAATTCTGTCGCAAAGCACGGCCTGCCTCAAATGCGGTGAGTTACAAGCTTTGAATTTTGCCTAACTTCCGCATCCGTTTGAGCCATTACAACTATTTAATGCCGCAAGCTAACCACCGGAATCCAGGTAAAAACAGGGACGTCCTTGAAGGACGCGCCGATGGGCTCGGTACCTTCGGAGGTGTTTTCACACCTTCGCTGCTTACCATCCTGGGCGTGATCATGTACCTGCGATTCGGGTGGGTTATTGGCAATGTCGGCCTGCTTGGAACACTGGCGATTGTTACGCTCTCAACTGCCATCACGTTTCTCACCGGATTGTCGATCGCGGCAATAGCGACGGACCAGCGCGTTCGTGTTGGCGGCGCTTACTATATGATCAGTCGGTCGCTCGGCATCGAGGCCGGTGGTGCTATTGGAATTCCGCTATACCTGGCACAAACCCTTTCCGTCGCTCTTTACACAGTTGGGTTTGCAGAGAGCGTAGTCGGCGTCTTCCCGGCTCTTAATGCAAAAATTGTGGGCATCGCCACGACGGTTGCTGTCGCAGCGCTAGCCTTGATTTCAGCACAGGTAGCGATTAAGTCTCAATACGTAATCATGGGAGGCATCGCGCTATCTCTGATCTCGTTACTTTTCGGTAGCGCAATCGAGCCCTCGGACGTGACATTCTTTTCCGGAATCGAGACCGGAGCTGAGAGTTTCTGGACCGTTTTCGCGGTCTTCTTCCCGGCTGTCACGGGAATTATGGCGGGCGTTAACCTGTCTGGCGACCTTGCAGAGCCAGGTAAGTCAATCCCTCGCGGCACGTTTGCGGCGATAGGTACCGGCTATGCCATATACATGCTACTCCCACTTATTCTTGTGGGCCGAGCCAGTGCGGAGTCTCTGGTCAATGATCCGCTAATCATGCGGCGAATTGCATTTTGGGGTGACGCTATACTCGTCGGAGTCTGGGGTGCCACGTTGTCCAGTGCGCTGGGTAGCATCCTTGGCGCCCCGCGTGTATTGCAGGCGATTGCACGTGACGGCATTCTGCCACGATTCCTCAACTGGCTGGGATATGGTCATGGCGCTGACGACACGCCGCGAATCGGAACTCTGGTTACACTTCTGATTGCACTCGTCGCAGTTGGAATGGGCGACCTGAATTTCATCGCCCCGGTGCTGACCATGTTTTTCCTGACGACTTACGGGGTGCTCAACGTTTCTGCCGGCATTGAACGCTTTCTCGGTAGTCCGTCTTTTCGACCGAAGTTCAAGGTCCACTGGATTTTTTCACTGGCGGGCGCGGTCGGATGCATCTCGGTAATGCTGCTCATCAATCCGGCTGCCACAGCTATAGCCGTCGTGTTTGTACTGTCGATTTTCGTCTGGCTGGAACGGAAAGGGTTGGAGACAGCGTGGGGTGATGTCCGGCGGGGCATCTGGATGGCCATCACACGTGCAGGGTTGCTGCGGCTACGAGGCGAAGCTGATCCGAAGACATGGCGCCCGAATATTCTGGTCCTCTCAGGTGCTCCTACCAGACGCTGGCATCTCATTGACCTTGCATCTTCTATAACGCACAACAAGGCCTTGATAACGGTCGCAACGATACTGCCGCGCGACAAGTTCAGCAAGGAGCGACAAGCAGGCCTTGAAAATAATATTGCCGAATACCTGTCCCGGCGCGGAATTCAGAGTCTCGTTCGAGTGATAGCATCGGAGAACCCGTTCACAGGTGCGGTCCAACTGGTCGAGACTTATGGACTCGGGGCACTCGTACCAAATACCATCCTTCTCGGCGATAGTCAGGACGCAGAACATCTGGATGACTATGGAAAGATGATCCAGCATATCTACACAGCACGACGCAATATTATCATTGTAAAAGATGATGAGAATATTGGCTTCGGTCGCAAAAGCAGGATTGACGTCTGGTGGGGCGGACTCCGTGGCAATGGAGGATTGATGATGATCCTCGCTCATCTTATGCAAACCAGCCTCTCATGGCAGGCCAGTCAGGTAAGACTTCGGATGGTCGTGCCGAATACACATGCGGAAGCTGGCGCGTTGGAAAATCTCAAAAAGATTGTTTCGCAGATTCGAACTGACTTTACACCCGAAATTATTGTCGCCAACGGCCGCCCGTTCCATGAGATTCTCGAGCAGTATTCCAGTGCAGCTGATCTTGTGATGCTGGGCCTTGCACCGCCCGACGGGAACTTCGGAACGTACTATCAGGGATTAAGGAATCGTACGAAAAATCTCCCATCAACAATATTTGTCCTGGCCGCAGAAGAGATTGCGTTTGGAGATGTACTGATTGAACCGGGCGTGGCTACCGAGTTACGGTAAGCGCTGCTGGTCGATAATGATTATGCGAATAACCAAAAACCTATCTACCGACGATCTTCGGTTTTCCGAACGCTTTATTCATTCGTCGGGACCGGGCGGTCAGAATGTCAATAAAGTGGCCAGCGCGGTCGAACTCCGTTTCCATGTGGATGAGTCGACCGCCCTTACAGAAGATGTGCGGGCGCGCATAAAAAAAGCGGCGGGCAGTAAACTTACAAACGATGGAGACATCATTATCGTTGCTCGCAAGTACCGAACTCAGGAACGCAATCGGTCGGAGGCCCGATTGCGACTCGTTACGCTTGTCAAGCAGGCACTGACACCGGCTCCGAAGAGAAAGAAAACCAGGAAACCCCGAAAAGCTCACATGAATAGACTTGACCAGAAGAAGCGCCGGAGCGAGAAGAAACAGAACCGAAGACCGCCGTCAATCGATTGAGGCAACCCGGCATCATCTGATCGGTTAGAGGATACCCGCAAAAAAGTTTCCGCATCCTGCAATGAGTGATTTCAAGCTTTTATCCGACTTTTCTCCCATGGGCGACCAGCCGCAGGCAATCAGCGAGCTCGTCACCGGGCTGGAACGCGGCGATCATCACCAGACCTTGCTGGGTGCGACAGGTACCGGGAAGACCTTTACGATCTCCAATGTGATTGCTGAGATTGGCAAGCCCACCATTGTCATGAGCCACAACAAAACACTCGCGGCTCAACTCTACGGTGAGTTCAAGCAGTTCTTTCCTGACAATGCGGTAGAGTTCTTTATCTCCTATTACGACTACTACCAGCCGGAGGCATACATCGTCCACTCCGATACGTATATCGAGAAAGACCTTGCTATAAATGACCGCATCGACCGTCTGCGCCTTCGCGCTACCAGCTCACTCGTGTCCGGTCGTACGGATGTCATTGTCATAGCCAGCGTATCGTGCATCTATGGACTTGGGTCTCCAGAGGATTACAAGTCACAGATTGTTCAGCTGAAGGTGGGCGGGGAATACGACCGTAACAAACTTCTGCACGACCTTGTCTTTATCTACTATAAGCGCAACGATTACGAATTCGTCCCGGGCAATTTCCGCGTCCGTGGCGACGTCGTAGATATTTTTCCAGCATACCTGGAAGATGTGGCGTTCCGGATTACGTTTTGGGGAGATGAAGTAGAATCGATTCACGTTATTGACCCACTGACCGGCGACACAAGGTCGACTGAAAATGTAGCCACGATTTATCCAGCCAAGATCTTCGTGACTCCGAAGGAACAGTTGGATAAAGCGCTGAATGACATCAACGAAGAACTCGAATGGCGACTTGCTCACATGCGCGCGAACGGAATGCTCCTCGAAGCACAGCGACTCGAGCAGCGGACCATTTTCGACATGGAGATGATCAGGGAAGTCGGATATTGTGCTGGAATTGAAAACTATTCCCGCCACATGGATGGTCGTCAGCCGGGCGAACGCCCATACTGTCTGCTCGATTATTTCCCTGACGACTTTCTTATGGTTATTGATGAGAGCCACGCAACAATCCCTCAAGTTCGCGCGATGTATAACGGAGACAGGGCCAGAAAATTGAATCTGGTTGAGCATGGATTCAGACTGCCATCCGCCCTCGACAATCGACCCATGACGTTCGAGGAATTTGAGTCAAAAGTGACACAGGCCATTTACGTTTCAGCAACTCCCGGTGACTACGAACTTGAGCAAAGCGGAGGAATTTTTGTTGAGCAGGTCATCCGCCCCACAGGAATTGCCGACCCGGAAGTCGAGGTTCGAGAAACGAACAATCAGATCGATGATTTGCTTGCGGAGATTCAGGAGACAGTCGAAAACGGAGAACGCGTCCTGGTCACGACACTAACGAAGAGGATGGCGGAAGACCTTGCCGATTATGTGGATTCGTTCGGGGTCAAAGTTCGCTATCTCCATTCGGATATAGCAGCACTCGATCGCGTCGAGATTCTCCGTGATCTGCGGCTAGGTGTTTTCGATGTGCTTATCGGGGTCAACCTCCTTCGGGAAGGTCTGGACCTCCCGGAAGTTTCTCTCGTAGCGATTCTGGATGCCGACAAAGAAGGGTTCTTACGGAGCGATCGTTCTCTCATTCAGACGGCAGGCCGTGCAGCACGAAATGTCAACGGCCGCATCATCATGTATGGTGACGAGATTACAGGGAGCATGGCCCGAATGATGGAAGAAACCACCAGGCGCCGGGAAAAACAGCTGGCGTATAACCAGGAGCATAGTATCATCCCGACTACGGTCTTTAAGTCAAGAGAGCAAATTCTTCGGGGTACGGGCGTGGTCGACGAAGAACGGCCGGACGGCTCTGGGCCGTCTTCAACACGGTTTGAGGAGTCTGAGTCATACCCGGTGGTCGCGGACCCGCTCGCCAAATATTTGACAGACGAGCAAAAAGCAGATTTGATCGGCAATCTCAAGAAAGAGATGCAGCAGGCGTCGGCAAATCTGGAGTTTGAGCGGGCAGCGGAGCTAAGAGACTCAATAGCCCAGTTGGAGGCCAATTAGCACGAATCCAGGACGTCCAGAGTGCATCAACACTTGCTTTTTGCCATTCTGGGCCACCCCCATCGTACTAAACACTATTTTCATTGTCGTTATTTAGGTAAAGCTGTATATTTCCATGCTAAGCAAAGCGCGAAAACTGGTTTTTTAAGATGAAAAAAGATATCCATCCCGAATACAAGCGCATGACGGTCACCCTGGCCGACGGCACTTCGATGGAAACACGTTCTACAATGGACGTTGAGAATTACAAATCTGACGTAGACCGGACGAACCATCCGTTTTTTACAGGTCGTCGTCAATACGTTGACACAGCTGGTCGCGTTGAAAAATTCCGCCGCCGGTATGCGAAAACGGACGAATCCAAGGCCGAAGAAAAAAAGTAGGTCGTGGATTACAAAATTATCTTAGGGGCGGCCTGCGTAAGCAGGTCGCCTTTTTGCATTTAAGATGTCATGAGCAATACCAACTTCGTAAACCTAATCCGCAAGAAGCGAGATGGCGGCTCGCTGACATCTTCCGAGATTGAGTCACTCATTTCTGCGTACACCGTTGGGGACGTCCCTGATTATCAGATGAGCGCCTGGCTAATGGCTGCCTTTCTTTCCGGCATGGACGACCGTGAGCTCTATTCACTGACCTCTGCGATGCTATACTCGGGAAAAGTGCTGGACCTCAGTGACACCCCGGGCATCAAAGTCGACAAACATTCGACGGGAGGCGTCGGTGATAAAATCTCGCTGATCCTCGCTCCCGTGGTGGCTGCCTGCGGAGTACCGGTTCCCATGATTTCCGGCCGAGGACTCGGCCACACTGGTGGTACGCTTGACAAACTCGAAGCGATACCCGGCTTCAGGACCGATTTGAGTATCGACGATTATAAACGGCAGCTCGGAAAAATTGGCGCCGTCATGATTGGCCAGACCAGTGATATTGCGCCCGCTGACCGAAAGTTGTACGCCCTTCGCGATGTGACAGCTACGGTTGAGTTTATCCCGTTTATCTCTGCCTCAATCATGAGCAAGAAGCTGGCAGAAGGAATTGACGCTCTTGTGCTCGACGTAAAATGTGGTTCAGGTGCGTTCATGAAGAACATCGATGACGCCCGAAAACTTGCGGAAACACTTTGTGGAATCGCAACTCACTTTGGGAAGAAGAGCACAGCGTGGATCACCGACATGAATACTCCACTCGGATACACTGTCGGCACCTGGCCAGAAACTGCAGAAGCAATCCGGTGTCTGCATGGCGAACAAGTAAGCGATGTGATGACTGTTGTGACTGCGCTGGCAGCAGAAATGCTGGTCCACGGCGGCAAGGCGAACAGTCATGACGAAGGCATCAAGTTGGCCGAGGACGCTATACAATCTGGAAAAGCGCTCGACCGTTTCATTCAAATTGTAGAGCAGCAAGGAGGCGACACTTCCGTTGTCAAGGATCCGAATTCGCGCGCCGGGTTTGACGACGCTGCGATGGTGACATCCCCAAAGAGCGGACGTGTATCCAATATCGATTGCTATGGCCTCGGAATGTTAGCCGTGGAACTGGGAGCCGGACGCTTGCGCAAGGAGGACGATGTCGACCCTCTGGCTGGCATTACCCTGCTGAAAAAGAGAGGCGACGAAGTGCAACCCGGAGAAACAATCGCCCGTTTACACACACGCAAGATTGATCGCATTTCTGAGTTCTCAGACCGGTTATCGTCTCTTTTTGAGATTGGAGAAACTTCTGTAGAAGAAGGTAAACTGCTCCTGAATCGGTTTTCTGATGGTGAATGGAGTGGTGAATAGGGCGTTTGAAACGGTTTTCTATTCATTCCGTACCATATAAATTGCGCTTCTACATGTTCGAATGCCTCTCAGTATTCGTCTCAACAGCATTGCATTCTTATATTATTTTTTTACTGCCCATTATTGCAAATAGCACCTAAACACTATGTCAGTCTGGAAACGCTTTAATCGATGGCTCAAATCTCTGTTCGGCGGAGCAATCTCGGCCATGGAAGATCCACGTCTCATCCTCGAACAGAATATTCGTGAGCTTAATGATCAAGTTCCGAAAATGAACGAGAACATTGCGACCGTGAAGGCCAATGTCATGCTCCTGCAGAAGGAAGCCAAGAAGTACGAATTCCAGGTAACCGACCTGACGTCAAAGATCAAGGCTGGAATTCAGGCTGGTCGCGATGACATTGCGGAGAAGTACGCTCTCCAGTTGGAGCAGGTGAAGGATGCGATGGCCCGTACGCAGCAACAACTTTCCTACGGATCGGCAGCTTACGACAAATCGATCCAGGTTAAGAAAGCATTCATGCGCGAGAAAGAGCGCAAGATCCAGGAAGCCAAGGAAGCCCTCCGCGCACATGAACGTGCCAAGTGGCAGGCAAAAGTGGCTGACACTCTAGAGCAGTTTGAAGTCGGAGGCGTTGACCAGACGCACGATGAGATGATCAACAAGATCAACGAGCAGACTGCGAAGAACGAAGCCCGCATGGAAATTGCACTCGACTCATTCGATACTGAAGCGATGAAGATTGAGGAAGACGCCCAGAACATCCGCGCCTCCGAACTCGTCAAACAGTTCAAGCTTGAAATGGGAATGGGAACTACGGACGCGACGACCAGCGGTCCAGAGCTGGAACTTCCAGAAGGAGACCTGGAGCAGGGAGCGAAAACCATAGGCAAGCAAAAATCGCAAACCGAATAATCTCGCCGATATCAGCAGCGCACTATTATGACTCCTGAAGAGTTTCAGCGGATAAAGGATGCAGAGAAAGAACACCTCCGTTCGCTAAAAAAATTAAAGCAGGCCGTTCGGAATCTGGAGCGCCAGAAGAAAGTGACAGGAGCGGTCGAGAACATTTCGAAAACGGAAAGCCTTATTGACGAGCACGATAGTCTTGTCGAAAAGCTTGCTATCGAAACGGCTCATAATGAAGCCAGACTGGAGGTCGCACTTGAGTCGGCTGCTGAAAAGGAATCCATCGAACGTGCTGAAGAGGCCAGAGCCCGGCTCGACGTCGACATGCAAAAGATTCGGGCCAAGAACCTGGTCAACCAGCTGAAAGGTGAGATCTCCGAGCCAGCAGGTAGCACCAGAAGCGAATCACATAGCGACAAGGCCTCGGACACTGATGTAACTAATGAATCCCCAGAGACTGATCAGCCGAAACTCGACTTACCAGAAAAAACAATTGGAAGGATGCGGCGAAAATAGCCACATCGTCAGCCTAAAAATCGAATCCCGCTGTAAAAGGCAAACGATGTCCGCATGAGCGATAAGAATGTCAACTATACTAAGGAAGCGTTTCTCCATCCGTGGAACCTGGCGTTTCTAATCGCCGCCATGCTGATTTCATTTTCTGTCAGCGTTGCCAGTAACTCGACATGGGCATTCGAAACTATCCTGTTGTTTGCTTCAGCCCTCGAACTATTGTACCTGGGCATCATGCCGCGTCAGGAGCGGTTCCGGAGGGCAGTGAGATCGCGCAGAGCAGCTGAACATGCCAAGCCACCGTCGCAGAAGGAAATCTTTCATGTCCTAACGAAGCATTCGCAGCGCCGGTACGCGCGGTTGCGTAAGTTGGGCCGCGACATACAGGGCAACTATCGAAAGATGAGTTATGCCTCACAGGGCATGCTCGACAGCCATGTCCAGAAAATCAACGGACTCCTTGACTCATATTTGACATTGCTTTACCAACGCGAACGGTACCAGTATTCCAGTCAGACGACGACGGAGGCTGAGGTGCTGCGGGCAATGGAAGATCTTAAGGATGACATGTCTGACGATCCACCGAAAGTTCTTGCGATCAAGGAACGGCGCCTTAAGATTCTTGAACAACGCCTCAACCGGTTTAAGAAAGGATCTGAAAATCTTGAGATCATCGAAGCACAGCTTGAAACTGTCGAAGACGTTGTCAAGTACATCCATGAACAGTCGCTGACCCTGAATAATCCAGAAGAGATCACCTTTCAACTTGATACTCTGCTGTCTGAAGTCGAAGAGACACAGCTTGCCGTCGAGGAGATTGAAGAGGTGTTTGCCAAGCCATCCAGTCTTCTGGACGACCTGGATACCTTTTCACATGACAACCCAGAGCAGTCTAAAGACCGACTAAAAGAGTAATCGAGCACCCACAATGGATTTTGAGACATTATCCTTCTCAACAGAAAAGGATTCTATTGCTGTCGTTACAATCAACCGACCCGAAAAGCTTAATGCCCTGAATGCTCAGGTCATCGAAGAACTCGGGGCCTGCTTCAGAGTGCTCAAAGAAGACGCCGCCATCAGGGCGGTAGTCCTGACCGGTGCGGGTGAAAAAGCCTTCGTCGCTGGAGCCGATATCAAGCAGTTTACCAACCTTTCGAAAGACACCGCGGTTGCTTTCGCGCGGCGTGGCCAGGAGGTCTTTGACAACATTGCCCAACTAGGTAAGCCGGTCATTGCCGCAGTCAATGGATTTGCACTCGGGGGAGGTTGCGAACTTGCTCTTGCATGTCACATACGAATAGCATCTTCCAATGCACGCTTCGGACAGCCGGAGGTAAAGCTCGGTGTCATTCCGGGGTATGGAGGTACTCAGCGACTCCCTCGCGTAGTCGGAGTTGGGATAGCCACTGAAATGATCTTGACCGGTGACATGGTAGACGCGGAACGCGCCGAATCAATCGGCCTGGTATCGAAAGTTGTCGGACCAGGTGAACTTCTGGATGCAGCTATTGCCATGGCTGAGACAATCGCCGGTAACGCACCAATTGCCGTCGCACTGTCGCTGGAAAGCATCGCAAACGCATCGGGGAGCCTTGAGGATGGACAGAACGAAGAAGCCCGATTATTTGGCGAATCATTTGCCACACAAGATGTCAAAGAAGGGGTCTCCGCGTTTCTTGAGCGAAGAACGCCTGACTTTGCTGGACGGTAATAGCAGCCTCACATGATTCTAGCTGCCATCGTATTGACCATTGTGCTGAGTGCCTTTTTCTCCGGATCGGAAATTGCATTCATTGCTTCCAACCGATTGAAGGTCGCACTTCTTGCACGACGCGAGGGGTTTGTCGGA
>CBDUKH010000056.1:0-23738 GCA_965367755.1 uncultured Rhodothermales bacterium
CACCAGACAAGCAGTACGCAGGCCTGCACGGGTACAGCCACCTTGAAAAGGAAATCCCATCCCCGGCCAGGAGACCAGTCTCCCGGAATACCCGAGAGAGTCTCCATACGGAATTTCGTTACTCCGTAGCGGATGACTGCGAACGCGACGAACGCTCCCGAAATCATCAGAGCTACACCCCAGACAAAATCCTGATTGCCAAGGAAGTTGAGATTGACAGCCGAAGGAATGCCGAGCACGAAGCCGATACCGCAGATCATACCAATCGCTTTCTTCCGCGTTATGCCTAGGTCGACCAGAACCCGCGTCGCCAACTCAATCATCGAGATGAGCGAGCTGAACGCCGCAAAGGATAGTCCGAGGAAAAACAGGATAGCCAGAATCTTACCGCCAGCCATCTTTGCAAAAAGTTGAGGCATCCAGATAAATGTCAGGCCGGTAGATGCGGGTCCACTTTCCTGCATGATCCCGAGAACTTCAGCCTTGCTCATTTCTGCACCAAGGATTGCGAAGACGACTCCGAAGATCGTTATCGCTGCAACCATCGACACCAGGTTGTTACCCATGCCCGTGATGATCGCGTTCTTTACGACGCCATGCTTCTTCTGCATGTATGCACCGTACGTCAGAATCAATCCCCAGCCTGCTCCCGTATCCCACGCATTCTGAGTGAGGGCTTCGAGCCAGACTTTAGGTCGCGATAGGACGGCCCAGTCGGGAGTGAACAGGAAGGCTACTCCATCCCACGATCCAGGAAGTGTTACAGCCCGCACAAGTGAAATCAAAACAATAACGAGCAGCGTCGGGATCAGTACGCGATTCACTTTTTCGATAGACTTGACTCCGCGCCAGACCGCGAACGCTCCAAAAGTCATCGCCAGGGCATGGAAGAACACCGGCCAGCCACCGGACTGAAACGAATTCCATATTTCCGTCGATGACGCTGTCGAAACGGGCAAGTCGTTGAACGACGAAGTAAGCAGATAGAAAACACACCAGCCAGCGACGACGGAGTAGTAGAACATTATTGCCGTGGCCACAAACGCGACGAAGGCGCCCATCCACGCATATTTTTTTCCCGCGATGAGCGCAAATGTACCAACGACGCCTTTCCGTCCGGTCCGCCCCATTGCATACTCCGCAATGATGAGCGGAATACTCCAGACTATCAGAAAGATCAACCATGCAAAAAGAAATGAACCCGCTCCATCGTCACCGGCGTTCTGCGCAGCAATCCGCGGAAAGCGCCAGATGTTACCTGTCCCGACAGCGATACCAAGGACCGAAAGTAAAAGTCCCAGGCGCGACGAAAAGCGATGCTCGTTATGGTTAGTAGTCATAGGAGTCAGGGGATCAAATGTAAGATCGAAATGGATGTGGAATCGAGGCCGGAGAGCTCTTTAGGATTATGCAGATCGTAATATTCGAAGGCAAGATACTTCTCAAGGCTTGAATCATACCGCTTGCTGAACGGATTTCCGCTCTGGCCACCCGGATAAATGCCATACCCGACTGGACCCGACGGCGACAGGTCGACAATCATGCGCCAGCTGGCACTATGAAACACCTCTCGTCCTGCGGCAGGTGACAGCGTCTCGGAGAATCCGGGATATGGATAGGGACCGCGCCACAGGCCGCGCAAGGCATCGCTCCTCGTGAGGTGACGAAAAACTACTTGATGAACATCTCCCCAGGTCGTATTCCCTGCGTGAGCGCCGGAGAAGTTCGTCATGGTAACAGATGCGCGTTCGAGAGATTCGCGCAAAAGCTCTTTCTTTGATTCGGTTGATGGTGTCGAGACAATGTCAAACCAGGTCGATGTTTCAACGTTAGTCAGATAATGCACGAGGGTCCCGCCACTCGGCTTCCGGGTCCCGAAGACTGGCTCATCCCAGGTCAGGTTTCTGAGTGTGGTAAACCATGTATCAAATTGTATGGCTCTGCGGCTGTCGGCAGACATGTTTCCATCGAAAGCTAGCAGACTTTGCCTCATATCCTCCGCAGCTCCTGACAAGCGATCGACGCTTTCGAGAACCGGCTTGAGCAAATCGAATTGTACGCTTTGAACGTCCCGCTGATAATCCATCAAGTCTCTTACACTGTGGAAGTTCTTCCGCCGCAGTAGTGTGTCAATACGAATGGACCTGAACGTGGAACGCCAGTCGTTTCCCAGATAATAAGGATACCAATCAGTAGCGGGCTGTTGGTTCGTGGATGTAAGATAGCCGGATCTCGGGTTTACGGTGTACGGTAACTCGTCGAACGGAACTCTTCCGGTCCATGTTTTTTGGCTGCCCGGATCGGACATCCCAAACGAGACTCCGTGTTCTCTGATCGGAATGATTCCTGTCGACCGAAGCGCGATGTCCCCACTGATGTCAGCGACAAGGATATTTTGCATCGGGGCGTCCCACGATCGGAGTGCCTCCTGAAACGAATAGACGTCCGATGCGTGATTCATTTTCCACAGCGCTTCAATGTTATGATTTGCTACGTGGCCAACCCACTCGAGGGCATACGAGTAATCAGCCGTCTCAAACACCGGGCCCCAGACAGAATATTTGACCGTATCAATAACAGGCTCACCTTTGTTGACTTTAATAGAATCGATGCGAAGTTCGAAAGGCCGGTAGTCGCCATCGTAGAGGTATTGATCTCCCTGTGCGTTTAGCGCCAGTTCATGAAAATCGATCTGGTCGGAGCCTGTATTCGTAAAGGCCCACGCGAGATAGTCGTTGAATGCTTCGACCGGTACGGGAGCGCCGGGAATCGTAACGCCGTAGGTATTCATCGTCGGAGTCGACAGATGCACCTCGTACCAGATTGCCGGTAGGGTGAGCGACAAGTGCATATCTCCTGCAAGAATCGCGTAGCCGGTGCTCGACCTTGATCCGGAGACAGCCCAGTTGTTGGATCCCTTCCCATCTACGAAGCCGCCGATACGGTCGAGCATGTTGTCGGGCTGCTGTATTCGTGCACTTGAAAAGTAGCGCGACGGAGACCGGTTGGAGGCGCTGATGCGCGGTGCCGTAGGATCTTTTATAATTGGAACAGACAGGTAATTTTTCCGAGGAAACAGATTTGCAAACTCCGTACTTCCCAGCTTATCAAGGATATCGGCGTACACCTCATCGTCCGTTTCGAACGTGAGATCAAAGATCATGAATTGCATCAGGAGGACCTGTTGCAAAATCGAAAAGCGATCGGGAGCGTAACCCAGAAGTCGGAATTCGAGAGGAAGATCTTCCGGTTCGAGACTATCAATATAGGTGTTGACACCGTTGGCAAACCACGTCGCGACCTGCATCTCCCTGCCACCCTCTTCGATGATGCGCTCGGTATTCTGGCGCGCACTTTCAAGCATGCCCGTATTGCGCAAGAATCTGTCCGTATCGATCAGCTCAGATCCGAAAGCCTCCGACAAACGACCAGCGGCAACGCGAGGAAGATAGTCGAGTTGAAAAAGCCGATCTCTGGCTACCAGGTAGCCGAGGGTGATGATTGCATCCCTGTCTGATGTAGCAAAGACATGAGGTACTCCCCGTTCATCGATGGCAACGTCGACCGGCTGAGAGAGGAATGGGATCCGCATTTCACCATCGATGGGACGGTCCGCGTTACGAGCTGTCCGATACAACCCATCCCACGGATCCAGCAGCAGAATCGCTTTCGGGTTACCTGCAATTGAATGAGACAACGCGAATAACGCTGCGGCAAGAAGCAAGCAGCTAACGATGACGCGTGTAAGTGAAGCAGGCGAGAAGTCGGGGGCCAAGATAATAGCGTTTTAGCGGTGCTACGTGGTGACAAGTTAGAATCGGGCAACCTGCCAGTCAAATCGTGCCGATGGAATCAGCCGTGCTTATATTAAGGTATGAAACTAACACTACCCGTAATTCTTGCATCAGGCTCCCCACGACGGCAGACTCTTCTGCAAAAGGTAGGAATGTCCTTTACAGTGACTCCTGCTGATATAGACGAATCCGTAGGACCAGATCTTTCTCCATCAGATATTGTCACACAGCTTGCGTTGAAGAAAGCGCAGAAGGTTGCGACTCATAATCGTGACTCTCTCGTGATTGGAGCCGACACCATTGTCGTCCTCAACGGAGATATACTAGGTAAACCGTCAAATCGACAGGAAGCTGTCGATATGCTGGGGCGATTATCCGGACAGACGCACGAAGTCTATACCGGGATTGCATTGTATGCGATGGCTCACGGTTTGAGCGTCTCGGATTTTGAGATGACGCGCGTAACGATGGACCAGATATCTGCCGATGACATAGATGATTACGTGGATTCCGGCGTTACGATGGATAAAGCAGGTGGGTATGGAATCCAGGAGCAGGGTGCGTTTTTCGTATCCAGGATTGAGGGAGATTTTTACACCGTAATGGGTTTCCCGCTAAACAAATTTTATAAACTTATCCACAAGCATTGCCAGAGCATGATTGTGGATGGAGCTGTTGAGGTCGCCAATGGGTAAAGGTAGTCTGGCTGAACTCAACATCAGGTTGATTCAGGCGCGTAGCGAAACCGACATGGAACTGCAGGAGCAGGAATGCTTCATTGAGCGCTGCGAGGTAGAGCCTCATCAGATGCATTCTGTGAATGTCGTCAGAGACACGATGTCCTCGAGTTTGCTGGAGGGAATGGATGTCGTGATGATCGGAGGTGCCGGCGAGTTTTCTGCATACAAGGATTATCCCTGGATGGACGCCCTGCTAGACCTTGTCGTCGAGTGCACGGACCGGAACATCCCGCTGTTCGGGTCTTGCTGGGGTCACCAGATAATTGCCCGGGCACTCGGAGGCACCGTCATCCACGACAAGTCGACAGCCGAAATGGGTTGCGGTTCTATCGAGTTGACGGAAGCAGGAGTGTCGGACGAATTGTTCTGCGATTATCCTACTGAGTTTCTGGCCAACATGGGCCACCACGACAGGGTAAGCATACTCCCTGCGGGTGCAATTGAACTGGCGCGAAGCGCATCACAGGGAAACCAGGCTTTCCGGCTTGCCGGGAAGCCTGTCTACGGGACGCAGTTCCATTCTGAACTCGATGCCAGCCGAGAACGCGAACGACTCATTTCGTATCGGAGATTCTACATCGATACCGTTCCCGATGAGAATGACTTTTGGAAAATTGTCGATAGCCTGCAGGAGACGACAGAAGTCGACGGACTGCTTAACGCGTTCCTGCTCAAATTCTGTATTGGACAGGAAACGTCGGCCTGAACGATAGACTAATCGGGTCCTGATCCGTCGACACGATCGTGCGACTGGCAACTGCCTTGCCGTTTTCTAGATTACAATTCATATTGTAGTTTCCGAACTAATGGCCGGGTCCGTGAGTCGCTACTCTCTTATCATAATTGTCTTCCTTGCTATTCCACTGACTGTTCAAGCGCAGGAACTGGATATTCGACGAATGCTATCTCCTGACCCGGCGGAAGCCGTCTCTGCTGCTCCGAGGATGCCAGGCATTTACGAGAGCCTCCCGGTCGACGCAAACCTCCGCTATCGAAACCTTTCTCCAACATCCGTTACGGGTGTGACGCCTGCTTCCCTGACCCGAGCGCTGGGTCAACGGATCGGCTTTAACACACATACGTTGTTCTTCTCCGGATGGACCGTCAGAGATTTCCTGGCGGTAGATACGAGCGCGACGTTCAACCTCTGGGTAGAGACAGCTGAGCTGAACAATTTTAATGTCACGACGGTCGACATCGATTCACTTGCGATGTACCTATCCTCTACCACGCCCGACGAATCTATTGATCCGACGAAAGGGATTCTTGAGAACACCGTCACTACTTTCGGTGATCTTCCGAACAGCGACGGAGATGGGATACTCGACATACTGTGGTACGACATCCGTGACGACTACCCTTCGACGCCGAATTTCATCGATCATATGGTCCTCCCGGAGGACCTGGACCCGCAGGCACCGGATTCTGTGGGCAACCATCGCGACGTCATTTATATTGACACTAATCCCCTGCTTGTCGATTTTGATACGGGTGCGTCGAACGTTGCCCGTGTCGCCTCGGTGTCAGTGCAAGAACTTATTCATCTTGGGAAGGACCTGGACGAGTCACGGTTTCTGGTATCTGGCCTGAGCAACTATGCGCCGATTGTAAACGGTTTTACAGGGCCCGGGCATGAATACCTCTTGTTTCCTGGCGAGCATAACATATCTATGTTTTCCTGGTCGGGACTGCTTGGAGATGTCCAGCGGGCGACGCAGTTGGTTACGTACATCGTGGATCAGCTGGGAATCGGTGCACTGGCAGAACTGACCGCAGACACTACCAACGAAATTGCGTCAGTCTCCAATTTACTCACATCTGATGGACGCACTGCCGACGAGTTTATTCTCGATTTCCATACAGCAAACCTCGTAAACGATACAAGTGTTGATGAACGATGGGGGTATTCGTCGCCTGACCGTGGGCCTTCGCAGGTAGCACCAACATTGAGGGTTGATGGGAGCTTTGGGAGCTCGGCGACAACGCAACCGGAAGGGCTGGCACCCGGAGGCGTCCTCTATTTTCAAATCGACAATGTAGAAGATGTCACACTTGAGATGGCGGCAACGAACGGAGGACAACAAGGTCTGCTTGCCGGCCGATTTTACGGAGTCAACGTCAACGGAACGACGACGGTGACAGAAATGGATGTGACCGGTACAGCTACTCTGGTCGGTCGGTATGATGAGGTTTTCTTTATTGCGACCAGTGCCGCCTCGGTCAATGATACCGTCAGTGTCGTGATGGATGCGTCATGGACCGGGACCGCTTACCCGACCACGAACGTCATTTATGATCCGGGAGCTACAGCATTGACGGGACCAAACTTTTTTGAACTGGGTCCCGATTTCAAGCAGGCTACGTTTTTCGAACATCCGGCGGACCAGTTTCCCGTTCGTCTCGATGTCGCTCCTTTCTTCAAGAACCAGTTTGTTAATTCCAGCACTGGCGAACCCAATGGTAGTCCGAGCGATCCGCGCGACTTTACCGTATGTATTGCCACACCGGCCTTTGATGGCAACCCGGGTGAGTGTGTGGTTGAAGAAACGTATGCTGATCCAAGACCATTCAGCATGGTCAGCGCCAGCAACCCGTCTATTCAATTCTTCTCGATCGACTTGCTTGACTACGCTGAACAACTGGAAGGAATCCAGGACATGTTTGTCGTATTTTCGGAAGCTGGCGTCGACGATAATATTCTTGTAATGGGTCTATCCGAGTACAGTGTAGAAAATGTATCCTACGTCTACGGGCCCATTGGTCCGACGGATTGGTACAGACTCTGGGATATAACGGCAGGCGGAGGATCTCTTTCGAATCGAGTTATTCCAATTCGGGCACAGTTTCAAAACCGACCCGTCATTGTCGGCGTCGACCATCCGGATATCGATGTGAGTACTGCAAGACTCTCTCCGAACTTCCCCAATCCCTTCTCGTCCCAGACAACTATCGAGTTTCATCTTTCTCACACATCATCGGTGAGGCTGGAAATCTTTGATTTGCTGGGCCGGCGTGTCAGATCTCTCGCCGACGGTCTTTACCCGCAGGGTGCACATACGGTTACGGTAGATGCTGGAGAACTTGCCTCGGGACTGTATTTGTATCGACTTGATGCCGGTGGTACTTTGTATACCCGATCGATGGTTCTAAACAGATAGTCCTAACTTTTATGATCCGGTATTTCGGAGGCCTCCTGCTCCACTTCATGTTGCTGAATACGTTTGCGATGTCACAAACTCTCCACGCAGATCTGATAATTGACAACGCCACAATTTGGACAGCTGATGATTCAAACGAATGGGCGTCATCTCTGGCAATTCATGACGGCCGAATAGTTTATGTAGGAGATCAGGATGGTGTAAGGAGCTTGCGCGGCGAAAACACAAACACTATCGACGCCGAAGGCCGATTGGTTCTCCCGGGCTTCATCGATTCGCACGTTCACTTTTTAACAGGAGGCTATCGATTGTCGTCGGTGCAGCTGCGAGATGCCTCGACGCGTCAGGAATTCGTAGACCGTATCGCCGCCTATGCAAAGACGGTGTCACCCGGTACGTGGATCATGGGAGGTGACTGGGATCATACTCTGTGGGGTGGTGAGCTGCCAGACAGGAATTGGATTGACAGTGTTACACCTGACAACCCGGTCTGGATTAATCGCCTCGATGGTCATATGGCACTTGCCAACTCGCTTGCCTTGCAGCTTGCGGGCATTTCAGATAGTGTTGCGGATGTTGAAGGTGGCACTATTGTTCGTGACAGTGCTCGTCGGTTGACAGGTGTTCTGAAGGACAATGCGATGTCGCTGGTCGATAAAGCGGTTCCGGACGCGTCGGACGAACTTGACGATCGCGCGCTGTCCGCGGCTATGCAGTATGTGGCTGCTCAGGGAGTTACCTCTGTGCACGACATGTCGGGGTATGCTCCAAGTTATGCGGCGATGAAGCGCGCTCATGATGGTGGTTCGTTGACTACCCGCATCTACCTGGCCCACTCGGTATGGCAATGGCAACGCGTTCGTGACATGATCGGCGCGAATGGGTCCGGCGACGACTGGTTTAAAATCGGGTTACTCAAAGGTTTTGTTGATGGATCCCTTGGGTCACACACCGCGGCATTCTTTGAGCCATACACTGATTCCCCATCTGACAGTGGATTATTTGTTAACGAGATGACGGAATTGCGCAGCGTAATCGCCCGGGCTGACGAGGCCGGTTTGCAGGTCGCTATTCATGCAATTGGCGACCGAGCGATATCTGAATTGCTCGACGCTTATGAAAGAGTTGGAGCAACCAACGGCGCTCGTGAAAGACGATTCAGGATTGAGCATGCCCAGCACATAAGCACGGAAGATATCCCTCGATTTTCCGGCCTGAACGTCATCGCCAGTATGCAGCCGTATCATGCGATTGATGACGGCCGTTGGGCAGAAAAATACATTGGCAGCGACAGGATCGAGACGACGTACGCGTTTCGGTCGTTGGTCGATGCCGGAGCCACAGTGGCCTTTGGAAGCGACTGGTTCGTTGCGCCCCCAACTCCACTTGAGGGAATCTATGCTGCCGTCACCAGGAGGACGCTGGATGGAGCGAATCCTCAGGGTTGGGTCCCTCACCAGAAGATTAGCGTCGCCGAAGCCATCGCATCGTATACGATTCAGGCCGCATATGCCAGTTTCGAAGACGATATAAAAGGGTCCCTCGAGGTAGGAAAACTGGCTGATGTGGTTATTCTTGAAGACAATATCTTCGATATCCCACCGGAGGAAATCAACCAGACGCGTGTCCGGATGACGATTGTAGGCGGCGACGTCGTTTTCCAAAATTTAGGAGAAACTCGCGAATAACCGGTATTGTCCTAAACCACAGTACATCTATAGTCGATTAATGCATGGCACTATGTGCATAATATTTATACACATAAAGTCCACTGTATTATCTCCATCGCATAAAATCCTACACGCTTTCCCTGATTTCTCGTAAATTTGGGGTCCGCGTTTATTTCGGAAGGCCGCCATTCTCACCAAATGTATTCCGGCCCGCCTTTTGCATAGGATTTACCCAACAAGGTATATCAAAGAATAGTCGGTTCGTCCCGTTTCCGATTATGCCGTATACACATGCCCGCTGATAGAAAACAGTATTACGATCCTCAGGAAACACACCTGTGGGTGTCCAACCAGAAGCGTCGACCTGAAATGTCACGCGACTACATGGCCTATTGGTTCACCCGATACGGTTTCGTCGTCCTCGTATGCTTTTTTGTCGCACTGGTCTTTTCCGCTATCGCCTTCCTCCCTGCAGTCCGGCATGGAAACGTATCGAATGCACTAACGGAGATCGATGTCAACGGTAGTCGTGTTCCGGCGTCCACTATCAGTGAAGACAAGGCAGCCGTTTCGGAGACGAAAGAGACGTTACTCCTGAACGTGTCGTCCGAGCCCGAGGGACAAACAGTTTTTATTGACTTTGATTCTGTCGGGGTCACTCCCCTGTACAAACTGAAAGTTGCGACCGGTGTTTACGTTGTCAGTGCTGGTTTCGATTTCGCCACGCGGGTGGATACTGTAGTCGTTGCGACCGATACAGAGCCCCGATGGATTATGTTCGGACCCGACAACAAAGTGACCTCGCGCAGAGATAGTCCAGCTTCTACATTTCTTGGCAGTCTTCCGGATAGCCTGAACGTGGCAGCGGACCTCGAGCCTTCGGAAGCCATAAGTGACAACCCGACGCCGGCCCCGACTTCGACAAACAGTCAGTCCACTGGCAGCGGCGTCCTTTCCGGCGTCCCAAATACGACGCCCGTGGAGCCCGAACCTCAGCGGCGTCCGGCCGAACGCGTACAGAATAATACTGTATCCAGCACAGCCAACACGACCGGCAATCTAATATTTGAATCCAATCCTGAGGGCGCCATTGTCCTCCTCGATGAAGTCCTGGTGGGTTCTACGCCGCTCACGCTGAAAGGCGTACCTACCGGTGATCACAGGATCACGATTAAGAAAAACGGATTCGATGACTACTCGGCGACTATCAACGTGCAGGCCGACGAATCGCTTGTTGTCAATGCAAGCCTCGCAAGTACTATTGGCAAGCTGGTCGTTCTTGTTGAACCCTGGGGATCGATTTATATCGACGGTAAACTGTACAAATTAGAGACCGATATAGAGTATACGACTGACCTCGCAGCCGGCAACCATATTGTTACGGCGACACATCCTACGCTGGGAAGTGTGTCTCAAGAGGTCACCATGCAGGGTGGTGACAGGGTACGCGTTACGTTGTCGTTCAACAAGTAGTCTGCACTCACGATATAAATCTACTGATGACAAAACAGATTATTTTTTTGCTGGCGCTGGTTACCCTGCCTTTCACTCTGGCGCGGGCGCAAGAAAGCAGACAGTGCGAAGAAATCCTCGGCTACGCAGAGACGTACTACGAGCAAAACAGAATTGATGAAGCCATTTCGCTCCTCGCGGATTGCTTGCGAAGTGGTAACGTTCCCGATGATGTCGCCGTTCGCGGATACCGACTCCTTGCCCTCGCTTTCTTGCGCAATGATGATGTCTCACAGGCACGCCTGGCTGTTGTGCAACTCCTCGGACTCGATCCCTCCTATACTCCGGATCCCGTATCGGATTTGCCGGTGTACAACTCGCTTGTCGAAAGTACACGGCGACAGCTTGCCATTGAGCAGACGTTGGCACAACCAGTTGAACCCGAACCCGCAGCGCCGGACACGGTCGTTGTCGTGGAGATTCCCGAGGAGAGTGCTCAGCCTCAACAGACTGTTCCATCTGATTTGACTACCGGAGCTCCCATCGCTTTCAAGGCACGTTTCGGGCTAAGTGGTTATGGCGGCGAACGCGGACGTACAGCGGAAAGCTCGATTGGCGAGTTCGGCGACAATGCCGGACCGGCATTTGAAATCGGTGCGGATTACCAGATAGCCCGACCGCTGGCGATGGGTGTTTTTTATGGCCCCGCCAAGTATGCACACATCCATGACGCAAAGGGGTCGCCTCCCGACTTTCCAGTGATCGACAAGACGGTTTCCAGTGAGTGGGTTCACTATTTCGGGATGATCGCCCGGCTCGGGTATTCATCGAATGCACCGCTGGAACCATACGCCATTGCTGGCATTGTGGCAGCCTTAAGTACCGTTAATGACGAAGCCCGAGTCGGCTTCGGACCACGTTTTGGCGCCGGACTCGATTATTCCGTCTCCCGACAGGTGGGCATTTATGTCGAAGTCGATGCTATTCTCGTGACACCCGGAGACAGTATTGATCTGGTCGACGTCGGTGGTTCGATAGACACTTTTACCAACTTCGGACTCGGTGTCAGGTATAGTTTGGGTCAATAGGCGTGACTACGCAACTCTGGCGTAACCTATTCGTTCTATCTTCAACTACTATTTTGTAGCGATCTTAAACTACCGTAGATGCCAGAGCGCACAGAAATATTCCCTTTCAAAAGACGATTAAGCTTCGATGGTCTCGTTGACTTCTGGCGAGGCCTGGCCAGCAATGAAAGCTCGACAAAAGCTCGTTTCGCTGGAAGACTGATCGAACAGGTCGAGGAGATCGAAGAACTCCACGGACCTGTTGAAGACCTCTCGATTCTTGAGCGGCATTCAGACCTGCTTTCAGAGCTTCTTTCTGCAGCGTTTCCGTATGCCCGTTGGGAGGATTGGGTTATGGGGGCCATCCTGCCCTTCAAGCTCGAAACTATCTACGCCACTCCTTCCTACCGCCGACTGGGACTGGATCGTCCAGAATCATGGTTCGACAATATGATGGCCATGGGTTCGCGTCTGACGCCGGAGGAGATGGATCATGGCAAGTCGATGAACGCTTACCATGTGATTCTGAAAAAATTCTACGGGGCCGATGCGGGGTTCATCTTCCCGATGGTCTACCAGTATCAGGAAGAAGAATCGAAGCTGGAGCAGTTCTACAAGATCCATATTGACACTCGATTTGTTGAGTGCGTTGTTAAGGGCGATTTACCAGAGCTCGACGCCGAGACGTTAGAAACGCTCATGAACCATCCGATGGACCTTGATCTCTGGAAGTCACACCTTCCTCCCGAGCTTTTCTCGTTTCAGGGTTTCGCGATTGTCACCCTTGTCGACGTGACGACGAATGAAGTGCATTCGCTGCTGAAGAATACACTGCTTCAAAAAAGCGCGTTGACATCAGTCGAGACCATCGAAGTGATTGAGACTCATTTGCGATCGCTGATTCGAGTACCTGACTTGCGAATTGGCATCATCGGGATTACCAGTGATTCTTTTGAAGCTATGCCCAAGGCTAAAACTGTCGGGCGAAGTTTACTGATGGCCGATGGCGAATTGCCAAAATGCCCATCCAAAGATAAGTCTGTATATGCCGAAATTTTTAAGGTTCATGAGCCGGTCGTTGTGTCGAACCTGGAATCCTGCGAGTACTGCACGGGGTTCGAACACAAATTGCGAGAGCAGAATTTCCGGAGCCTGATTGTTGCTCCGCTCATGCACAATGGTCGGATCATTGGTTTGTTGGAGTTAGCATCGGAAGTTGCTAACGAGCTAACTTCTTTTCACCGTGTTCAGCTGATGGAAGTCTTCTCGCTCTTCTCATCTGCGATGAAGCGGAGTCTTGATGAGTATGAAGATCGACTTGCGGCTATCGTCAAGCGTCAGTTCACCTCGATACATCCGGCCGTCGAGTGGCGTTTCAGGCAAGCTGCGGAAAAGTATCTCATAGCGGAACAGAATAATTCGCCGATTGAATTTGAGCCCATCGTATTTAACGATGTATATCCGCTTTACGGGTTGTCCGATATTCGTAACTCGTCGGTATCCCGGAACGAGGCGATTCAAGATGATTTGCTCGAACAGTTGGGTCTGGCACTCAATGTTATAGTAGAAGCCAGTAGTCAGCGGCCGATGCCAGCCCTCGACGAACTCGGTTTCAGGATCGGTTCATTTGCGGGATCACTAGAGTCCGGACTCACCTCCGATACAGAGGTTAACGCGATACAGTTTTTGAAGAACGACGTCGAACCGCTGTTTCACAAACTTGCATCCTTCGGACCGAAGGTGCGGGAGAAGATCGAAGCCTACAAAGACAAGATCGATCCGCAGCTTGGCGTCCTGTACAATCGCCGTCGGGATTATGAGACCAGCGTCACGATGATCAACGACACGATTGCGAGTTTCCTGGACCGGCAGGATGCACACGCTCAGCGTATGTTTCCTCACTTTTTCGAGAAGTACAAGACGGATGGAGTCGACTACAATATCTACGTAGGGGATGCTATCGCTAATGGAATGGAGTTTGATCTTTTGTATCTCCGAAACATGAGGCTCTGGCAGCTGATCACGATGTGCGGGATCGTCTGGGAGTTAGAGGCGATTGCAGAATATCTTCCTGCTCCCCTCTCAGTTGCGCACCTCGTACTGGTTCAAGATGTACCGATATCTGTCCGATTCCGACAGGACGAAAAGAAATTCGACGTCGACGGGGCGTACAACGCTCGCTACGAGATTGTCAAAAAGCGCATTGACAAGGCGGAAGAAAAGCATAGCGGTGTTCGCATCACCCAACCGGGCCATTTGTCAATAGTCTATTCCCAGGCAGGTGAAGGACGCGAGTATAGAAGGTATCTAGAATACCTCCAGGCAGCCGGGTATGTGGAGGCTGAGCCGGAAGAGCTCGAGCTCGAAGATCTTCAGGGTGTCAATGGATTGCGTGCCTTGCGCGTCAAGGTAGGTCCCCAGGCGCCAGATATGGAGGTCAGAGCCCGGCCAGAGGTTGTACTCTCCCAGTTTCCTCATCCAGAGAAGATTAGAGAATCTTAGGCGGAACGAGCCACTGAAGTTCGCCGGTTCCCTGTCTTATCTTTTGCCAGTCGTTCGTGGCGAAGTCAATCCTGCAAAGGCAAGCTGTCGGAAAGCGCGCGTTCGCCCCAGTTAACATTCTAATTGAACCTGACCATGTAGGTTCGTGTCCGACAAGCATTAAGCTGTCTACTGACTTCGGAGTTTCTCCCAGAACATACAGAATCGTTTGGAGAGAGGCGCCGTAAAGGTCTTCTCGAAGTCGCCACTCGCAATCCCAGGATCCGGTGTCCATCGCTATCTCAAAAGTGGTACGTGCACGTACGGCCGTCGACGACAGAACCAGCTCCGGGACGTTGTCCTTTTTGCGCAGGAACTTGCCGACCTTCCTGGCAGCTTTTTCACCGCGAGGAGCCAAGGGACGTTCGTGGTCGCCGTCGTAGTCAGCATCCCAATCGGACTTACCGTGGCGGAGCAAGTAAAGTGTCTTCATGATGTTCAGATTGTTAGGGTCATGCCTTCGTGGGAAACAATCACCCGAATATTTTCGGGAGCGAGTCGCTTGCTGGCTTCTCTTGCGATAACGTCCAGCTCATCGTCGGAACGTTCCGGGTCATGATGAAAAAGGATGAGTGTTTCAGGTCGGACATCAACGGTCAGGTCACAAAGCGCAGCAACCGTAGAGTGCCCCCACCCCGTTTTGGCCGGTACGTCTTTGTCGGTTAATTGTGCGTCATGGGACAGGACGGTAACACCCTGCAGGTTCTTTATGAGTTGGGCGTAGCTTTCTGTTCCGGCCGCAATTTCGTTGTCCGGAACATGTACAAATCGTTGATCCCCTTCCTGGACGGCGAAGCCAATGGCGCCACCGGGGTGGTTGACATGAAACGTTGAGAAGTCGATTCCGAAATTCTTGAAATGATCACGGGGGCTTTCCTTTATGTGGATAAAGTTGGCCGGAATATCTTCGGATTTGCGTGGAAAGTGGACGCCGTCCATGAGCTCGGAAGGAAACCAATTGCTTTCACTGTCCGGATAGGAAAACAGGTGTATATCTTGCCCTTCGTGATAGATAGGATCGAAGAACGGAAATCCACGGATGTGATCCATATGTAGATGGGAAACCAGAATATATATCGGGGTCGGGTCATTCTGCATCGACCGTCCCAGCTGCCTGATCCCGGTTCCGGCGTCGAGGATGATCCGAATGCCATTAAGGTCGACGCTGATACACGACGTTTCTCCGCCATACCGGACTGTCTTCTCGCCCGGACTGGGAATTGATCCTCGGACTCCCCAATACGTTATGTTCATAAGAATGTCACCATCGCTCCTTTTCCAGTTCGGTAAAAACTACGCTCCGATCGCTGCCGGATAAAGCGCAGTAATCAAGAACACGAGAATGTATGCAAGGACACTGAATGATAAACCGTACATGAAAAATGCATACGATTTGCGGAGATAGGCGAACTTCTTGGTGAGCACGCGACCCATTCCATAGATATCCCGCATCATGTTAAAATACAGGTTGTTAGTATTTTTGAGGAGCACCACCATCCCCTCCAGATACTCATCCTCGCTCAGTGAGGTATAGTTACCGAAAAATAAAAGGTTCGTTGTGTTCTCTCTTACTTCGTCAAGATCGATTACGGAGCTATTGACACGCGGTCTGGCGGCGAGCACAGCGAAGATGATGGCAAGCATACAGTTGACCAGCACAATTACGGTCGGTATCAGAAGCCAGCTATTACTGTCAATTTTGGGTGCGATGGACGCAAGAATGATAGACAGGATCAGGCCATTGATACTGATCATGATGTTAGCTTTGGTATCGGCAAGAGAGGTCAGATCAAGATGTGTCCTGTACGCGGTACGAAACATAGTCTCGATTCCACGAGTTGAGCCTAGACCCGAATCCTTTTTCTTCTTTTTCTTTTTCTTACTGGATTGGTCAGGATTCGGCGCGGTTGGATCGACGGCCTCAGGTTGACTACCGAGGGTGACCTCGGACGGTCCGCTATTATCCATTTGAATTGGTTATTTTATGGGTTGCAGTAACTTCCTGAAAGATAATCAACATAAGACTTACAGTTAATATAGTTGAGATTACGTTTGCTACCATATCAATCAATTATTCTGGCTCTATTGGTCTTTATCCTTCATGGGGGCAATTGGATCGAGTCACGTTCAACAGTAGTTTCCGACAAAGTTTCCGGGTCACTCATCAGCGTCCCTTTCGATTTTGACAAGCCGTCAATGGATACAAAGCTTGACGACAAGTTGGAGGAAATTAGCGGCCTCGCACTGATTGACGATTCAACGCTGGCAGCGATCGAAGACGAAAGAGGCTACATTTATCTGCTTGATGCGAGCAGTGGCAAAATTCGGTCGCGCCACAAATTCGGTTCAGGCCGTGACTACGAAGGTATCGAACTTGTCGGTACATCTTTGTATGTCCTTGAAAGCGACGGCGACCTTTATGTTGTTAAGAACTGGAACTCTGACGAGATAAGCACGGTCAAGATCGAGACGCGACTCACGTCGAGGTTCGACACGGAAGGACTGGCATATGATGCAAGTCGCAACCTGTTGCTCATTGCATGTAAAGAATATCCTGGCCGACGTCTGAGCGGGTTCAAGTCAGTTTATGCCTGGGACCTGGCCGTAGATACCCTGAGGACACGTCCGGTCTACGCAATAAATTATAAGGCAAAGCACAGGGACGATTTCCCCGGCAGATTATCTGACCACATACCGGACAGAGATAAGACTAAACGTTTCAAGCCGTCAGGAATTTCCATCGATCCGAAAACGGGCAACGTTTTCATATTATCATCCGTTTGGAAATCGATTGTCGTTCTTGAACCTTCCGGAAAGATCCTCCACGTTGTCGATCTTCCCGGCGAACAGTTTGAACAACCCGAAGGATTAGCATTTGATTCCCGTGGTAATCTTTACGTAGCCAATGAAGGAAACGGAAAGCGAGGGACTCTCTTAAAATTTGATCGATTGCCAGCAACCCCCACCGACAATTAGTCTTGAACCGTAGTTCACTTACATTACTGACGTTTATTCTACTGATTTCCGGATGCACGGGGAGCAGTTATTACATTGCGAGTCAAGACCAGGACTGGCGTGAAACCCAGGTCGACACCACCGGTGCACAGCAGGTCTTCCGACTATTCCTGATCGGCGACACAGGCGGGCCACAGCTGGGTGATGAACCCGATCAGACTTTCCGTCTACTCCGGCAGCATCTGCTCAGTTCGTCGGATAGTAGCGCTGTTGTCTTTCTGGGAGACAACGTGTATTGCTGTGGGTTGCCAGATTCCGGTTCAGCGGGCCGGCCCAAGGCCGAGGCAATCCTGAACGCCCATCTCGACATCGTCGACGGGTACGGTGGAAAGGCGTTCTTTATCCCGGGCAATCACGATTGGAACGATTCCCGTCGTGGCGGCCTTCAGTCTGTCCTGCGGCAGCAAAGGTACCTTGAGCTACACAGTGGTCGCGGAAATATCATGATTCCCTCCGGCGGATTCCCCGGACCACACGTCGTCGAATTGATAGACGGCATCAGTCTGGTTGCCATAGACACGGAATGGTGGCTCACGAGATACAGCAAGCCGCGCGGCGATACCGGGGAATACGAAATTCGAGAAGACGAGGATTTCTTTCTTGAACTCGAGGACGTGATTGTCAACGAATTAGATGATGACGAAGTCATTGTGGTTGCGCATCATCCGATTACCACAAACGGGACGCACGGAGGTCGTTTGCAAAGCCAGACGCATCTCTTTCCCTTGACCGTTACTAACCGACGAGCTTACTTTCCGTTGCCGGTAATAGGCACGATCGCCGTTTTGTACTACAGGTATTTCGGTGGTAGCCGACAGGACATTCAGCACCCTCGGTATCGAGCACTTCGGGATGCGTTGAGTGGCATATTCTCGCAACACGAACGACTTGTTTACGCTGCTGGCCACGAGCATTCACTTCAGTACTTCAGAGTCGGCACGGAAGATCAGCATCAGGATTACGTTGTGAGCGGATCCGGAACGAAGCCTAATTATGTTGTCGGCGGCCACGGAGCCACGTTTACCGCGAACCCCGAAGGATATTCAACGATTGATTACTACGACAATCATTCGGTGTGGCTGTCATTCTGGGATACATCCTCTGACGCAGACGAGGCGCAGCTCCTCTTCAGAAAGAAGATTAAGGATGAGCGGATTATTATCGAGAAGGGTGAGGAGATTGTAACCGAGGAAGTGACGTTCCCTGATTATACCGACAGCGTCGCTGTCGTCGCCATCAATCAAGACTATCGTGCGGGTGCACTCAAGGAGTTTTTCCTTGGCAGCCATCATAGAGAACTATGGGCGCTCCCCGTGACTGCGCCGTACCTGGATCTCGGCCGCAAGATTGGAGGGCTTCGTCCGGTAAAACGCGGCGGCGGGATGCAGACGATTTCGCTGCGTCTTGAAGGCGCCGATGGTAAAGAGTACGTCCTACGATCTCTCGACAAGGACCCATCGGGTACCGTACCGCTATTCCTGCAGGGCACAGTCGCCACGGATATTGTCCAGGACCAAATTGCTTCGATACATCCTTACGGGGCATTCATCCTTCCGCATCTGGAGCGCGCAGCAGGCATCTATCATACCAATCCCGAGTTAGTGTACGTACCCGACGATCCCCGACTGGGACCATTCCGCGAGGCGTTCGCGAATCAGCTGATGATGTTTGAAGACCGGCCGGACGATGACGAGTCTGACGAAGAATCGTACGGGTTTTCAGAAGATGTAGAGAGTGCATCGACGATGTATCGGAAGATAACGGAAGACAATGACGACCGTGTGGACCAGGTGGCATTCGCGAGGGTGAGACTTTTCGACATGTTGATCGCCGACTGGGATCGTCATCGTGACCAGTGGCGCTGGGCATCTTTTGACGACCCGGACGGCAAGGGAAAACTGTATAGACCCATTCCACGCGATCGAGACTGGGCGTTTAACAGGATGAATGGCGTCTTCCCCAGCCTGGCGTCACAATTTGACCCGAAGTTTCAGGACTTCAGCGAGAGCTATGGCTACCTGAAGGGATTGACGTTGAATGGTAATGAGCAGGATCGCAGACTGCTTAACAAGTTAACCCGGGAGGAATGGAAATCGATAGCAGTCGAGTTGCAGTCAGCTTTGACAGACAGTGTGATTGACGCAGCTGTCAGGCTCTGGCCGGAAAGCGTGTACGAACTAGAGGGCGAGAAGACGAGTCGACTTCTTAAAATCAGACGAGACAAGCTGGAGACGATCGCAGAAGAATATTATGAGATCCTTGCCAGAGTGATCGATGTCGTCGGGAGTGACAAGCATGAGCGCGTAGAGTTGAGCATCGCCAGCAATGAAGACATTACAATCCACATAGACAAAGCTACGAAGGAAGGTGAAGTCAGGAGTACCATTTATGAACGCACGTTTCCCGCAGAGGATACGAGAGAGATAAGGATCTTCGGGCTGGATGGCAATGACGACTTCGTGATCAGAGGCCAGTATTCCGATATAAACCTTCGTGTGATCGGTGGTCCGGGTTTCGATACGATTGTTAACACGTCAAAAACTCGGGTGGAATACTACGACACATTCTGGAGCTCAGGTTCATCAGATGTGAACGTTGAGCCGCATATAGAATCGAATCCCCAGGTTAATGATTACGACCCGCTTGATTATCGGTATAATTCAAGGTTGCCGCAAGTATTCTTTGGACACAACAGTGATGACGGCATATTCATCGGCGGCGGTATGAACTTCATACGACAGAGTTTTCGTAAGACACCTTTTGCCAAGTCTCATAGAATCGTTGCAAATGTAGCAGCCCGGACGGGAGCTTTCAACATCGACTATCAGTCAATCTTTACGGATATTAGTCAAACGCTTGACATAGGGATCCATGCTTTCGCGTCGTCGCCCGCTACCATTTACAATTTCTTCGGCTACGGAAACGAGACAACAATTGACGTTGATAGCCGTCAATTTTACGAATCCAGGCTAACGCAGTTTGGTCTGGAAAATACTCTGAAGGCAGAAGTTGACCAGGGATTCTCTGCTTCGTTCGGTCCGCGGCTTCTGGTGACCAAAGTTCGTGAGGATAATGACAGATTTATCGGACAGAGCCCAGACATTGACCCGGCTGTTTTCGAAACAGAGTACCTGCTTGGTTTTCAAGGGCAAATACACATCGACAATGTGGACAGTGACATTATTCCCAAGCGTGGTTTCCGATGGTACAACAGCGTGAGTGGTAACGCGAGCGCAACTAATCCTGACAACCTGTACTTTACGACATCCTCCGACCTTCGGATCTATATAACGCCGGTCACGGAACGATTGACGTTTGCATTGCGCACAGGAATTGATCATATCGCGGGTGACTTCCCGTATTATGAATCGAGTACGCTTGGAGAAGGTTATAACTTGCGAGGTTACTTGAAGGAGCGGTTCGCGGGTCGCACCTCATTCTTCCAGAATGCAGAAGCACGTCTCGAGCTATTTCGATTCTCAACGTATCTGGCCACGGGCCGGTTTGGCATCCTCGGGTTCACCGACAACGGTAGGGTTTGGTTCGACGATACGAGTTCCGACACCTGGCACCAGGGATACGGCGGTGGAGTGTGGTCCAACGTCCTGCAGATCGTCACGTTGTCCAGCTGGGTTGCCGCTTCGGAAGAAGGGACATCGTTTAGCTTCAAGTTCGGGTTTCACTACTAGCGCTGAGTGACGCTACACGATCGACGTAGTACTTATACGTATCCAGCTGTGCCCGTGCGGGCTGCTCCTTTTTTGAAGGCACGCGCTTGTTTTTCAACTTGGCGTCCAGAATCCTGGCTTTGGTGTCGTCATTCAGCTGCAATTCAACTATGTCCAGAATTTCCTGTTTGAGATGTTCGTCTTCTATGGGGAAGGCAACTTCGACGCGTCTGACGAGGTTTCGCTTCATCCAGTCTGCCGACGCGAGATAGACGATTTTGTCTCCGCCGTTCTCGAAGATGTATGCGCGAGCATGCTCAAGAAACTTGTCGACGATGCTGACAGCATAAATGTTATCACTCAGGCCACGCACGCCAGCTTTCATGCAGCAGATTCCGCGACATATTATGTTGACTGTGACACCGGCCTGGGCTGCCAGGTAGAGCCGATGGATCATATCGTCATCTTCCAGGCTGTTGACCTTAACGGTAATGGCAGCGGCCTTGCCTTTGAGCGCGGCTTCAATTTCGTTGTCGATGAGACCTTCGAATTGCTTGCGCATGGTGAAGGGAGCCACTAGCAATTTCTTGAACTTTGGCGTCTTCGACTGATCCTCGAGGTATCGGAAGACAGAGCGAACATCGGCAGTGGTTGTCTCATCTCCCGTAAACAAACCGACGTCAGTATATACGCGCGCAGTTTTCTCGTTGAAGTTTCCTGTAGACAGGTAAGCTATGTACTTCTTCTTGTGGGTGCGTCGCTTAATCAGCAAAAGCTTTGAGTGCACCTTGATGCCCGGCATGCTAAACAGAACGTTTACACCTGCCTCTTGCATTTCGTGAGCCGACTCCAGGTTTGGCGCCTCATCAAATCGAGCTTTTACTTCTACGAAGGCTGTGACTTCCTTGCCCTGACGCGCCGCTTCGACGAGGGCGTCGACAACTTTACTATTTGGTGCAGTCCGGTACAGCGTGGCAAAGATCTTTTCTGTATCAGGATCGGACGCTGCTTCATCGAGGAAGCGAAGTATGTGGTCGAACGAGTGATACGGGAAATGAATCAACGTATCGTTTTTGGCAACGTAGTCCAGAACTGATGTTGCGCCTTCCAGTGCCGGGTGGGGTGCCGGCATGAGGTCGCCGTAAACCAGGTCCTCCCTGTCGAACTTTGGGAATCCGAAAAAATCACTGAAGTTATGATATCTGCCGCCAACGACAAGGTCTTCGTCTCGCAGGTCGAAGAGTTCTTTCATGCGGGTTACCATGGGATACGGCATACGCATATCGTATAGGAATCGCGTTGGAATCCCCTTCTCTCTTTTCTTGAGACTCTTCCGGATCAGTTCGACAAGATTACCGGTGAACTCGTCGTCTATGTACAGCTCCGCGTCTCGTGTCACTTTGACTGAGTAGGACTCCCCTGCTTCGTAGTCGGGAAATATGCTATCGAGGTTGTTGCGGATAATGTCGTCAAGAAATACGACATGTTTTACATCGTCTTCGGAGGGAATCTCTATAAAGCGCGGCAGATGCGACGGTATTTCGAGCAGGCCATAGAACGGTTCTTCGATGAAGACCGGAGAACTGACTTGTTGTGGCCATAACTCGGCGGCAAGATACAGGCCTTTGTTTTTCAGGAAAGGAAGTTCGCCTGCGCTGTGCAGGACAATTGGCTCAAGGTGATCGCGTACCTGCGTTCGAAAGTACTCTTGAGCAAATTCATGTTGCTCTTCGGTAAACGATCCGTCCAGGTCGAGAAGAATCCCGGCATCTTCGAGAGCAGGCAGAATAGAATGTGAGAAGATGTCTCCGAAGTTTCGCTGCTGCTTGACGACGACGTTCTGAATTTCCTTGAGAAGACGAGCCGGGTTGAAGTCGAGTTTCGAGGCATGCTTGTCTTTTAGTCTCAACAAAGCTCGAATCGATGCGACACGCACCCTGAAGAACTCATCAAGGTTGGACGAGAATATTGCCAGGAACTTCAGTCGCTCAAGTAGGGGTACATTGACGTCGGCAGCCTCTTGCAGCACCCGGCCATTAAAGGCCAGCCAGCTGAGCTCGCGATTTATGAGGTTCGAGGATTCGACTGAATTTTCAGGTAGGGTCATATAGTTTCGTCGCGGTGAAGCTGAAATACTGCAACAGCTCGATCGCAAGGACCACCGACCGGGGGGTTGGGTTTGCGGACCGTGACCTGCACAGAACTAACAATAGAGTGATCGTCGAGAACTCTCTGCGATATTAAGTACGCTAATCGTTCGATCAAATAAAAATTATTCTGTGTTACGATTTCTTTGACGAGTTGATAGATCTTTTCATAATCAACCGTTTTGGCGAGGTTGTCTTCCTTGGCTGCCTCGGTGAACGGAACCTCCATAACGACATCAACTTCAAACCTGCCTCCGATGCGATGTTCTTCCTTGGTCACACCGTGGTGGGCGTAGAAGACAGCATTCTCCAGTTTTACTGTGCCTGTAGACATGATATTGTTACGTCGTTAGATATGTGAGAAGGACTATTCCGAACTAAGTCCATCCATGAATATACTAGCCAGAGCGGTATCGGGCGCCTCAGCGTCCACAACATTTTTTTGGAGATACAACGTTCCATAGAGTCCGAGGACGTAGTCGCTCC
>CBDUKH010000057.1:0-23616 GCA_965367755.1 uncultured Rhodothermales bacterium
GACGTCGCCAACCTCAAACATTATCTGCCGATAAGCAGATTCGACTGCATAGTTTCCCAGTTGGTAGAGGAATGGAACGAACAGCTCGTCAATAGGAAAATCGGTCCAGTCATTATTTATAGACGACGTGTAAACGATGATGCTTCCGCTTCCCACTCGTTTCTCAATTACGAATGGATCTCCCGAATCATAGGAGCCGATCACTACAGCAGATGAGTCGGCTTCTACTTTTAGATATTTCCGAAACCGGGGTCTCAGTATTACGCCGCCAGCTTCTGCGAACGCATTGAACACGGGATGCCTCCAGTCTACGTCTCCAACTATCGCATCGGCGCCGAAAGAAGCTCGTGACGTAATTACTCTGTCAGCGGTACCGATACCAATCTGCGCCAGCGTCTGCGACATCGCGCTCGCGTCCGTAGCATCACCCATACCAAGAACGACATGGCCGCCGTCGGCAACCCAATCGGTGATCTCGCCGACCTCCCGTTCCGAGAGCGCATTAAAGTTAGTTATGAAGGCCAGGTCGTGATCGGACAGCGCCCTCCGACTCAGTCTGCTCCGGCTCGCTGACTCGAAACTAAACACGCCATCGTTACCCAGATCGAATGCCTTGTCCAGGAAAAAAGCACTGGAATATCTGCTACGGCCAGAATTATCTACCGCGAGGATTGATGGTCTCCTGTCAATCTTGAACGTGAAGTAAAACACATTGTCGGCTGCCAACTGATCTTCTGGCAGCACAAGTCGCCCCTGGTACGTCCCCGGACCATCTACAGTATGCTGAAACGAAACGGTTCCGACCGCCTTATCCGGCAGGCGTTGCCTCGAGATCTCGCGACCACCTATTTCGAGGATGATCTCTTGTAGCTGATCGAAGTTAACCGGCCGAATTGTTCTTACATCAAACCGTGTAACAACAGATTCACCGGAGGCTCGCCGTTGTGATATCGCTACATCATCAATGAATGTGTTTGCTGCAGAGCTGTCTCCGACAAACACCGGTTCGAACGCTATGCCTGGAGTGAGATTCCAGTTGTCGAGCGCTCCGGTCCACCCTATCATTTGAAGATCTGAAATGAGAACGACCCTCTTGTCATCGTGCCTTGCATCTTTAAGGAGATCTTCGGCTGCCCGCAGTGGCTCGTAAAAATCTGTAGTTCGGGATGTAGGGGTCAGTATCGAGCCGGCAATCGTTTGTATTACATCGCTTCCTGTTCCCAATCCAGCTACCTGACGCTGAACGTCTGAGAAAAAAACCAGCGCCATCTCGTCATCGCTATCGGCCGTGCCAACCCTTTCCGTCAGTGCCTCTTGCGCTCGCTGCCAGACATCCCCTGCCGACATGCTATACGACTCATCGACTAAATACACGGTTGATGAATTACCCTCGCTTGACAAAAACGGAAGCCTGTCCGAACCTGTAAATGGCCGTGCAAATGCCAACACGATCATCCCAAGAATGAACATTCTGATCGCCATAAGGAGAACATCCCTGAGTCGCCGTTTCTTAACCAGTTCCTTGGGAGTTGGCGACAAAAACATGAGCGACCCGAACGCAACTTGTTTCGCTTGCATTCTGCGAACAAAATGCAACAGCAAAGGAACAGCCATCGTGACCGCTCCGGCCAAAAACAATATGTTTACAAACGACACTATGCGTTCCTGCTGATAGTTTTCCTGTTAATCACTTCTTGCGTGAACGGGCCGACAAATAGTTGAACAATCCAAAGTCCAAAGGCTGGTCCGTCGTCAACGTGGTAAAGTCGATATTGAGGAGGTTGCATTCTTTTCGCAGCCGCTCCTGAAATGCACCCATTCGGGCGAGATAATCTTCCCTGGCTGTTGCCGCCTCCACGAGCATCACTTCATCCGTCTCCATATCCCTGAATTCTATGAAGTCCGAAAACGTAAAGTTGGCCTCGGCCGGATCCATTATTTGAAATAGGATGATGTTGTGGCCTTTAAATCTAAAATGCTGTAGTCCCTCAAGAATGGAATCTATATCTCCGAAAAAATCCGAGACGATGACGAGGATCCCGCGCTTGCGGTGCCTCTCTGCCAACGTATGGAATGGCTTATCCATGGAAGTCTTGTTACCTGGACGTGCCTTATCCATCTCTCGCAGAATATTGTGCAAGTGTCCTTTAGTACTCTTTGCCGGAATCTGCGTGACGATGTCGTTGTCGAAAAGTGTAAAGCCTACAGCATCACGTTGACGAATCATCATGTATCCTAGCGATGCCGCCAGGTACAGGGCATATTCCAATTTGGATACACCCGCTGATCCGTATCCCATCGATGCACTGCTGTCCACGAGCAACTGGAGATGAGTATTGGTCTCATCTTCGAACTCCTTGACATACAACCTGTCCGTGCGTGCCCACGCCTTCCAGTCAACATGCATAGTGTCATCGCCCGGGATGTAAGGCCGGTACTCCATGAAATCGGAACTGAAGCCTTTGTACGGACTACGGTGCAATCCCACGATGAAACCCTCCACAACACCGCGGGCGAGCAGCTCAAGATTTGAGATGCGCGACAGTACTTCTGGTCGGATGAATCGTGTTGGGGCTGCGGTACTCACGTGCGTTTCTTAGCTAAGTCCGGAAACAGGTTCGGCGACATCGTCGAGGAGCCGCTGAATAATATCTTTCGTAGTAATACGCTCCGACTCTGCATAGAAATTCGTCAGAATACGGTGACGCAGAACCGGGAACGCCAGTGCCTTGACGTCTTCAATAGAAACGTTATACCTACCGCGAAATACGGCGCGAACTTTCCCTCCCAGCAGCAGGAATTGGGTAGCTCGAAGACCCGCACCCCAACTAACCCAGTTAGAAACATAATCGGGTGCGTCCTCCGTACCCGGCCGAGTACTCCTGACAAGGTCGACCGCATATTGGGCGACATTGCGCGGGACGTAAACATCACGGATCAATTTCTGAAACGAAATAATATCTTCGCCCGATAACAACGTTTGCAGTGCTGACGATGCCTGAGACGTTGTTGACAAGGCTACTTCCAGCTCATCGTCTGCCGGGAGATAATCGATTACAATGTTGAACATGAACCTGTCCAGCTGCGCCTCCGGGAGCGGGTAAGTTCCTTCCAGTTCAATCGGATTCTGGGTTGCGAGCACGAAGAATGGTTGTGCCAGCGGGAACGTCTCGCCGCCGACCGTTACCTGGGATTCCTGCATGGCCTCGAGGAGTGCAGCCTGCGTCTTTGGAGGCGTCCTGTTGATTTCGTCGGCAAGAATGATGTTCGCGAAAATCGGACCTTTCACGAAATGCATCTCGCGCTTGCCTGTCGATCGATCTTCGTCAATAATGTCAATACCCGTGATGTCCGCCGGCATCAGATCCGGGGTAAATTGAATGCGCTTGTAACTGAGATCCAGAATTTCTCCAAGACTTTTGATGAGCAATGTCTTCGCCAATCCAGGAACCCCGGTAATCAGGCAATGACCACCGGCAAACAGGGCGATCAGTACTTGCTCTATTACTTCCTTCTGCCCTACGATCCGCTTCCCGAGTTCGTCAGCGATGCTTCGGCGACCCGACTCAAGTCGGGTCAACAGCTCCTGCTGCTGATGATCGAGATTGAGATTCGCATCAGCGGTTGTCAGTCCAGTTGTCTCATTGTTCGAATCAGAGTTTGACATCGCACTTAGATAAAAATGAATAAAAATTTTTGCGCTAGTGAGTTAAGGCATAGATAAGGAAGTTGACTCCCATCTGAAAAGTCACCAGCGACGCGTTCTGTTCGTTAAACTCCGGCCACTCCCAACCGTCGCCCAGGTCCTGATTGTAGCAGATCATCATCATGAGTCGACCACGGTCATCAAACAAACCGAAATACCGATCTTCCGTGCTACGATCTTGGGCGCCCCCGCCGAACCGACCGCCTCCCCTTCCCCGCGGTCCCCCACCCAGGGATGGTGCAGCAACCGGATCTACCTCATAGTAAATCGACCAGATGGGATGATCTGCGGTAAGCTCAACCGGTTCGCGATCGGGATACAATCGTTTCAATTGAGAATAGAGCTGGTACCACTCGTCCTCGCCACGAAAATCATCGAATAGCATGAAGCCTCCCCTGTCCAGATATTCGCGCAGCTTCGCTACCTGGTCGTCGGTCATTTCCCAGTATCCAGGTTCGCACAAGTAGAGGATCGGGTATTCATAGATTTGCGGATCGTCCAACGTGAGAACCAGTGATGGACGCTCTACGTGAATCCGAGTAGTGCGTTCGAGCGCTTCATAGAAATTGTATTCTGCGGTAGGGTAATCATGCGACCATGTCTCACCAAATTGCGACACCCATCCTGTTGCCCTGTCGCCGTACTGGACCCGTACGAATCGGAAGCCATGGTCACTTTGAGCATAGGTTGCCAGCGGAGTCACAAATAGTGAAGTCCCAATTATCAGGCACAGAAGACCCGTTTTCAAAAGATATTGAGCGGCTCTCTTCATTAATTCGTCCCGTCGACGCAGGCCAGGAGGAGTTTCTGCGCGTCCCTGAATCCCGGTGCAATTTCCAGTGACTGTAGAACTGCCCGTTTCGCTCGATTCACATCAGCACCTGCAAAGTAAGCGCGTGCGAGTTCGTAATAGGCATCTGCGCGGTCAATCGGATTCAATGCAAGCACTGCCAGGTTTTCGCGTACAGCCAGATCATGTTGCCCATCTGTGAGATATTGATCGGCCAGTCGTTGCCTGGTTTCGATATCGTATGGATCAACGTCGAGAGATCGTCTCAGCATCGCCGAGGCGCGAGGCGAATCGCCTTGATCGCCATACAGAGATGCAAGCTCTCGTAATTCATTGACACCGTAGTCTGAATGTTCAAGAAACTTCTCCAGTATGTTAACCAACCGGGGACGATCGTTACGTTCGCGATAGATTGCTGCCAGCCCCAGGTAGGCATTACCCGCACCAACGTAGGCAGGATACATCTCCAACGCACTCTTGAGATGGCGCTCGGCAAGATTCGTGTCTTTCATTTCAAGCGCATGATATCCTGCCCGCAATTCCTTCAGGAACTGATTGTCACCTCCTGCCGATGGATCTGCAAGCGAAGGCCCTTCTCCATCTCCGAGTAGATCGGGCATTCCATTAAGAACGCGATTGAAATTTTGCCGCTCGTCGTTGAGATTCGCAAATATTGCCCGGTCTAGTGATGCGAGTGATTGACCTGTGGCTGACTCCAAGGCCGATTCGATGGGCATACCAGACCCTAAATTTTGAAGGACAGCAATCACAGCGTCAAACCCGAACGTTGACGACATGTACTCAATGATCTGCGACGCATGATAGTAGCTCAAGAGGACCTGACCGGGAAACTCTGGCCGGGTAAATCCGCGTCCCATATTGTCGAGTGAGTGCAGTTTGTCACGGTCGAGTGCGCTGTAGAACTGTAGCTCCATCTCACGGGCCCAGTCCGGTCGAGCCTGATATTCCTCATAGACGGACAGGCCTTCGGTGAACCATCGAGGCACGCGGTTATTGGATACTCCAATTGCCATAGTGTGTGCGAGCTCGTGCCACAGGGTACGCGACCAGTTGTACTGGCCTTGTTGAGCCTTCGGCGTGTTGATAGCCACCACATCACCGAACGCGACTCCGAGGAGTCCAAGGTGAGGTATACCCGCAATGCGCACCGCGAAGTCGTCGGCATCATTGTAGGCCTCGATAACAATGCGATTCTCTGGTCGATAAGGATACCTTGCGGCAAGCGACGCATACGCTTTCTCAGCTTCATCCAGGATAAGCGGCGCAAGAACATCCTTTTCGTCATTGTGAATCAGCAGCTCAAAGTGTTCGCTTTCGACGACTGAAAATGCTTCATAGGAATCGATCAGTGTCAGCATATTTCCGACAAAGAGATTGAAGCGATCTCGTTCGAAGGCGCGATTGAGATAGCGACGGGCTTCGTCGGAGCGGCCAAGTCGGAGAAGACCGCTTCCGAGAGAGGCAAGCGCTTCTGAATTGCCAGGGTCCACGTCCACCGCCCGCTGACTGTAGATAAGTGCATCTTCATACCTGAACCGCAGTGCGAGATCCTCCGCCAGTATCGTATAGAATTCAACAGGCTGGGGACTCACCGCGAGAGCTTTCCGCTCCAGTGCTGCAACCTGAGCGGTGTCGCTGCGGACCAGGGCCAGCGCGGCCGAGTGAGATAGCAATGCCAGATCGTTCGGGTTAACCGCCATCGCTTTTTCGAGCACCGCCGCTGCGTCATCGAAGCGGCCATCCAGTAAATGAATCGTGCTCAGAATCCCGAGAGCGTTAATGTCGTTCGGGTTAGCCGCCAGCGCGCGGTTAGCCAGCTGCTCCTTGGCTGCAAAACCCGGCGAGCTGAGCGCAAGTCCTGTGTAAACGTCGGAACGATTGGGATTAATCCTGAGAGCTTCGTCGAAAGTCCGGCGCGCATCCGCCTCATTATATTTGTCCTGAAAAATGCGACCCCAGTGTATAAGATTATCAACGTTCGCGGGATCGATAGAATTGGCCGTCCGAAAGGCCTCATTCGCATCACGATATTCCCCGATCAAGACAGCAGCGCGCCCGGCCACGGTGAGTGTCTCAGCGGTTTTGAAATAGCCCTGTTTATACGCACTGACTATAGTGGAAGAGATCTCGCCTGCATTACGACGATCGCCGGTGAGATAAAGGATATCAGCATACTCTATGGCATTGCGCCAGAAGTTGCGACGAAGGCGACCGGCAGTCCTGAATGCGTCGTTGGCATCCGAATAATTTCCGGTAGCTCGAAGCAGGCGACCCGCCATATAATGCGCGAACGGATCCTCGGGATGCGCTGATGTCAATCTCCGAGCCTCAGTCAATCCTTGAGAATAATTACCACTGTGCAGATACGCCTCGAGATAAGGCACAACGACAGCACCGGACGTGTCGGGTGATGATAGAAGCGGTTTGAGCAGATCGATTACCTGATCGTATTCTCCGGTATTGAGAAGACGCTCCGCGCTGGCAATTGTGTCATCGCGCTGTGCGAGCGCCGAGGCAGGCGCTAGAGCAATCAGGGACAAACACAGAAGACTTGCACGGGCGATCATAGTCAACAAAACCTGGTCAGGTGATATAACAACAACAAGGCAGATCGGGGGATGTGCAGCCTCGCCTGATGGTGCTACGGAAAATGCGGCCCTTGTGTTCACGTTGTAACGTGTAAAATGGCAACTTTATTATTGACTTGACATTGGCACGGCCTTCGGTAGAGCTCGGCCCTTCGGATTGGCTCGGCCTTCGGCCTCGCGGTCAGTGGTCATTGGTCATTTGTGATTCGGGATTCGGGAATCGGGAATCGGGATTCGGGAGACGGGATTCGGGTATGCGACGGTAGTCGTCTTTGGCCGCGTCAACAGTTTTGTCATACTGAGCGTGAGCGAAGTATCTATCGAGGCTCGGCCTTCGGGTGGGATTGGCTCGGGCTTCGGCCTCGCGGTTATTGGTTATTGGTTATTCGGGATTCGGGTTACGGGTTACGGGTACGGGAATGCGTGAGACGGGATCGGGGGCGGTGCCTCATTCCTCATCACTCATTCCTCATAACTCACCCTGTTCAGGCCCGGCGGGTCCAGTCTTGATCTTTGGTTCTTTGGATCAAGCCAAAGAACAGAAGTAAAAGCGTCGTGCGAATAGTCGGCTCGACATCCGTTGATGGTCCCGCCTGCACGTGAAAGACGCAGAGGCACGTGATACGTGATACAGGATTCGCCTGTTCATGACACAAGAATCACAACCCGTTGACCATGACTAATGACCATTGACTCATGACTTAGTATCATACCTCATCCCTCATACCTCATACCTCATACCACTCCTACACCGGACTCCACACCCGCGGAGTTCCGATCCCAAGTGGTTCATACGCTGCTCGCCGCTCGATAAATCCGTCGTAGTCGACTATCGATTCGGGACTACTCGCACTGCGTACCACAAAATCTGCTTCCGGCGGATAACAGGCAATCTGGATATTCTCATCCAAATCATCTGCATGTTTGTCTGGCCACAAGCCCACATTGTTGGGAGCTTCAGTGGACTGATACCTCAGATCCACGCTCCAACGAATAGTGTCCGAAAAATTTGGTGTTGAACAGTGCGCAGTCAGATTCGTCATAAACACTACACCACCTTTCGGGCACTCGGCAACGATTTTGTTCGGCGTGTGCGTGGGAAGGTCGTCATCTTTGATAACATATAATCCCATGTTACCTCCGGTGTGATGTTCAAGAATTCCATCTTTATGTGACCGGGGTAATATCTCCATGCAGCCATTATCGACGGTAGCATCGACAAGTGGAATCCAGCACGTGACGATCAAATGCTCATCACAGTGGGGAGCAAAATATCCGGAGTCCTGATGCCAGGGCACGTTGCCACGGCCTACACCCGGTATCTTCGGACGTATTCGGTATGCCGACGAGGCGACAATTTCCTGACCTACCAGATCGGATACCGCATCGAGCAGCTTGGGGTGAGATATCAGATCGAACATACTCCGACCCTGGTATCCTCCACCACGTTCGCCTTCGAGATGCCGCATCACAGTCTCACCATTCTCACGCGAGTCACTATAGATACGTGTCAGTCTCTGCTCAAACGGAAGCCCTGCATGGGTATCGCTGAGTCTTCCCTGTTCGGCCAACTCACTGATCTTCCGATCGATTTCTCGTTCGAGGTCTTGCCGAATCGGCTCCAGGTCTGCTGCACCAAAAACATTTTCGGCAATGAAATAACCTTCGTTTCTGAAAAACGAAACCTGCTCCTTCGAAAATCTGCCTGCACGAAGTTTCATTTGACTGAGGGATTAGGGATTAGGGATTAGGGATTAGGGATTAGGGATTAGGGATGAGGGATGATACAAAGTTACGAGTTACAACTCATGAGTTACAAACTCACATCGCGCGAATCCCGAATCCCGAATCCCGAATAACTAGTAACCAATAACCAGTAACCAGTAACCAATAACCAATAACCCATAACCAATACTACCACACTCCTGAAGCAACAACCACTTCCCGTACATACACAACATCACCGAGGGCGGAGTTATCACCATTGGCTGCGTTTGCCGCAACGTTAAAAACGATCGTATCTGGAATCACGTCGGGCGATATCCATTCAACCGTCCAACCAATCTGGTTGTCCGACACTGGCGTATTCTCCACTCCGTGCTGGGTGTGCTGTACATACTGAATGCCCGTCGTATCGACAGCGACTCTCGTGTCGACAGTTGGACTCCGGAAGTTGCCGACGTTCTGTCCGCTCCTGGTACGCGAGGACATTTGAAATCCACCGACAACCAGGTTGTCTGACCGCAACTTGATTTCAAGACGATATGTCGTCAGGGGAGTAATTTCCTCCGCCGGCCCACGAATCGACAACGCATCCATCGACCGGTTAAGCTCGGATCCGAAGTGGCACATCTGGCACGTGGGTTCGCCAAACCCTCCGGTGTGAGCAACCGGAGGGCCATCAAGATATATCGTACCGCCCAGCAGAAGAAGGGCGACACCGGCGATGAGTCGGTACATCCCGCTTACAGCCCCGTGTCATTCAGCTTTGCTCGTCCAATAGTATTCGAGTCAGCACCAAACCAGATCTCGCGCGTTTCGGGATGGAAGTACATGTGTCGGATCGAACGCCCGCCACTCTCTACTTCATTGATGCTAAAAAACTGTTGTGTCATCGGATCAAATCCTACAAATTTATTCGGCTGAGGCCCGGTTTCTACAAACCAGATTCGATCCTCATCATCCACTGCAACTCCGTAAGGACGCGCACCCGCTGCGGACGGCATCTCCCACTCGTTGAATTCATCCGTGGACGGATTGTACTGTCCTAGAAATCCTCCAGCATAATCGACATACCACAGCGTCTGATCGGACGTAATACCAAGCCGCCGAGGACGGGCATCTTTGCGGGGCAACTCGATTTCTTTCAGTTCCATCGTTTCCGGATCTACCGTGGCAATCTTGTTAGTACCGAACTCCAGCACCCACGGCCTGTCGTCCTTGTCCATCACAATCCCGTAAGGGCGAGATCCGTTTGTCGGGACCTTAACGAGATCCACCTCTCGCGTTGCTACCGTCAACTTACCGATGTAGCCGCCACCCTGGACGCTAAACCAGATGTCTCCCTTGCTATCAAAAATCAACGTGTGCGGGTCTCTTGCTCCCGGGTCGGGCATGGGAATTTTTTCAATTTCACCCGTGCTCGGATCGAGCCGACCTATGTGTGCTGCGGTATTGCCCGAATACCAGACGAAACCGTCTTCGTCTACGATGCAATTATGCGGACCAGCACCCGGTTCAAGATCATACTTTTCAAAAGAACCGTCTTCTGGATTCAGAACGCCGATATAGTCGCTCCGCTGGCCGACAAACCAGACATTTCCATCAGGGCCAACGTAGGGATCCCGCGGCCGAGAATTTTCATAGGGCACTTTCCATTCTGTAAGAGTTACTTCTTGCGCAGCTACTGTAGAACTGCTGTAGGCAAACAACAAAAAGAATGCGGGTACGAGAATCAACTTTTTCATGGGCGGAGCGACTTCGTTGCTAAACAGGTATTTTCTAATAGACGAATCCAGCGTCGTTTGGATTCCATTTTCTATTCTAAGAATGAGATCACTCCAAAACAAAAAAGAATACTCCGGCCGGCCTGTTTCTCTTTTCCTGTTCAAGCATTTTCGGGTAGCGCGCCCACGTTCCCCTTCCGATACCCTGATGAACAGTCGAAAAAATTGAGTACAGAACCGACCGGAATTTCGGTACTATCGGACAATCACCATTTTCTTCGCAGCCGAAGAATTACCATGCTGCAGTCGGTAGAAATACACCCCGCTCGCAGCATTACTACCAGTTGTGAGCTTACCATCCCAACTAACTGTATGGCGACCAACGCCTCGAAAAGTATCTTCGATTCGCGAAACGAGCCTTCCGTCGATTGAATAGACATCGACAACAACGTTACCCGGACTATCAATCTCATATTCAATCGTCGTGCCAGCCCTGAACGGATTCGGATAGTTCCCCCGCAGTCGAATTCCGGTACTCAGATCCGGCCCAGGTTCAACCCCCGTGATCGTTGGAATTTCAACATCACCCAGCGACAATAAATAATTCTCAAGTTGCACTGATTCTTCGTCAGTCAATCCGAGTGCAAAAAAATCATCATAGTGATCAATGACATCCTGCAACGTTGCAAAACGGCCGTCATGGTAGAAACCTCTTTCCGTATGTGTCCACAAACCTTTTAGCGGAGCCGTCCGATACATGCCGTCGGGCGACCTTTCCGCCTGGAATGCGTCGATTCCGATCTCCTCCGGTGTGTGCATGTTATAACCAGGTTCGGTAAACAACGGCTGCACGTGACACGTCGAACATTTTGCTGTCGTGTTAAAAACCATTTCACCAGCGAGAGCGAGCGAGGGATCGAACACTCCTTCGGGTGGCCTTGGCGCCGGTATCGACAACTGGTAGACTTGTAGCGCTGCTAGCTTCGGCGTAACAAGGTCCGGATCATTGCGGACGTGCCCAAAGCCCTCACGTGCGGCTATGGGAAACTTCTCGGCATCATCAAGTCGTGGGTCATAAAAAGTACCCTGCCCGTTCATTTCCAGGTTCGCCACGAATCCGTTCCAGTGTGTAACCGAACCCCAGCCGGTCCATGTGTGCAGATTGACTCCCGCCAGACCGAATGCAGGCGGAATCAATGTGGCCGCCGGCTCCCCGTCCGGACGAAACGCTTTGCCATCCATCAATAATTCGGCGTCGAACTTGCCCGGACCCCAGCTTTGGAGAACCGTTCGGACAGTTTCATCGTCGACGCCCAGCAGTGCAGAAAGTGCGCTCACGTCGGGACTCAACGAAATGATGGTGCCGACATCCAGATCCTGATTAGACCAACCATCCAATCGTTTTCCAATTCCATCCGCGAATGAGTTGTCTACCGTACTGTGGCATAACGCGCAGGTCGTACCCACCGCTGTGAGTTTATCTCCCGAAAACGTTCCTTTTACGCCGACAACTGCGTCAAGCTGCAGCAGTGTGAGCGTCACTGCAGGATCAGTAAGATCGACTTCTCCCTGAATCAACGCCTCCTGAACTTCGCTCGGAAGCGCTTCAAGATCTACCTTTAACCCGAGCATGAGCGCCGCTTCCGGTGATAGTCCACCTCCGACACCGCCGTTCGCCTCACCGGCGATGGCGTCGTGTAATTTTAGCGTCCCGCCCCAGAACACCTCATCGCCAAATGTGTCATGCCTGAACGTTTCTTTTCCGGTCGATATTAGCTCCGCATTATACGATTGGATCGCCTCGTCGAAAGCGGTGCCGTCAATAGTAGTGTTCGTAAAATAAATCGTAGTCGTAGCTGCAACACCAAGAACTAACAGCCCAACCACTCCAAAGAAATGAGTGTTCTTATACACCGCATTAACCTCCGTAAATGTGTGACAGGTGCCGACCGTGGGCGTGAATCGGCACTCAAACGCTGTTGCTATTCTGTACTAACCTTGTCGGGGAATTGCTTTGTGAGCGCGGATGCCATTGCATCAGCGATCGTGTACATGTGGCTGAGCATTGCATGCCATGTTTCGGCTTCAGCGTCAAATTTCTTCTGATCGATTGCGTTTATCTGTGCCATGTGATGCCCACCATGTGCAGCCAGTAGCGACATGAGGGTATCCTTTGGCAGGTAAGGATTCGCGCCGCTTAGAAAAACGGAAATCTCCTCCGCGTTACTGACAATTGCAGCCGAGGCTTTGGTTTTGGCTCGCTCGTTGTGAGCAAAATCGGCTTCCATATACTGCTTTATGGCACCGTAATGTCCTGCCAAAAGTTCAAACAATTTGTCCGCGGCTCCCTGGCCATAAAATGGTACAACGGCGTCTGCGAGCGCGCGAGCATTACTTACGACTTTTGCCTCAGCACTCTTGGCTGCTGCCTTATCCTTGTAGTGCGTAGAGATAACTACCGAGCGAACCCAGAAGACGTGGCCGGTCCAAAGGTCCCGGAGTGCCAGCTGAAGTTCAGTCTCGGAAAGAGTGGCTGCTACTACTGGATCGGATTGCAGAGCTCCTGCCGCGTCCTGGACTGGACCGGACAGAAGCGTCGATACTAATAAAAGCGTTGTTAACATCGCCTTTTCACCTGATTTATTGCGTTTGTAAAAAAGTTATTTGCGAGCGGCACCTGTTCCCAGGTCCCACTTTTCCGAATCTACATCTATAATCATAATAAGTCAAATACTTTTTGTATTTATTAGATTAATTGAACGCTTTATTGTATTTTGCCATCGAAACAGGCTATTAATCAGGATGTTGTGACATGGAACGGTGGACAACACGATTCTTAAAGACCACCAGAGGGAAAGTCGTCGAGCTGCTCAGAAGAGACTCAGCTACAGTTTCGGATCTGGCGAACGACCTGGAACTCACAGACAATGCTGTCCGCTCTCACCTCACTTCTTTGGAGCGAGATGGCCTGATAGTCCAATCAGGCAAACGGAGCGGCGTTCGAAAGCCTGAAACGCTTTACTCGCTGAGCGACGAGGCGGAGGAGCTCTTTCCGAAGGCATACCACCTACTTGTAAATACACTCGTCGACGTACTGGACGAGAGTCATTCCAGCGATGAGATCCGGCAAATCCTCACGAAGGTCGGCTCACGACTCGTATCAGCACGCGCCAGTCAAATGGCAACGGAAGATCTTGATACGAGGGTACGTGAAGCGATGAATATGCTTGCAGAAATCGGCGGACTCGCTGAACTCAAAAAGACGCCGAACGGCTACCAGATCTGTGGTTTCAGTTGCCCGTTGGCATCGGCCGTGAAACACGACCCGAAGATTTGCCTGATAGCAGAAACAATGGTGGCGGTCATCACGGGAGAAAATGTCGTCGAGAAATGTGACCGGTCGGGAAAACCGAAATGTAATTTCGAAATCATTACCGCTTGAAAACGCCAAGCCCTACGGTACAGAATATCCGACCGTTCGCAAAGTCGCGTCGTCGGGGAGCCACGTCACCGACTCACGCACGCCAGCTCCGATAAATCCAAATCCGTTCTCGACATTGTCCAGCGTGCCGGGTTCTGCAAGAAGTTCAAAATCGAACGTGCCTCCGGGCGGGACCCATGCATCGTCAACCGAAAAAACGCGCATCCGAATCTCATTTAATATTACGCCAGTCTCCTGATAGAACAGGGAGACGAAATTGAAATCGTCCGTCAGCTCTACGTCAACAACCCAGTCGTCACCGGAAGCCGTTGCTTCATAAGCAACAGAGATGACCTGATCAGGTTGCCCGGGTACCGACGGCGATACGTCGTATTCAACCACAACATCAACCAATCTAATAACCGGTGACCAGCGCACTCGCTGGTTGACCAGCCTCGAGCCAATAACTACCGGTGCCTCGACCATGGCTACCGGAACCTGTGGAACTGTGGTTGTCGCTGAAGAGACCTCACCGTCTGAGCGTGAGACGTCAATTCGATACGTATGTAACGGCACTGCATTGAACTCGGACCAGAAGACGTGCGCCCAGGAGTCATCTGAAAAAAACACGAGCGAATCCTGCCAGATCCGTTCCTCGCCGGTATCAAGGTCGGTCGATTTGACGATCGCATCGATCGGAATGTCGGGGTCGAACAGTGGAAGTTGATTCCGAATTGGGGCAACATGTACTGCTTGCGTGTCGATTTCGGCTCCGACATATCCATATAGAGTAAATGGCTGTGTCGTCCCTACGATAGGAGATATTGCTGTTTCACAACCAGCAGCGAACATCACGACCACGGCAAGGATTGGTAGATACCTCATGATCCGATCTCCAGCTTCACTCCAAATGATGGCACCAGTGGTAACTGATTCGCTCGACCCAATGTGAACAGGTCAAAGTAGAACAGATTTTCCCGGTTGTAGGAATTGATCAGACCGGCATTGAAACGCAAGTTCGCCCCGGCTTTCAATTCAAATTCGCGTTCGATAGAAATATCAAGACGATGATACGTCGGAAGTCTGCCCGAGTATGGCCGATCGTAAATGACTCTCGGAACCGCAGGTCGCTGGAACAGATCAACAGGACCGTTCATGAAAATGAAGCTGTCGAATCCGAGTACCTGGTTGTAGGGTAACCCGGATCCAAATTTCCATTGAAGACTGACATCAAAGACTCGCATCCGCAAACGCGAGAGCATCGTGAATTGATGCCGGCGGTCATGTGGCGGATTGAATGTCTGTGCCTCAGCTCCAAACCATATTGGAATAGTTCGCTGTTTTGCATCGTACTCCGTCGCCGCAAACCCGTAGCTGAAGAGCGTATAGAGTCTCCTGCGGTCAACCTCCATTCTAATGTCCAGCCCTGCGGATACACCATCAGCATTCTGGAGATTCGTCGTAAACCGCGGCAGCGCGGTCCACTCGGCTATATAGAGATCTGACAGTTTTTTGTAGTAGCCTTCGACCGAAACATCTAACGAGGATGTGAATGACCTCTGCCAACCTGCTAACAAGTGCCACGCCGACGGGACCTGCGTCTTCGGCGACGACGTCCAGGCTGTGAACACATTTCCTATATCTCTCCGGTCATTCAGTCCTATGATTTCCTGATGATACAGCCCTGCGGCGCCACTGAGCCTGTTCTTGCCCCGAATATAAACGGCTCGCACTCTGGGCTCAAAGAATGACTTCGACTTACTCGGAAATGCCTGCAGGCGAACCCCGGGCGATAGTTGAAGTCCGTTGCCGACATAGACTTCTGCCTTCAAGAAGGCTCCGACTTCCGTCACATACTCTCTGCTGAAGTCAATATTCTGATATTGACCACCCAACTGACTGTCGAGCACATACGTGTTGGCGAAGATCCCCCAATCATAGTTGTTCTGACCGATCGAGTACGAAACGTCTGTCGAAAAAGTATACTGAGTTACTTCGACCGATCGATCCGGATTTCCAATTGGTCCCGACTCGGTGTCCAGTTGCGACACGTTCAAGTTCAAAACAGCCAGCATCGGTAGTGCTGACGGCAACATCACATACCGTAAACCAATCGCCTGGTTAGCCCATGTGATATCAGTTATAGTCTCCGTACCGACAACGGCACCTTTAAGGTCACCACCGATCCTTGCACGATCATAGGTGCTAAGACCAGTAATGCCCAGCGTACTTTTGTTTGACAAATTCGCATGTAACTTTACCAGTCTGTCGCCGAACCGGTATGGCAGCTCTTCTTTAATGAGATTGGAAGCGCCGTACTTCATTACCGATTCCCGAACGGATGCAAGTATCGAAAGAGACCCTTGATTGATCGGCCCCTCAATGGTAGCTGAGCTGACAAAGGGTGCTATGGAAATATTGCCGGCCAAATGCTGCTTGTTTCCATTCCGTGAGGATACGTCAAGGACGGAGGACAGCCGTCCACCGAACTCACTCCCGTAGCCACCGGCAAAGAGCTCTGCCCTGCTAATGACGTCGGAGGGGAATGCAGAGAAAAATCCTACAACATGAAACGGCTGATAGATCGGAATCCCATCAAGCAGTACGAGGTTTTGTGTCGGCTCTCCGCCGCGAATAAATAGCTGGCCTCCGCGATCACCTGTAGACACCACGCCGGGCAGTGATGTCAGATAGTTGGCAAGGTCACCTGATACGTCCGGGGTTGGCACAAGCTCAATGTCTCTTGGGCGGATCGTTTGCTGCCCAGCCGTAACATTCGCCGCGCCCTCCCGCTCGTCTTCCACAACAATCTCGTCAAGTAACGCCTGATCGGGCTCGAGTGCGAAGCTAAGTGTGACCGTAATTCCTGGAGGAAGATTGAGGGTATCGCTATACGTGACATAGCCGATGTAACTGGCTTGGAAGACGTATTCTCCGGCCGGAAAATTCGATACGACGTAAACCCCATCACGATTGGTCACTGTGCCGTGAAAAGATTCGCCGCGCAAAACAACATTGACGCCTTCCAATGGCTCGCCATTTCCCAGGTCCGAAATAAAACCGCGTACTACAGCTGTTTGACCGTGGACATCAACGGTCCCCAGGAATCCAAACAACAGGAACACGAGGAGTCCCGATGCTATTTGCGCCGATAGTCGGTTAAGCACTAATTAGTCTACAGTAATGTTCAGAGATAAGCGAAATTCCGAAATGCGACCATTGATCTTCGATGATAGGGCAGCTGACCGGAATATTAAAAGGGATAAACGTGTCGCCGTGCTGAATTTGGTGTTAAACTCAGATTCTGTACGTCTATTTGCTCCGACTGGAGTCTCTCACCAGAATCTCTGAACCGGGCATGAACAGGAGCTCTTGCGATGCCGACGCTATACTTATTTTTCCATTGGAGGCAGCTATCTCCTCAAGAATCATGGAATAAAGCTTGTCCTTGGACGAACGTCGATTTTTATAATCCACAACATATCGCAACGTGAACGTTATCCAGTTTTCATCTGCGGTTATTGTTACCCTCGGTTCGACGCTGGCTTGCTCGACGAGATATTTGTTTGTCATCGTCTTCCACTCAATAGAAGCTTCTGAGCTGTAATCTCCAAGTAGCCGCTCGGCAATGCTCAACATCATCCGGCGTGTGACATCCACATCACTGCCATATCGGATCGGCACTGTGATCTCATCCCAAAGAAATGGGAAATCTCCAGAATAGTTGTACACTGGTTCGCGGAACAGAAACGAATTTGCGATTCGGACCACTCGACCATTATAGAGATCTCCGTCAATCCACCCGCCAAGTTCGAAAAGCGTTGTTCGCAAAACACTGATATCAACGACGTCTCCCTTGATACCTCCCATACTTATCCGATCGCCAACTTTATAATAGTTGCCAAATGAAATTGCGATCCATCCGGCAATACTAACGATGACTTCCTGGAGAGCAAAAGCAATCCCGGCACCGGCCACGCCAAAAGTCAACGTTAACCCGCCTAAATTGTCACTAAACACTATCGAAGCAAACAGGATTGCAAGCATGTAAGCAACAAAGGTGATCCCTTTCCGTGTCCGGTACTTGGTGCTGTTGCTCGAGAGGTGTGAATTGAGGGAGCGATTGACAACCCTGCGGATGACAAAAATTATCAGCAGACCGATGACCAGAACGATGAGCCTGCGAGCCAACGGCGACGATATAAATTCCTGGAGAGATTCAGGCACTGAGACTACCGGACAAGGATCTATTTTGCTACCGTACCTATAATAGCAATTTCAACGATAGCACCGGAAGAAAATGTTGGACGAGTCGAAGAAGGTCTCAACCTTACTTCAAGTTCACCTCCGTCTATGACTGTACAAGTCAATCGCCATTCTTCACCGACAGAGCCAAGCCGTCAGATTTTGAAGGAAGCGATCTCCCGACTTGCTGGCAGTATTCAGAGGGACGTCACTCGAAACTTCTTCGCCCGAACGTGTGATCTAGATGCCCAAACCGAATTGCCACCCGATTCTGATCATCGGAAGGAAGGGAATTTTATCTAATTCGTCTTGAGCTGACATCCTTTCAGCTTCGATGTCCGCCATGAATTGAGGGTCGTTAGCGATGGCTCCGGTAGCCTTGAGAGTAATTTTCGGAGAACCCGTAAATGCAAGGCCCACGCCTACGTTGAGACCTCCGGATCTTCTGCCAATCATGAGCGCTGGCGCCGGTCCTCCAAAATCGAACTTGCCTTCCAGCGAGCCTACATCGGCACCTTCATACATGCCATTGCCGATCTCGACCTGACCTACCAAATCATCAGCATCTCCGGAAGCGTTGTAGCCGCCAATGAGTACTCCACCGCCGATTGTCATCCCAAAAAAACCTGGATGAAAATTGAGCATCAATAGTCCGCCACCCATCCGTGTATCGATCTGGTATTCGAGATCATCACTGTCGACTTTGATGTTGTTGACGGGTACTATTCCGAATTCTCCGGACACTGAAAGCTGTGTCAGCTTAGCCTGAGCGCTTACACCAATTCCGAGCCCGCTTATTTGAGGCCCGACATAAACACCTACTATCTGGGCGCCTGCCGTACCAGAAGTTGCCAGTACAAATGCTGAAGCGAGAACCAGTGAAGTTGTGTAACGCATAAGTGCCACCGTATTTAGAGAATCGACTACGTTGCAAAAGATCATTTTCGACCTTTTAAGAATCGCCTTAATCAAAACGTCAATCAAGGCCAAAAAACTGCACAATCTTCGAGAGAATGTTTTCAATGTGTCGTAGCGTCATCGGCGGCCGGAAGCCATTTTGACTGCTTCAGATTGTCCCCTCAAGGTCAACATACTCCAGATTCCGGCAATCGGACCCAGCGCCAGTGGAGCAAATGCATATTCCCAACCTATCATCTCTACAAGAATCGGAACTCCTCGAATCGTCACCAGCGTAAGTAGAAAACCGATACTTGTTTGTATGGTCAGAGCGGTCCCGACATACCTCCTGTCTGTGAGTTCAGTAACGGCTGTGCTGAACTGGGCGCTGTCGGCTACAATTGCGAATCCCCACACAAGAGCTACCGCCGTCAAAGCTATCGGCTGATTGATAAATAAACCTGCAATCAGGCAGCATATTCCTGAAACCAAAAGGCTTACGCTGGTAACGATCGTCCTGCCGATCCTGTCGCCATAAAAACCTGCAGCTATACAACCCGTCGCGCCAATTGCTATCACGGCGAAGCCCGCAAGTCTTGCTGACTGCGTGCTCAACCCTGCAGAGCTATAGCTGGCAATCAACAACACCGGCAGCCACGTCCAGACTGCATACAACTCCCACATGTGGCCAAAGTATCCGATGTTGGCCAGACGCGTTGGCTTGTGCGAAAAAGCCCGGTAAATATATCGCCAGTCAAATGGTGCCCGACCTGCAGCATGTGGCCCCTCCCGAACTAGTATCAAGCTGATGGCAGACCCAACCGCCGCCAACACTGATGTACCGACTAATACCGACCTCCAGGGAGGCATCCCGGCTCCTCCACCAAACGGTACCGCATTTAGAAAATGTGGCATTGCCGAACCGAACGTCAGCGCACCGACAAGGATTCCAATCCACAACCCGCGATCGCTAGTCGTCCAGGTCGACATTAGTTTCATCCCGGGTGGATACACGCCTGCCAGCATCAGCCCCGTTATAAAACGCAACACGATGGCGACGTGAGCGGTCATCGGCATAATAGCTACAACGACATTTACGATAGCGCCGAGAAGCGCACAGACAGCAATCAGCCGGTTAGTTGGCACCCTGTCAGGAATATTGAACGTGGCACCGAGTAGCGCTCCTGCAACGAATCCTAACTGCACCGACATAGTCATCCATGACTGCTCTCCGTCTGTCAATCCCCACGCAATCGTCAATTGTGGAACTACCGCCGACGCTGAAAACCACAGGCTCATTGCCATCAGCTCGGCAGTAGCCAGAAGAAGAAGCGTCCTGTTCTTTGTCATCATTTCCGATTATTCCACCGCTTTAACGCCATATTCCAGCCGCCGCATTCAGGCTACACTGTCCTCGCTGAGGATGCCGCAACCACCGGTCGATCTTCCCGTAGCATCAAGGCACTTATATAAGCATATTCCCCGACCAAACCGAAACCACACACTCTTTCGGTACTCAAAATGAAACGATTTTTATTACCAGCCCTGTTACTCTCCAGGTTCGCACTCAAACTGAGGCGTTTGATTGTACCATCTGTTCTGCTGTCGCTCTTCGTGCTCAGCCCTGCGGCAGCTCAAAAAGTTACGACGACGTCTGATTGGTGCGACGAAAAGAACTGGGACCGATCAGAGTCCTATTGCGAAGTTCGCGAATTCAACCTGAAGCCAACCGGTGAAACTATTCGAATCGATTCAGGAAAGAATGGCGGAATCACGGTTGAAGGATGGGACAGAAATGAGATCGTCCTGCGTGCAAAAATCGTTGGACGTGCCCGTACCGAATCGATCGCTCAGGATATCGTTGGTGATGTGGACGTACATGTTCGCGGCATGCAGATCTCAGAGAGTGGGCCCAGGTTCAAGAATCAAAAGAATACTGGCTATTCCGTGAGTTTCCATATCATGGTACCGACTCGATCCAGCCTGGATCTTGAAGCACGCAACGGCGGCATTTCCGTTAGTGACGTCGATGGGCGCGTAAGATTCGAAACCGTCAACGGCGGAGTCAGACTGAAAAATGTTGCCGGTAACATTGAAGGAGAAACCACTAACGGAGGTCTTGATATTTTACTTGCCGGTTCTTCCTGGCAGGGCGATGGCCTCGATGTCGAAACCGTCAATGGTGGAATCGAGCTGGCGATCCCGTCGAACTATTCTGCAGATCTCGAAATGTCGACTGTAAACGGCGGTATGAGAACTGACTTTCCAATCAGTGTAAAGGGAAATATTGGAAAATCGCTAAAATCCACGATAGGTGACGGTGGACCGATGATTCGACTCAAGACCGTCAACGGCGGCGTGAAGGTCAGGAAAGTCTAGCTCACATATTATAAGGTATAAGCCAGCAAGGCTAAGGTCCCGTCCGACCCCCGGAACGGGACCTCTGTATTATCAGGATGGGGCCTCTACTCACTGCCGATCCTACTTCCGCCTCAGAGGATCGAGCTAAAGTGAAACTTAGTTTCTCCAACATGACAAAGCCTTGCTCGACATCGGCAATGCCGAGTGCTCAAATATCTAAAATCGTCAGTTGGATCTACCACAGGAAAGCCCTCCCGACGTACAGAGAAATTGGATGTGATAACCGTAGTGGATTACACTACGCCTGACGGAGCGGCTGTCGTCCCTCTTTCTACTCCTGCTTCTCGCTGGCAACCCATTGCACTGCGCGCTGCATCAATTCCGCGGCTGACTTTACGTTCAACTTTTCTTTAATGCGAGCCCGATAAGATTCCACAGTTTTAACAGACAGGTGCAGGCGCTCAGCGATTTCTCGAGTCGATACGCCGCCTCCAGTTAGTTCGAAGACTTCAATCTCTCGGTCGCTCAGTATCTGTAATGGAGTTTGAGCCGCGGGTTGACGCCCAGATGCCAGACTCAGCAACAGACGCTCGTTGATTTCCGGGCTGACATAAATACCGCCTCCGACTACTCTGCGTACGGCCTGAACGATTACGTCACCCGCCTCCAATTTCATGACGTATCCTCGTGCGCCTGCCCTGATCGCACGTTCTGCATAGAGTGCTTCGTCATGACGGGACACTACCAGGGTCAATAATTTGGGATACATCGCCTGGAAATGCTTAACAAGCTCGAGTCCACTCATCACAGGGAGAGAAATGTCGATGATTGCCAGATCTGGCATCAATTCTTCGACGACAGTCATCGCCTCCTCGGCCGATGCTACTTGTGCGACGACCGAAAGATCAGCCTCGGAATCTAGCGTCTGTGCCAACCCTTTACGCATCAGCGGATGGTCGTCTACGATAATTATTCTACTCATTCTTTCTTTCCGTATTTCAGGCGATCATATCAAGACGAACGGTACATGTCACCGTTGTCCCTCCATCATAGTTGGGCGTAATTTCCAGATTGCCACCGATCATTTTAGCCCGATAATTCATTATGTGCACACCCATACCTCTTACCCCACTCTCGGATTTGGATTCCTTGAAGCCAACACCATTGTCAACAATTCTCAGACGCAGGGTTTGATCACCACGCGACAGTTCAATCCGTACTATCGTGGCATTGCCATGCGACGCGGCATTACTAATAGCTTCCTGAGCTATTCTAAACAGGTGAGTTGCAGTAGTGTTGTCATCCACATAAGCCCTGCCCTCGACCTCTACGCGGCAGCGAATCTGAAATAGCTTTTCGGCTGTAAGCGCCAGTCGTGTCAAAGCCGATTCCAGCCCTTTGGATTCGAGATCTACTGGTGTCAGGTTTCTGGCCAGCGTACGTGCTTGTTGATCAGCTGATTTCACAAGGGCAGAGATCTCCGCTACCTCACCTGCAATTTGCTTGTCCTTCGTCTCCAGTTTCGCAGCGAGGTTTTGAGAGATCAGTCCGATACCGGTAAGCATCTGACCCAACCCATCATGCAAGTCCTGCCCGATACGAACCCGTTCGTTGTCGGTTATTCGTAACACCTCTTGCTCGAGTCTCCTGCGATCAGAAATATCTCGCAGGATACCCGTAAACATACGCTCGTCTCCGACCCTCACCTCACTTACCGCCAGATCGAGAGGAAATACTGACCCGTCCTTCCTTTTTCCGATGACTTCTCTCCCGATCCCGATAATCTTTCGGTGCCCCGTATCGATATAATTCTGGAGATACGAATCGTGCTCGCTATGGAAAGGCTCCGGCATGAGAATGGAAATATTTTGGCCGATAAGCTCCTCGGATTCGTAGCCAAATATTCGAATGACCGCGCTGTTTATCGTTTTGATGGTACCGCGACTGTCGATGGTAATGATGCCATCGACGGTTGTCTCTAATACTGCAGTTGCCATGGCGGTGCTGCGGGACAAGGCATCTTCTGTTCGCCACCTCAACTCGCGAGCCTCCGCTCTTTTCATTAGAAACTTGATACGCGTTTGGCATTTCGGCGTGATCGCGTTCGCGTCTGACTCGAATTCGACAACCTCGTCAAGACC
>CBDUKH010000058.1:0-23298 GCA_965367755.1 uncultured Rhodothermales bacterium
GTGATAGCGTCTTGTAGCACGCGTAGATCGGGCATCATGGCAGATGATGCGAGATTGGCTGGTATTCCAATCATCAGGGTGACTACAGCAATCGACGACATATCGGGTGGTTATGGTGGATCCTCTACACACTTCAACTGCTGATATTTATCGTCTTAACGCCAATCAAATAAAGCTCGATTTGAGACAGAATGATGAATTCAGAAACTTTGTCACAAATGAAGCAAACAGCTTATTCCAGCCCGAGAAGTATCGGGAGTTGTTGCCCCACGTAGGTATTGTCGAAATGACCTATGAACGTGTCACTACCTGGGCCGAATGCGTAAAGATTTACGTCAACCGCGGTATGACTTAGGGAAGCCCAGTTTATGAATGCCCGGTCCCCTACGATTTCACCAAGCACCTGATTGTATTGGTTCCTTGTCGTCGCAGTAGCGATAAGGGCAAGTTCCTCGTCGGAAAGGTCCACGATTCCCATGTATTCGGCGACTACACCCCGAATATCCTGTGGCCGATTCTTGATCTGCTCTACTACGACGTTATGCGACGAACGGATGCCTGCGATCACGGAGGGATGCCAGGTGTAGCTGCGGCCGACCGAGAGGCCCCCTGTTTCGTGATCAGACGTCGAAACGACTAGCGTTTTTTGGTTATTGGCCGCAAAGTCCAATGCAACCTTGACGGCTTCGTCGTAGGCGATGATATCTCTTACGTGAGCAGCTGCATCATTGTCGTGACCGCCAAGATCGATAGTACTGCCTTCGACAAGTAGAAAAAACGGTTTGCCTGATTCTTCCAACAATTGAATAGCCCTGGAAGTCATCTCCGCCAGGGACGGGGCGTTGGTCGGAACGCGATCAATCTCGAAGTCGAGCTGTTTTTCCGCAAGCAAAACAAGAGCCGGAAGGGATTCGATTGCGTCCCAACCGGAGCGAGATGTGGCTACAGAATATCCTTTTTGTTGGGCGACGGCAAGCATATTGCGACCATCCTCGCGAAGGCCACCGTCTTCGATCGGAGTAAATCTGTCGAGGCCCCCTCCTATGAGTAAGTCGACTCCGGAATCCAGTTGCTGGTTGACTATCTCATCTCTGAATTCGTATCGGTTTGTGACGTGGGCCGTGAATGAGCCTGGTGTTGCGTCGTATACTTCGCGCGTGACGATTACTCCGGTGTTTAGCCCGGCAGCTTCTGCTTTAGCCAGAATCGAAGGAACTGGTTGATTATCAGCGTCCATCCCCAGGGCAAGGTTATTCGATTTGACGCCCGACCCGAGAGAGGTAGCGGAGGGACCTGACCCGGTTATTGAATTGCTTGCCGACCAGGTTTCGAGGGAGCCGGTCAGAATCGCATCCAGATAAAGCTGCTGACGAATGTTTTGTGCCCGCAGAAAGTCTCTTGCCATGGTGAAACTCGCTGGTCCGCTGCCATCCGAGATGAACAGAATAATATTTTCAGGTTTGGGGTCATCCGACGCTAAATTGTCGATGACGATCGATGTGCTGGAGCAACTGGCAATCGCGAGGACTAACCACGCGGTAAGGAAGTAGGACGGGCTTTTCATCGGATTGGCGAGACTAGGTATTTGTTGGCTGGATCAGATGATAGTATAGTAACGGCCGGGAGCACATCAATCTTTGCAAAATATTGGCTACCTGAATGACGCGCATATTGCTATTCTGCAAGATCGTGTAAAAACAGTCGTGTAAAAGTTCGTAGGAGGACAAAAAATGAAGGTAACTGTTGTCGGAGCTGGGAATGTAGGTGCAACCGTCGCGGATTGTGTCGCCCGCAAGGATATGGTTGGCGAAGTCGTTCTGATTGATATTGTCGAAGGGTTGCCCCAGGGTAAGGCTCTCGACATGGCTGAGTCAGCACCGATTCATCTTTTCGACACGCGAGTGACGGGTACGAATGACTATGCCGATACGGCTGGATCCGACATCTGCGTGATAACGGCTGGATCACCAAGGAAGCCGGGAATGAGCCGGGACGACCTCCTCGCGATCAACACAAAGATAGTCTCCTCTGTGACTGAGCAGTTTGCAGCCGGGTCTCCGAATGCAATTATCATCATCGTCTCGAATCCACTGGACGTGATGACATACGTCGCTTACATGAAATCTGGATTCCCGAGCAACCGGGTTGTCGGCATGGCGGGAGTACTGGATATTGCTCGCTATCGAGCATTCCTCTCCATGGAGCTCGGCGTATCGGTGAAGGACATAAGCGCACTGTTGATGGGCGGACACGGCGACACGATGGTGCCTCTACCGCGCTATACGACTGTCGGCGGCATTCCTATCACGGAAATGATCGACAAGGATCGGCTTGATGCTATTGTTAACCGTACCAAGACGGGTGGCGGTGAGATCGTAAAGCTCATGGGCACGTCAGCATGGTACGCACCGGGTGCTGCTGCGGCTGAGATGGTTGAAGCAATGGTCAAGGACAGCGGTCGCGTCTTACCTGCTGCTGCGTGGGTCAACGGACAGTACGGACTTGACGGGATGTTTATCGGCGTCCCCGTAAAGCTCGGGCGCAATGGAGTAGAAGAAGTGATTGAGGTGAAGTTGGATGCGGCGGAACAGAAACTGATGACTGAATCTGCCGAACACGTCCGTGCCAATCTTGAGGCTCTCGAACGAATCCAGAAAGGCTAATATATCGGGGCAGGCGCTCCGTTCCGGGGTGAGAGTTTGGGCATCTCGAAGTTATGGTCAGCCGCAGGTTGAGTTGCTGATGCGCTAATCCGGAGGCATACGTGGTCCAGATTTACAAGCCTGTGCTGTAGGCTCCGTTGAGGTCGGAGAAGGAGTGCTTGAATCTGGCTTAGGTCGGCCGATCGGCAGGGCGGCTGTTTCGATAGAACCACATCGGCGGAGTTTCCGATACTATTCTCAGAGACCAGCCCAAATGGAAAAACCGTCGGGGGGCCTCCAATCCTCCTCCCCAGTAGCAAATTACACTCCAGGGCAGACAGTTTCATGAGCCATTCATTAGGAGATGATTAGAAGTCACCTGCCCGTGCATACAGCTACCACCGCAGCGTATCTCCCTGCACCAACAGTCAAGCCGCTCCAACAGGGAGTATCACCCTTTCGCTATATCCATGCATCCCGGATAGCATAGCCTTTGAACTACACTCAATTGCCCGGTCCATTTCGCCGGCCTAGCGTACTCCGACCTCTCCGATGACTGACGCAATCAATGCGGCAGAATCATATCCAACTCCATCACGAAATACTGTTACAACATTTCGTATGGAAGCCGGGTCGCTTACGATGTCTCCGTTGATTAATACGAGATCTGCGACCTTCCCAGCAGCAATAGATCCTTTCTCGTCGTCGATACCCAGTATCTTGGCACCATTTAAACTCATGATCTGGACGACTTCTTCCGACGTGAATCCTGACTCCCTCAGCAACTCAAAATTTCTTTGATCACCGTATCCCGGAAGCGCACCGCCATAACCAGTCGGATCCACCCCGGAAGCGAGCAAGCCACCAGCTTGCACAAAAGCATATTCATACTCCTGTGCCTTGCGAAAAAGCGCTTCGCTGAAAGGCGCATTCTCTCCTTCAGCCGCGATCTGCTCACGCCGCGTCATATACTCATTCCTGACATCATCAGACATGGCGTCCAAAACCCGCTGCTCGAGGGGCGGTCGGTTCGGTACATACATCTCGTACACTGCCAATGTCGATGTCATACCCACATTGTTCTCAATCATGGCATCAAACGTCTCCTTCACTTCGTCCGAGTCGAGATCAAGCGACGTCATCTCTGAACGAAAACCACTCGGACATTCATCAGGATTTTTGTTGTCCGCGTAGTCAGTATTCGCGAACAGGCCGTGCTCCAGATTGTCAATGCCCATTGCGACGGCTTCCTTGTATGTCACCGAGCACAGGTGCGCCGTCACCTTCACGCCGTGCTTGTGTGCTTCATCAATCGCTGCAGCCAGTTCTTCGCGACTGATCAGCGTGTAACCCTTGAACCAGGTCACACCCTCCTCCGCCCAATACTTGACAAGTCTCCTCGCATCCTCCGGTCCCTCCAAACGAGTCATGCTGCTCATGCCCGTTCCGCCCGTCATGTACGGTCCAGTAGGATAGATGTAAGGACCCGGAACATCGCCATTCTGAATCGCTGCCTGCAAGTTGATCTCAGAATATGGGGCATTGCTTCCTGTGGTGCGAATTGTTGTGACGCCGGAGGCAAGATATAAGCGTGGTGCACTGTAATTCAGCTGAATGCTCCGTTTGCTCGTCATATAGAATGTGTGGTTGTGCAACCCTATCATTCCCGGAATCAGGGTATGACCCGTACCGTCGATGCGCCGCGCATCTTGTGGAATTTCGACCGAGCCGTCACCACCCACTGCAGCGATCCTGCCGCCAACAATAACGACCGTTTGATTTGGGACGGCGTCACTGCCGGTCCCGTCAATCAATGTGACCGACTCAATTGCGACTGCCGGTTCCGACACACTAACATAGTCAAGAACGTTAGCAGACAATTTATCTATCGTTTGTGCATTGGCAGACAACGCTACGACGAGTAGAAATGAAGTGAGGCAAGTAAAGATTTTCATAGTCGTTAATTTTGGTTTGGTACCCTGGTTTCCCCATCCACAGTAAAAATCATTCGCATGCCGGCTTCGAGATGCTCCGCAATATGACAGTGCAACATCCACTTTCCCGGATTCGAAAGGTCGAGCAAGATATCTGCCGTCGACCCAACTGGTAGTAAGATAGTATCCTTCCAAACCAGATTCTCGTTCGGAACACCGTCCTGCTCCAGGATCAGAAAGCGCTGACCATGAAGATGAACAGGATGCTGCATCGCGTGAAACGCATCTCGATCATTCTTCAAGCGAATCTTTGCAACTTCACTGGTGCCGAAAGACCACTCAATGTCCATATTCTCGTCACCAGTTGCAACATCTTTTATTATCCAGTTGACGTGGGTCGTTGTGCTTTGCCAGTTCATCATCGGCATCGTTCCCGTCCACTCGACAGGATTAAAAAAAACCGGATCCAGCTGCATTAACTGGCTTACGACTGGATCAAGATCTATCGCCTCCATCGTCAATAGTATTTCTTTGTCGACAGGTGCTCCGAAATATGACCTGTAGTCTTCGATATCCTCGACCACGTCTGCGTTAGTCCTTAACGTCTCAAACGGACTCCTCGCCATGGATCGGTCTGATCCGGTCACAATGACTCTGCCCAGCGTGTCAGACTGTTGAAAAAATATTCCAGCGAGATGGTCGATACCCTGGACCCGATTCAAGATGGGATATGATCCGGCAGCGTCGAATTGCACCTCTAAAACGTATCGTTCGGCCGGTGCTATCACAATGTTTTCGGACCAGACTTCTTCCTCATACTTGCTTACGTCCGATGCAATGACTTTAAAGACTATTCCCGGGATAGACAGATTGAACACGCGAGTATTAGATGTATTGGTCAAGTACAATCTGGCAATCTTTCCTTGCTCAACATCGAGCACGTAGTCGGAAGTGCCATTCACTAACAAGGTATTGCCGAATCGACCCATCAGTGCAAAATTTGCTTTGTCACGACCATATGGTATGACCCCTTCATCATCTAATAAAATGTCATCCAATAGAATATTTTCCTCAGTCGATACTGTACTCCAAAAGTCTCCGTGTGCGGGGTCAACGACGATACTCCCGTATAATCCCAGATCCTGCTGTACATCTTCTCGATGGTGAGGGTGATACCAGTAAATTCCTGCATCGGGAAAGACGAGCTCGTACTTGAATGTCTCGCCCGGCAAAACCGGATCCTGGGTCAACCCCGGAACGCCGTCGTTTTCATTTTTCAACCGCAGTCCATGCCAGTGTACCGCAGTGGGCCACTCCAGATTGTTCGTGAAATTTACAGTGATGGTGGCCGACTGACCGACCTTGAGCAATGGCCCGGGAAACTGTCCGTTGAAGCCATACATAACCATTTCCCTTCCCGCAATTTCCGCTCGAACAAGTCCGGTTGACAACGATATTTCATCGCCATCTTTCAGGTCGATTGTACGTTGCGATTTCGCGACAGGGATAGAGTCGTTTGGAGGTCCGGGCGCGTAGGGATCCCCATCCGGACGCAATCGACTCATGCCTGGAGCCAGACCGACTTGTGGGTGCATTGGTGGCATGCGCCAACCGGAATCGTCGTGATGCATATGTGCATCATCGCTCCCCCGCAACACGGCAACCGGCGACAGGATCGCGAGATCGTGGGCCTCCATCATGCTACTCGGCGATCGAGCCCGCAAAATAAGCGGACCCTCTCGCACGTCAACATTCGAAGATTCTTCGGCCGAAATCATCACGATGTATTTGTTTAGTGAGACCTCACCCGTTATCTGGCTTCCATTGCCAACGGGTCCAAGCTTTGCCACCTGGCGCAATTGCGGCGTCATGATCCACGCCATGTACGTGCTGTACGGGCCGAACGCTTGTGGTTCAGGCAACCCCTCAAGGTTCAGCTGAACCCGATACTCATGAACTCCATCCACACTAACCGTAACCGTGAATGGAGATTCCTTCTTCAGCAATCCTACCGTGCCTGAGGCACCGCGAGCAGCCGGTGTGGCGATCAACTCAAAACAATATATGTTCGGGTACCCCGCCTCGGTGAGGACTCCCTGCTCACACGGTTCATCGGTGGATGCCACGCGATCTTGTCCGGCCGAGGATGAGAGTAATCCGGTCGAGAAAATTAACCACGTACTTCCGAGAAGAAGCAATCTGAAAATTGGTCTTCCTCCGCAAATATTCAGGATTTTGGCAAATGAAATTGTCAACGCTTATAAGTTTGATCTGGAATACCGGAACTCTCTCGTAATAACGGGCTATTGATTGAGCTTAACAACTGCGTCGAAACGCGGTTCGTATTTTCATATGTACCTTCTGCTTTGGCCTGACCACTTCTAAATCCTGTCACATGGGACACAATCATCACAATCACGGTACGCATAATCATGGTCTCCACGGTCATGGGGTATCAGAAGGTGCGGGGAAATCTGGAAGGGTTAGGCTCATCCTTTCGATTGTGCTGAACCTGATCATTACGATCGCAGAGGTAATAGGCGGGATAATATCGGGAAGCCTGGCACTTCTTTCAGATGCTTTACACAACCTCAGTGATACCTTATCACTTGCTGTAAGCCTGTTCGCAATACGTATTTCAAGGAGACAGCCAGATGAAAACCGAACGTTTGGCTACAAGAGAGCCGAAATTATTGGTGCATTTGTAAACCTGATAGTCCTTGTTGTCATTGCAATCTGGCTCGTCAAGGAAAGTGTAGAACGTTTTCTGAATCCTACGCCAATTGACGCAAAGGTGATGCTCATCGTCGCGACGATTGGCCTACTTGCGAACCTGTTGACGGCGTTTCTGCTGCACCGAGATTCAAGATCAAGTCTGAACATCCGATCTGCCTATCTCCACATCGTAACCGACGCCCTTTCGTCTGTCGGCGTCATCGCGGGAGGTCTTATCATCTGGAAGTGGGAGTGGTACATAATCGACCCCATTATGTGTATCCTGATTTCAGTTTATATCGTGTATCATTCCAGCTCAATGATCAGGGAAACCGTCGACATACTGATGAATAGTGCTCCCGCTGATGTCAACATGGACGAGGTACTTCAGTCTGTCAGGAAAGTCAGTGGAGTACAGGATATTCACCATGTTCATTTGTGGAGACTGAGCGAGAATAACAATGCTCTCGAAGCGCATATCGTAATCGACGAAGATCTGCTTCCTGAAATGGAGAACATCAAAGGGGCGATCAAATCTATGCTCTCAGACGATTTCAGCATTGGCCACTCGACGTTGGAATTCGAGTTCAAGCCCTGCGATGAAATTGTCGACGATCACTGTTTTGATGGATCGGAAATATGAAAACAAGATCTCGTTCAGGATATGCTCAACGATACAGCGCTTTTTTGTGAGGAGATATGAATAGAGATGCTATGATCTCGCGCCTCGACGCGGACACTGTATGGGATATAATCGTGGTTGGTGGCGGAGCGACCGGGTTGGGTACTGCCGTAGACGCCGCAGCACGTGGCTACAATACTTTATTGCTCGAACAGCACGACTTCGCCAAGGGCACATCGAGCCGAAGCACGAAACTGGTGCACGGAGGTGTCCGGTACCTGAAGCAGGGCAATGTTGCTCTCGTACTTGAAGCCCTGCGTGAGCGGGGACGTCTCAAAAAGAATGCTCCCCACCTGGTAAAAGATTTACCATTCATCGTTCCGGTTTACGACTGGTGGGAAGGACCTTTTTATGGTGTCGGCTTGCGGGTCTACGATTGGATGTCAGGCAAACTTGGACTCGGAGATTCTCAAAACTTGTCGAAACGCGAGACCATTGAAAAAATCCCCACGATTGAGACGGAGGGTTTGCGCGGTGGTGTCGTCTATTACGACGCCCAGTTCGATGATGCACGGCTAGCGATCAATCTGGCGCAGACCGCCGTCGACCTGGGAGCAACCCTGATAAACTATGCTCGCGTCACTAGCGTGACGAAATCAAACAGTGTAATCGACGGCGTTTTTGTAATCGACGAGGAAACAGAACAAGAGCACAAGATCAAAGGACGTGTCGTTATAAACGCAACCGGCGTTTTTACGGATTCCGTCCGGAGAATGGATGACCCGGATGCGTCGACAATTATTACACCCAGCCAGGGCGTCCATATAGTTCTGGACAGGGACTTTCTCCCTGGCGAAGCTGCCATTATGGTCCCACATACTGATGATGGCAGGGTCCTGTTTGCAATTCCATGGCACGGCAGAACAGTAGTCGGTACAACAGATACCGAAATGCCGGCTCCTAACGTAGAGCCAAGGCCGTTGAAGGAAGAGATCGACTTTCTTCTCGAACATACGGCCAAATATCTTACAAAGGATCCCACTGTTGATGATGTCAAAAGCACGTTTGCCGGACTGCGTCCGCTCGTAAGCTCAGGCGACGACAACACAGCGTCTATATCTCGTGAACATACTGTCCTTATCTCCTCTTCAGGTCTGGTTACAATTTCTGGAGGCAAGTGGACGACATATCGCGTCATGGCTAAAGACGTAGTTGACCAGGCTGCAGCAGTCGGTGAGTTACCTCACATCAAATGCAAAACGAAAAAACTACCGATCCATGGCGCGACGTCTAGATCAGATCGGAAAGGGCCGACTTCAATTTATGGTACCGACGCGTCCGCATTACGACAGTTAGTTGCGGACGCTCCCGAGTTGGGAGAAATAATCCATGCTGCGTTCCCTTATGTCAGGGCTCAAGTGGTGTGGGCCGTTCGTTGTGAGATGGCTCGGACGGTTGAAGATGTACTTAGTCGACGGACGCGAGCCCTGCTTCTTGATGCGCAGGCGAGCATCGATTGTTCACGGGACGTTGCCGAATTGATGGCTGCAGAACTCGGCCGGACGACGGCATGGATAGATGAACAGGTTGCTGCATTTACGAAAGTCGCAAAAGGATATATTGCAAAAGACGTCCGGTAAGCGGCGCGCCAACCTCACTCCGTTTTTTCAAATACGAGAAAGTGTTGCTGCGGCAAGATATCTTTCGACTCGCGAAAACGGAGACCGACAGCTTCCATCTCTTTGATCATCTGTTCGCGCGTCAGCCTGTGGGATCGTGGGACATCGATCGTCGCATCTTCCCCTCGATATTCAACCAGGACGAGTCGTCCACCCGGGACCAGCGAAGCCTCAACGTTCGTCATCATTTCGTGCGGTGAATAGAACTCGTGGTAGGAACCAACAATGAGGGCGACATCGATTTTTTCCGGTGGGAGCATGGGATCCGTTTCCGTTCCCCTTACTACCTGAACATTCCGCACGCCGGTCGAATCGCTTCTCTGGGTGATGATGTCCAACATCTTCTGCTGTATGTCAACGGCATAGACTTTACCGTAGGGAACCAAAGGACTGATTCGAAAGGTAAAGTATCCAGTACCGGCCCCGATATCGGCCACATGCATAGATGGTTTCAGATCCAGTGCGCGAACGAGTCGGTCAGGCAATTCGGAATCGACACGAGACGGCCTGTCCAGCCATTGCACAATGTCCTCATGCTCTATGAGGGATGCAATCTCTCGACCAAAATAGTACCGGCCGGTACTTGTTGAATCCGTCGCTGCTCTTTCTGTATACCCGCTGAAACTCCCGTTGCCAGATTCGCTCGTGCACCCTGCTATCACAAGGAGCATCAGCAGCGAAAACAGAATCAATTGCGCATTGGCGGGCATGTTATCAATGTGCATAACTTTTCGGAGCAACTCTAAGTCGGGATTATTTATAGAACGTTAACGAGTTCGACTGGTTGCGCATGTCAATTCGGGGTATCCTTCATGGTACCGCGACCAGTATGTTAGCATACACGACCTCGACAGCTAATTATACGCAGATAAATACTCAGATTCGGCCTTTTACCACGAATTTGACCTTTCGATTGACCTACGATTTGTATAAGTTCTTCTCCCCGTTTAACAACCCTGATCAAGGTATGCCCGTGGCGTCAAAGCTGTCGCCTTTTTTACTTGCCGTAGCCTTTCTTGTGTGCGTTTCACCGCAGCTCAACCTGGTCTCGGCCCAGTCGTTTGAAGAATCTATCATCGACGTGGGTAATGTTGGCATCACCATTACCAATGCGGGCTTTGTGGGTGAAGGAAACGTCCGAAACAATCCGACCGGCCCTCCTTCCTTCGAATATCCTATCAACTCGGGAGTTGAACACCTTTTTGAAGCAGGTCTCTGGGTCGGAGCGGTTCGGAACGACGGAGTGATTACCGTACGTACAGCAGCGCAGACTTCCGGCGGTGGCTATTCGCCAGGCGCTGCAGGTTATGAGTTCGCACAGACAACACCCATTTTCCAGCGGTCTTCTCTCCCTGAAAGGGATGCATTCACAGTTAGCGCGATCAGTCATCAGGACTACCTGTCATCAATGACGGATACGGCACTAGTTCTTCCTGGAACATCCATTCAGATGCCAGACATTCAGGGTCAGCTTGGAATGTCTGTTGACGTGACGTCCCTTGCGTGGAACTTCCCGTTCACTGAATATTTCGCGATCGTAAATTTTGACATTGTCAATGTGAGTGGATCAGCATGGGATTCGGTTTATGTCGGCCTGTACCACGACCTGGTCGTTCGAAATGTAAACACGACGACAGATGCAGGTGGAGCATTCTTTAACAAGGGTGGACTCGGATTCGTCGACAGTCTTTACGCCTCGTATGCTTTTAACGCGGGTGGTGCTGAAGAAACCATCAACACATATGGATCCATCACATTCCTTGGCGCCGAGTGGAAAGACCCACAAACTGGAAGTACGAGGTATTTCCATCCGGAACTTGCCGCAGAATATGAGGCTGATGGATATTCTGCTCCGCGAGTGAATCCACGGTGGTGGGGATTCACCGGCGGCACCGACGAGCTCGGCCGTCCTACGGACGACCTCGCAAAGTATAGTCGAATGGCTACGCCATTTCCGAATCCCGACAACTTCGCCACCCAGGGCGAATATGAAGCCGCCCAGGAAGCCTGGGAACAGCGACTCAAAACCGACGGCCTCGCATCAGCCGGAAACTGGATCGGCCTTACCCCCGTCGGACCCTTCGATTCGGTGCAACCCGGCGATACGCTGCAAGTCACATTTGCCCTGGTCGCCGCCCTCAAACCCGAAGAATTTCAGGGCCCGGCTGGCAAACCTATCGACGACGAATTCTCCCGTGCCCTCCTCGTTAACAATATTCTCTGGGCGCAGCGTACCTACTCGGGCGAAGACAATAACAACAACGGACGACTCGATCCAGGCGAAGACGTCAACAACAATGGGCAGTTGGATCGGTACCTGATTCCTGAACCCCCCGCCGCTCCTAAAATCCGCGTCGAATTCGAAACGGTTGCCGGCTCATCAGGTCAACAGGAAAACAAGGTCGCACTGTACTGGGACCGCAGCTCCGAGCTGGCCGTCGATCCCGTTTCAGGTCTGGCAGACTTTGAAGGCTACAGAATTTACCGGAGCAATCCCGGCGATGACAAAGGAGGCAACATTCTTAATGAAGCCAACCTGATTGCTCAGTACGACCGCGAAGGCAACCGAACAGGGTTCAACAATGGCTTCTCGGAAGTCGCTCTCGACGAACCTGTCGTTTTTGCAAACGACACAACACAGTACTGGTACCGCTTTGAGGCGGAAAACCTCCTAAGCGGTTGGCAATATCTGTTTACGGTAACATCTTTTGATGAAGGAGATGTAGACGCTGGCTTGCCATCTTTTGAATCTTCCAGAGTTTCCAACGCTACCCGCGTTTTTCCGGGCACTCCGGCGGCGACTGACAACTCGCTCTCTGTCGGCGTTTATCCCAATCCCTACCGCGTGAACGCAGCGTGGGATGGCGCGACTAACAGGACGCGAAAGCTAAACTTTTATAACCTCCCCGCTCAGTCAGAAGTTAGAATTTATACGCTGGCTGGCGAAATTGTGGGAGAGTTTGATCATAATGCTGATGAGTATACAGGCGATGTTCGCTGGTATGACGATTTCAGCGCTGAAAACAGGGTCCAACCGGGTGGCGAGCACTCGTGGGACATCCTTTCGGAAAACGGTTTGAACATCGCTGGCGGGCTGTATTTATACACAGTAAAGGATAAATCCTCCGGTGATGTACAAAGAGGGAAATTCGTTATTATTAAGTAACGACTTACATGGGCAGCCGGCGTCGGGCCAACGGCGCATTACTTGATTACAATCATTAATACTAGTGGAGATACAAATGAAACGTTGTGCTACAACGCTGTTTGGTCTACTCTTCATTGTTGCTTTTTCTACTACAGCCGTCGCACAAACCGATGTGACTGTACGACAGATTAACGAACTCCATCCGGATTCGTTGGCAGCTTTGAACGCGGGTGGAGCAGCACTTACTGCAAACGAGGTTACTAGCCTCACAACACCGGAACTCAACGGTGAACTCGTCAGGTTTGTCGCGGTCGTCATGAGTGACCCGCGAAATAGCGGACTGTCCACTCCTAACAGCGGACTGCCAAGCCGAGTACATGTGTTCATGCGCGATACGACTTCTGTCAGCCAGGGTAATGATGGCATGACCATTCAGGTTGTCGATGGTGCATGGCAGACTAACGGAACAGCTGACCTGCTGGTTGGCGACGTCGTCGAAGTTGTCGGTACGGTATCGCCGTTCTTTACTACGATGCAGGTGTCCCCGCAGTCGATCACGCTGATTGATTCGTACACCTCCCTCGGACTGCCCGCGACTATCCTGGATCCGGTAACCATTTCCATGTCCGACATGGCAATGACACTTGGAGCCGGTACCGGCCAAGCCAACTGGGATAATTTCGCATCTCTTCGAGGCCAGTATGTCCGCATCGAAGGAGCATCGATTCTTCAAAGGAATATTTCCGGGTCGAGACCAACCTGGTCCTTCTCCGATGATGGCGGGCTTAGTGTTTCAGAAGCTTATGACACATCGCTTCGTTTCCGAAATGACCGTGGTGACTATGACGACACGATCTTCAATCCTCGGACTGACGACTTTGTACCGCCACCACCGGGATCGGCTATAAATCTTCAGGGATACCTGACGTTTGGCAACCAGGATAACTTTGCCTACGGAATGCCAGCCGGTGCCTTCTTCAAAGTTAACCCGATGGCTGATAGTGATCTGGAAATCACTGAGACAACCCCGATCATCTCGAACATCATGCGTTCAGCGGTAATACCAAACGATGCGTTTGATGTAACGGCAAATATCGTCGCAGATCCAACACGATCAATTACGAGCACTACGCTCTCCTACTATAGTTCGTCAGTATCTGACACAACTGACGTAAGTGGTACCGGAGTAGACGGGAATTACACATTCCCAATTCCAGCGCAAACCGATGGAGACTTTGTAACTTACTTCATTAGTGCCACTGATAATGTGGGAGGAGTATCGACAAGCCCGGATCAGTCCGTCAAGTTTCTTGCAAACGGAATAACTTCTGTTGCTCACATTCAGGAAACGGCTGATGGTGACGAAGGAGCGAGTCCATTTGCTGGATTCCTGGCTGTAGACATGGATCTTACTGTAACTGTACAATCAAGCACAGCGGACTGGGATCTAGTTGCTGCTCAGGAAGACGCAGCAGGAAGTCCCTGGACTGGAATCATGCTTGACTCGTCAGCAGTCGCAGGAGTATCTGTTGGCGATGTGCTCCATATCACGCAGGCAGACATTGTCGAGTCCGGTTCATTCTCCGACGTTACGACGCTAGAGAACATTACCTACACTGTCACGTCGTCTGGGGCACCGTTTGCTGACAAAGTACTAACGACTGACGTTCTTGTAGATCCAGCCATTGCTGAAGCTCACGAAGGGCTTACCCTCCGTTTTGAGAATGTGATTATCACAAACGAGGACGCTGGCTTTGGTGAGTGTTCGTTCTCATCCGATGGTACGGAAGACAATGAGATTGAGATGGATGATGACTCTCACGGGTTTACATCTTCATTTTGTGCAGACACATTTGACAACAACAATGTTGTTGCATTCATCCGTGGAACTTGGTGGCAGTCATTCGGCAGTCACAAATTAATCCCGGGTACGACTGCGGATATCGGTACGATCACCGGTATCGAAGATGAAGAATTACCGTCTGGATTTGCTCTCGGACAGAACTATCCGAACCCGTTCAATCCAAGCACGACGATCAATTTTGCTATCGATCAGTCGGGCCTCGTAAAAGTTCAGGTGTACGACATACTGGGTAGACTCGTATCGACGATCGTCGAAACAGATCTTCCAGCTGGAACGCACTCTGTCAACTTTAATGCGAGTAACCTGTCCAGTGGCTTGTATGTCTACCGACTTACAGCTGGCGACCAGGTGTCAAGCAAAACAATGATGCTTCTCAAGTAATGCGACTAGATAGCGGGTGGGCTCTGCGGCTCACCCGCTATTCTTGTTCTTACTAATATTCCCTTCCTGTTGAATAACGACTTTACAATAGTTAAAGCTGCCATCGCATGTCTGCTCATTCTCTCAGTGAATGGGTGCGATACAGATATTACCGGGAACAGATTCGAAAACCAGGCTCCTAACACGGAGCTCAGCGTCAGAGATACTTCCCTTGTCGACAATCTATCGGATGATGCCAGACTGTCGAGCACCGTCTTTGCATCATGGAGCGGAGACGATCGAGATGGTTTTATAGCGTCGTTCGATGTTCGCTTTTATCAATCTGACGAATCCCGCTCACCGGAAGAAGGATGGACTAATACCGTTCGCAACGACTCACTGATTCTCCTTCCAATTCCGCGCGGTGAACGAACCGCCAACGTCGTACTCGAAGTACGTGCCATCGACAACGACGGACTTAAGGACCCTACGCCTGCACGAACGATTTTTCCTATTCAGAATTCACCACCGGAAATCCGGTTTGACAATTTTGAACTGCCACCAGATACGACCTTTGGGTACGTTTCGTTTGCATGGGTTGCAACCGACCCGGAAGGTGAATCCAATCTGGATAGAATTGAAATCAGTCTCAACGACTCATTGAATTTTGTATCCATCCCTGCTGACAATGACTTCATCACGCTGGTCGGTAATGTTGATCGGGAGGATCCGTTACAGTCAGAAACGGATGCGCGTATTTTCCTCGGTCGTGGATACCAGACCTCAACATTAACCGTACCTGGACTCAAGCTCGACTCGGACAATACAGTGTATATTCGCGCTGTCGACCAGACAGACACAACCAGTGTTCGTCAAGAGTATACGTGGTACGTCAAGAAGACCAACAGCGACATTCTTTTTGTCAACGACTTCAGAAAGGCCAACTCGCCGATACAGGTTGATTTTCACCTGTCCATCCTTGAGGAATACCTTCCTCCGGGAAAAAGCGTCGATGTGTGGACCGTGACGACTCCATTTGTTTCTGGATCTGCAGGAAACGTTCCCAGGTCCGATCTGCTACCACCGTCGGCTGAACCGGCCCTTCGCCAGTTCCTCGGCAGTTATTCCAACATCTACTGGATCTCGACGAATACCATCAATAGTGTCACAGCTAACAATCTGCCTTTTGTTGCAGCTGGCCTCGATATCTTCTTCGACAATGGAGGCTCCATGATGGTACACTCACCAGTTACCCTCCCTCCAGATCCTGAGGACAACCTTGGTAACCCGGCATTGCTACTGCTCCCGATAACCGACCTCGTCGCGTTCCCGGATTCTTTGCGCCCTACTCTTCGAATCCAGAATGGGACATTAACTGCAGCACCGTCTGAAGTCCCGGGCACCGGGCAATCACTACCAGTTCTGCGTTCCAATAGCCTGGTATTTACGACACTCCCGTACTCTGCTGCCGGTGCGAACAGCATTCCGCTGATGACAACGAGTTACACCTACGTTACACAATCCGGAACCCAGGGACCATGGACCGGGGTCAATACTGTCGCATCGATTAGTGCCGATCGGAGAATCGCTCTATTTTCGCTCCCCCTGATAAATGAATCAAGTGGCGCAATTCAGTTCTCCGATGAATCTGGAGATACAGAGGCGGCGAAAGACGCCATCAAACTGATCCTCGAAAGCCTGAACTTTCCGCAATAGCCTCTAGACTATGAGTTGTTTGCTACATATCAGACTGAAGCTGTTTGCCGGATTTGCTGCCGTCGCGGTGGCTGTGCTTTTCGTCCCTCTGTCGTTTGGTCAAGGAACTATCTCAGGACAGATCGTCGATGCCGTAACTAACGAGGCGCTCATTGGCGTGAACGTCCTGGCCGTTGGTACTAACGCCGGCGCCGCTACCGACATCGATGGAAACTATTCAATTCCAAACCTCTCTTCGGGTCAGTACTCAATCAAGGTTTCGTACATCGGATTCGAAACAAAGCTGTTCACGGGAATCGTCGTCACTGACGGTCAGACAACCACTCTGAACGTTGATCTGCAAGAGGCGGTCCTTTCGACGGATGACGAAATCGTGATCATCGGCGAAAAACCGCTGCTTGACGTCGAAGGTGCAAAAAGCAGTTTCTCCATTTCGCGCGAGCAACTCGAAGCCGCCCCGCTACGTGATGCACAGGATGCCGTCGCTACCCAGGTCGGCGTCGTTCGCGATCCAACGGGCCTCTATATCCGTGGCGGCCGCGCAGAAGAAACTGGCTTCATCGTTGACGGCGTCTCTGCAAAAGATCCTTTGGCGGGTACCGGGTTTGGACTCGACCTCGGCTCTAACTCATTTTCGGAAATCGAAGTCACCACCGGTGGCGTCGGTGCCGATGTAGGAGATGTAACCTCTGGTGTCGTGAGCGTTCAAACTCAAGACGGCGGCGATCAGATTGCCGGTTTCTTCTCCCATAAAAGAGACGAACTTGGCTTCAACGACAATGCGACATACAACTTCCGTGAGGAAGTCTACGAAGCCAACCTGAGCGGTCCGATTATCAAGGGCAAGCTGCGATTCTTCCTGAGCGGGCAGATTCAAATCTCGGACGGATTTACCCGCCTGACAGCTACGCCCGACCAGATCCAATCCTCCCTCGTACAAAGCGACTTCTGGATGCCTCGAACAGGCAACCGTTGGAGTTCGATTGGAAAGCTGACATATCAGTTGAAGCCGGGCATGAGGATGCAGGGGTCATACCAACGGTCACTGTCGGTGAATCAGAATACGCGTTCGTTGCAAGTCACTGGAAACGAAGCCGTCATTGCGCCGGGCTTTCAGTACTCATTTATTCTTCAGCCCGAAAACGCTAACACGTTTACGCACGATAATATCATCACGTATGTAAAGTGGTCGCACGTTCTGGGCGAACAATCCTTCTACGACGTTCAGGTCAGCCGCCTGTTTACGAGACTTCGGTCGGATGCCAACGGTAGAGAGTGGCGCCCCGAAAATGTTGATAGTGAGCTGGATCCGTTTAGTATTGTCACCTACCCGGCTTCGATTTTTGTAGATGACAACGGACAGCCGATCGATCCGAACGCTTTGTTCGTGCTTCCCGGCTCGGGCCTTGTCAACAACGGTGGCATCGCGACGCAATTCCATGATCACTTCGCCGAAGAGATTACGATCAAGGCGAGCTACACTCGCTTCTCCAAGGACAAAAATCACCAGTCGACACTGGGGATTGAATCCAAACTGAATGACTATCAGTGGATCGATATCGTTCGTCCCTGGGTCGGTGCGCCGATTGGAACGGATGATGACGTGACTGAGACCAATCGTCTTGGTGACTCAGCAGATATCTGGCGCGTCAAGCCGCGACGAGGCGCCATGTATGGAACGCACCAGGTTCGCTACCGCGGACTCATCGCCAACGCGGGACTCCGGCTCGAATACTGGGCACCTGGAAAGTACGTTGACGATCTGGTCGAAGACGAACAGGCACCTATCCTCGACTCAGTACGGGATGCGTATAGAAGTGACTCAATCAAATTGCTCGGACTTCGGTACAAGTTACGCCTCCTGCCTAAAGTCCGTGTGTCCTTCCCGATTCAGGACAACCGGGTCATGTACTTCAACTATGGCCACTCGACGAAGCTGCCGCATCCGACATTTGTCTACACAGGTCTGGATCCTTTCTTCCAGGATCGATCGTTTTTTGCTGATCTCGGAAATCCGGATCTCGATCCTGAAGTGGATGTGTCCTACGAGCTTGGGCTGAAGAATCAGTTCTCAAGTAACGACGTGCTGTCCGTGGCTGCGTTCTGGCGCGACAAGTTTGACTTCATTACAGTCGAAAATGTATTGATTGCAGATGCTTCGGGCCGAGAGACGACGCGAGCTTTCCGGGTTAATGGTGACTTCGCCCGCGTGCGAGGCATCGAAGCGAGCTACCTCAAACGAATCGGTACGTGGTTCCAAAGCCAGGTTTCGGGTTCGTTCTCGAAAGCCACCGGATTGAGCTCCACCAACAACGATGCGCTTGTCGATTTCCTTGCTCGTGGCGACATAGACAACACGTTTGAAACACCACTTGCATGGGACCGCCCGATTGATCTGAAAGCCAGCGTCACACTAAAGCACAATAAGGACCGACCACTGCTCGGAGTACCGGGACTTAACAAGCTGCAATTATTTCTCTCCGGCAACTATCGAAGCGGGCAACGTTACACGCCTGTCGAGTTCACCGGGAATCAGGTGAATCCATTTACCGGCGAGGCAGATTGGCGACCAATCTATGAGACGATTACTGATCCTTCAAAGAGATTCTCTGAGATCGGTACATCGTGGCTATGGTTTGACATGAACTTGCAGCGTTCGGTAGAAATCGGTGCCACCGATCTTCGGCTAACGCTTGAGGTAACCAACATTCTCAATCGAAAGAATAGTGTGATCATTAATCCGGTGACTGGCGAAGCCTATCCCGATGTGGATTCTGGCTCGACTGACTTCGTGGCGTTGCGCGGCAATTCAGACTACGATGTACCTAGCGGCACGCGTGATCCACGTTATGACGATCCGACGAGTTCAGGCTTACCGCCATTTAACCCGGCTCGATATCTTCCACCGCGACATATCATGCTCGGCCTCTCTTATAGATTCTAATGCAGCAGACAATCTTACATAGACTCAGACGTTTTGTGTGCGCTGCAAGTGTTGTTGCGGTATTCGCAGCCCCATCGATAGAAGAGGTTTCTGCGCAGATACTTCCCTCATTCGGTGGTGACCGAGCCGGTACGTCAGGTTTTCAGTTTTTGAAGATACCTGTTGATCCGCGTGGCGCTGCCATGGGACATACTGTTGGAGCTACCGCGAACGATGCCAGTTCCCTGTTCTGGAATCCCGCGCTTGCGGCACAGGCACCCGGAATGCAAATCGGTTTCGACCATACCGCTTACTTCGCAGATGTGAGGCTCGAGTATGTTGCTGTCGTTTATCCCTTGTCAGGTTCGGGCATTACTCTGGGTGGCAGTGTGCAGACGTTGAATTCCGGAGAGATGGATGTAACTACGGAGTTTCAACCTTTTGGAACGGGCGAATCATTCGAGCTGAACGACATCGCGGCAGGGCTGACCTTTTCGCAGCGCCTCACGGACCTCTTCAGTTACGGTGTCACGGCCAAGTACGTACAGGAGAGTGTTGCAGGCATCTCAACCAAGACGGTAGTGATGGACCTCGGAATATTTTACAGAGTCGGTACGACAGGAGCACAGATGGGAGTATCGATTCGAAACTTTGGTCTCGACGCGAGCGCCGAAGGTGATCTGGAGAGGAATATCATTGGAAGCAGTTCGACGGTAATTGAGTCAGACTTCGAGTCGGTCACTCCGCCGACGACATTCCTTCTTGGTATCGCTTACGAGTTGATGCAGGACAGACCCAACAGCGATCTTGTTTTGTCAGCACAGCTTACCAACCCGAACGATAATGTTGAAAGCTGGAATATTGGCGCCGAATACATCTGGAATAATACGTTGATATTGCGTACCGGCTATCGCTTCGGAATTGAGGAGTACACGCTCCCTGGACTCGGGGTCGGCATCAACCTCCCCACTCCAGGACCCGACATTCGGTTTGACTACAGTTACAGTCAGCTAGAGCGACTGGGCGCTGTTCATCGTATCGGCATTAACCTGGGTCTGTGACGATGGGAATCAGAAGAACATATAGACAGATTGTTGCCGCCGGCGTTGCCATGCTGCTTGTCGTGTCCGGCTGCGATGCAATCTGGGGTGCCAAGGACGATACAACTACGAATGAAATTTTTGAAGCAGGCCGGTCGGAGCCTGGCCTTATAGATGAGGTCAACTACGTTGCACTGTTTCCATTCTTCGAGCGTGCTGGAGATGGTGGGACGCTTCAGCGCCCCCATGATGTTTACATCGGCTATGACACGTTCATATATATCGTAGATGATCGGGGGCTACACGTCCTTGACGAAGCTGGAAGGCCTGCGAATTTCATAGAGATTCCCGGAGGCGCGACGTCGGTCATCCAGGATCGACAGTTGAATATCTATGTGACTGCACGGCGCGATACGCTGATCGGCACTCGAACGTGGAATCTACCAGTGGTTGAAAAATACGCAGGTATCACGACAGGAAATCCCGAACTAGTAAATACGATCTGGCACCCGTTCGACGATGACACGCGGAAGTTTCAATTGCCTGACCCTCTCAGTACTGATGAACAGGTTTCATTCACGGGCGTCGCCATTCTGTTCAACAACAATATTTACGTTTCACGAACCGGTCCACTTAACGACCCGGGAAGTCTTGTTTTTCCGCACAACGCGATAATGGAATTTAACTCGTCCGGAATAAACACCCAGGCGATCGCCCTCAATCCGGTTCAGGAAAGTTTGCGGAGCGCCATCAGTCCGAACTCGGTCATGACATTTGTACAACCACCACAGCGCGACTCGTATCCTAATACGAAACACCTGGCACTCGCCCAGGGCTCCCCGACCGGATCTCCGTTGCGGTTTAGTGTCCTCTCTATTCTAGCCGTAGATACTCCGGATGGAATCGTTTATCGACCTGATAGTGAGAAGTTGGGAATTACGAGCGACACAACGCGCGGTGATGGATTTCTGTACGACGAGTTCAAATTTGACAACCCATCAGACATAACCTTTGCAGGGGACAACACACAATACTGGTTTGTCATCGACAAAGCGAAGGATAGTCTTTTCGTCTTTACCAACAACGGCATTGAAGGAGTGGCTGCACCTCCAGGGTCCCAATCGACTACACCGGTGGTAGTTTCGTTTGGCGGGACCGGCGATAACTCGATGGAATTCGATGGACCTGAAGGGGTGGCATACGGCAATCGGATTGTCTATGTGGCGGACACTAACAATAACCGCATATCTCGCTTCCGTTTGAATACGGATTTCGAATAGTCGATACTCCTCCCGAGGCGCTACGAACGTGGCGATATGTTACAAATTTGTCATCTCGGGGTCTAGTCTTCATTCGGGGATCAACCGGGCAACAGAAAGAGTAACGTGATCCGGGTACTTCCTCATCTTCCATTTCTTATGCAACGACTCGCTACGGCCACCCTGCTAATTGTCTTCGCTGGCTATTCTGCATCTCCTGTCTTTTCGCAGAGTATTCCTGCAAAGGGTACTGACAATACCTTCGATATCGCTACCTGGAATATTGAATGGTTTGGAGGTCCCAATGGACCCGGTGATGATGAACTGCAAATTCAGAATGTCGTCAATATTTTGCGCGCCGCTGACATTGACCTTTGGGCGTTGCAAGAGATTGCCGACGAATCAGATTTCGGGCGCCTGCTTGACTCACTGGGCGGCGACTACAATGGGTTTCTTGCAACGCAGCATAGCGGTCAGCGTATTGGATTTCTATACGATACCAGGGTCGTCAGGTTAATCTTTCAGGGCCACATCTTGGAATCGTTCAGCAGCGATTTTGCATCGCGACCACCGCTTCAAATGGAAGCCGAGATCACCATCGGCGACTCGTCCCGTGTGTTTACGTTTATTACCATTCACATGAAGGCGTTTTCCGACACGGCGTCATACGATAGGCGCCTCGCGGCCTCGGGCCGACTTAAGAACCACATCGACTTTACGGGGCTGGAAGATGAACCCGTCATCTTGCTTGGTGATTTCAATGACTTGATTGTCGGGTCGATCACAACAGGTAAGAGCTCACCCTACGACAATTTTCGAACGGACAGGGCAGACTATCTATTTGCGACGGAAGATCTACTACAAGATGGTAGAAATTCGTGGTGTTCTAATTCCTCGTGCACGGCGGGCTCGACGATCGACCACATACTAATGACGAACGAGGTGATCCCTTATTTTGTCGGCAATTCGACGGATCATTTCGATGAGCTACTGGCTGAGGTCGGTTCTTATACGTTTACCACTTCGGACCACCTCCCCATCTTTGCACGGTTCGATATCGGGAGGGCGTCGAGTGTTGAAGATGGACCAGACTTCGACGTAGCGGCTGGCATATCTCTTTACCCGAATCCGTTTGAAAATCGTTTCACTGTTACACTTGACCACGTCGTTTCAGGGCCGGTTAACGTTGACATCTTCGACATCACTGGACGAATCGTCAAAACGATGACGGCAACTTCAGGTAACGAACTTTCTGTTGACCTGGGTGACGCACCTGCCGGTGTTTATCTGGTTCGTGTTTCAGGATTGCATACGCGATTGTCAGGGATTGTTGTAAAGTATTAATTGGCTCGGTTGGCTCGGTTGGCTCGGCCCTGCGGGCTCGGTTGGCTCGGCC
>CBDUKH010000059.1:0-23293 GCA_965367755.1 uncultured Rhodothermales bacterium
CGCTTCGTTCCGAGACGGCCCACCGGCTCATGTCATCTGTAAGGTATGAGTTGCGACGTACGAGTCACCCATTCCGAATCAGGTATCCCCGAATCCCGACTTGCAAATGACCAATGACTAATGACTAATGACCGCGAGGCCCGAAGGGCCGAGCTCTAGCCTCTCACCCTCAAAACCCTTATCTATCATCTCACCCCTGCCATCCCTGTACGTGTATGCACCGACGAGACTTTCTAAAATCAACCTCTCTTGCCGCAGTCGCGCCCTTAATCTTCTCGTCCTGTCAACCTGCTGCGCCGCGGAAACCCAACGTCCTATTCATTGGCATCGATGACCTGAACTCGTACGTCGGCTGCATCGGCGGTCATCCCAATACCAAAACTCCAAATATGGATCGCCTGGCTGCTCGTGGCACCGTGTTTACAAACGCCCACTGCCAGGGTCCCATCTGTGGTCCTTCGCGGACCAGCCTCATGACGGGACTCCTTCCATCCACCACTGGCATCTATGGTCAAATTGATGACGAGGATATCCGCAACGCACATCCAAAAACGCGAGATGCCACACTCCTGACAGAATACTTCGGCAACCACGGATACGACACACGCGGGATTGGCAAACTCTACCACATCGCAGCTCCGGACGGCGCCTTCAAAACCTATGCGGGTCGCGTTCCCGGCTTTGGCCCCGTCCCTGAGACGCCATTCAAATGGGACGGGAAGACGGGACGTCCAGACTACGAACACACGAGCACCGACTGGGGCGTCTTTCCCGATGACGACTATCTCATGCCTGATTATCAGTCCGCACACTGGGCAGTAGAGCAACTCCAGCAATCCTATCTCGAACCGTTTTTCCTTGGCGTGGGATTCTTGCGCCCACATGTCCCGTGGTACGTTTCTCAAAAATGGTTCGACCTCCATCCGTTGGACTCCATCCAACTGCCCGCCTTTCAGGAAAACGATCAATCCGATGTTCCGGCCATCGCACGTCGTATCGCCGAACTTCCACAGATGCCGACAACTGAATGGGCTTTGGAGCATGGCGAGTGGAAGAAGATCGTCCAGGCATATCTCGCCTGTGTCTCGTTCACGGACCACTATGTCGGAGTCATTCTGGATGCCCTCGATGCGAGCAATCACGCTGACAACACGATTGTCATTCTGTGGGCGGATCACGGCTATCACATCGGCGAGAAAAGTCGCTTTGGAAAACATTCTTTGTGGGAAGAAGCTACGCAGGTCCCGCTGATAATTGCCGCACCCGGCTTGCCCTCTGGACAAGTTTGCACGCGACCCGTTGGCAATATTGACATCTACCCGACATTGCTGAACCTGTGCAATCTTCCTGTCAATAATCTGAATGAGGGTCACTCACTGAAGCCACTCCTCGAAGATAGCACTGCTCCATGGGAGCACATCGCACTGACTACGTACGGACGGAATAACCATTCGGTGCGTGACGAGCACTTCAGGTATATCCGATACGAGGATGGCACCGAAGAACTGTATGACCATCGAGTCGATGAACACGAATGGAATAACATTGCACACGATGAGTCCTATGCCGCCGAAATATCTCGCCTGAAGACCCATCTGCCGACCATCAACGAACCCTGGTCAGCTGCGGCCGTCATGAAATTCAACGAGTACTTCAGGGAGCATAGCGTTCGTGAAGCGCGCTAGGGAGATCTTTCATCATTAACGTATTATCTTCTCCCATAAGACATATCCATTCCAGCTGTCATATCACCCGCATGTACGAAACTCTACTAAAACATTCTCGATTGGCAATGCTCTGCGCTGTGGCATTGTTCATTCTGATCACCGCACTCGGTGGTTGTTCTGGTGACTCGGACGACTCTCCAAAGAGCGTTCTTGTCTTCTCGAAAACCAACGGCTGGAGGCACGATAGCATCGAGGCCGGGATTGAAGCGATTCGGAAACTCGGACTCGAGAACAACTTTGCTGTTACTGCAACAGAAGACTCTCTCACGTTTACTAATGAGTCATTAAAAAATTACGATGCGGTAATCTTCTTGTTGACTACGCTCGACGTCCTTGGAGATCAGCAACAAGTTGCTTTCAAAAGATATATCCAGGCAGGCGGTGGCTACGTCGGAATCCACTCTGCTTCTGATACTGAGTATTCGTGGCCGTGGTACGGAAAATTAGTAGGCGCCTATTTTACCGGACATCCATCCGACCCGAATGTGCGCGAAGGAAGTTTGCACGTGGTTGACAAGACGCATCTATCCACAAACCATCTGGAAACGGGGTGGTCGCGGGCTGATGAATGGTACGACGTGAGATTCGTCAATCCGGATATCAACACGCTGATTGAGATTGATGAGACTTCTTACAAGACATCTCAAGAAAATCCCGCAAGCGAGCCGCGACCCATTGCGTGGTATCACGACTTCGAAGGCGGGCGATCTTTTTACACAGCGCTTGGTCATACCATCGCCAGCTATTCCGAGCCCGAATTTCTGTCACATATTCTTGGTGGCATTCAATACACCATGGGATCCGGTGACATCGACTACTCGAGGGCAACCGTGCAGCCCGACGAAAATCTGTTCACTAAAACAGTGCTGGTCGACAGTCTCAACGAGCCGATGGAACTCGAATTTCTCGGAGATGACAAGATTGCGTTCATCGAAAGGCATGGAACCATCCGCATTCATGACCTGAATACGAACGAGACGACGATCGCCGGTTCGTTTCCAGTCTTCAGTGGCAATGAAGAAGGCCTGATCGGGATTGTTGCCGACCCAGACTATGAAACCAACCACTGGATTTACCTCGCGTATTCGCATCAGGATTCACTGTCACCGCGCATTCAGCTGTCACGATTTATCCTCGACGGCGATCAACTTCAGATGTCCTCGGAAAATGTCTTGCTGACGATTCCGGTAACTCGAGGCGATGCCTGTTGTCATGTTGGAGGGTCCCTCGAGTTTGACGCCGACGGAAATCTCTTTATGACGGTCGGAGAAAACACAAATCCATTTGCATCGGCCGGGACGGCGCCTATCGATGAGTCGCCCGGGCGCGCCGCGTGGGATGCGCAGCGTACTGCGGGTAATACGAATGATTTGCGTGGTAAAATATTGCGTATCACTCCCACCGATGATGCTTCATACACGATCCCTGATGGCAACTTGTTCAGTGGGGAAGAAGGCACGCGAAGTGAGATATACGTGATGGGAAATCGCAATCCGTTTCGGGTCTCGGTGGACAAGCACACTGGTTATATCTACTGGGGTGAAGTGGGCCCGGATGCTTCCGAGGATGTACCAATGCGCGGACCAAAGGGTCATGATGAGATTAACCAGGCACGCGAGGCTGGATATTATGGATGGCCATATTTTATCGCAGACAACAAGCCATACTATGATTTCAATTTCAGAACGGGTGTGAGCGGGTCGGAATTCGATATCTCTAATCCCGTGAATGATTCGCCGAACAATACCGGACTACGCAACTTGCCGACTCCGAAACCAGCATTTATCTGGTATCCGTATACCGCATCGTCAGAGTTTCCTCAAGTTGGTGAGGGAGGCAGGACGGCGATGGCCGGGCCGGTATTCTATCAGGACGACTACAAAGATTCCGCGGTTCGCTTTCCAGAATATTACGACGGCAAACTATTTATCTACGAATGGATGCGGAACTGGATTAGCGTCGTCACGATGACCGACGATGGTCACTACTGGGACATGGAGCGGTTCATGCCTAACACACTCGACATTAGCAGGCCGATGGACATGTTGTTCGCTCCGGACGGGTCGATGTATCTATTGGAATATGGAACGAAGTGGAACGCGCAGAATGAGGATGCGAGGCTGTCCCGTATTGTATATAATGGTCGATGAACGAGGGTAGCGGTCCGGGAAATATTTGATCCCTGCGACACGCACTCAGGGTGCCAGCCTCTTCATGAGTTGTATCTGCCCGATATGATACGTGTCATGTAAGACGATTCCTGTAATCAAATCTGCATACGTTGTCTTCCCTTTATCGCCCGCGACTTCGTCGAGGCGCTTCTCAGGGAAATCGGCAATGGCTTCGACGAGACTTTCGTGATACGTGGCTACGAGTTGCTTGTCCGCTGACCAGGTAGATTCAGAAACTTCTCGTGGGGCGTCCGGCCAGTTCGACGGAGACCGCGGGAAGGACCCCTTTTGAGTGCCTCGAATTCGCCTTTCGACGGCATAGTTCCAGTAGGCAATATGCAGTGTAAGCTCCCAGATCGAGTGTCGATCGGCTGCGGGTTTCCACGATGCCGTCTCGGGAGTCACTCCGCGAAGTGATCCAGAAAGTGTGGCACCGCCATGCCAGAGTTTAACGCCGGGCTGCGGATCAAGGTGGCGCAGTGCCTCAGCGATTCGCATGTCTTTCATCGTGGTAAGATCAGCTGCTGATGTTTCGACAGGTTACTAACCGCTACTTAATAAATCTACCCTTGTGTAACGTAAAATGGGAAGCCATTCCCGAAGAAAAAACCTGCTCTCATCCTTCCGTAGCTTCTGTTGATCACTTGCCGGGCAGTATTCGTATATTCCCATGCCATCGCACACATAGTTTATCCGTCGTTGAACGCTCTACACTGTGCTCACGACGATGCTCGTCGGTTTGGAGAATTTTGACAACTCATTTTCACGAGTACCCAGTAGCGCTTCCTGTATGATTTCGAAAGACAGAGTTCTCCGCCAATACGCGGCTTTACTCACTGGCGTATTTATTCTTTGGACTAATCAGCTGTCATGGGCCCAGCTCACGCCAGCCGACGCCGCAGCCCAGATGGGTCGCGGCATCAACGTTGGCAACACCCTCGAGCCACCCACGGAAGGTGCCTGGAATAACGAGCCCGCACAGGAATATTTGTTCGACGAATATGTGGATGCAGGTTTTCAGACGGTTCGCATTCCTGTTCGGTGGGATGAACACACCACATCCGCCGCGCCTTACACAATTGAACCAACATGGTTAGATCGTGTCGAGGAGGTGGTCGACTGGGGTCTCGAGCGGGACCTGTTCGTCATACTCAACGCCCACCACGAAGACTGGCTCAAGGCAGACTACAGCAACCCATCTCTTCAAGCGCGATTCGACAGTATCTGGATTCAAGTTGCCTCCCGGTTTAAAGATAAATCTGAGAAATTATTTCTGGAGATTATTAATGAGCCATTCGGATTGACCGTCAATGAAGTCGATGAGTTGAATGCGAGAGTGCTCGGCATTATCAGAGACACTAATCCCACCCGCGTGGTGATCTATTCCGGGAATGAATATTCCAACGCCGAGCAACTGCTTGCTGCTGCCATCCCTGACGATCCCTACATCATGGCGTACTTTCATTCGTACGATCCGTGGGAATTTGCGGGGCTGGCGAATGGCACCTGGGGGACAACGCAGGATCGATCTGCCATGCGTGACAAAATCCAATCGGTCGCGACGTGGTCGGCAAATGAATCGGTGCCAGTGATGGTGAGTGAATTCGGTGCCGTGCATGGGGCAGACTACAATTCTCGAATGCGCTACTATAGTGCCTATGTCGAAGAATTGCTTCTGGCAGAGATGCCATTTCAGGTCTGGGACGATGGCGGTCAATTTGAAGTGTTGATGCGAGACGAAAGGTCGTGGCATGAAACGAAAGACATCTTGATCAACACGCATCCTGATGGCCCCGAAAATTTCTCCCTGGAGATGTCCACTGATTCGTCCATTGCGCTGACATGGGACAATCGTGCAGCATATGAACGAATTATAGTCGAGCGTTCCGTTGACGGAGCCACATTCGACAGCCTGGCCGGGCTTTCGGCTGCGTCGACCTCGTTCACGGATACTGCAATCGCCGAGGGTGTTGAGTATCGATATCGCATCATCGCAAAAGATTCAGTACGCGGCGACCGACATTCGCATCCGCTACAAATAATAACCACGATCGCACGATCGGGATTTTACGGCGAGCCTTCTCCGATTCCCGGGATTATTGAAGCAGAGGATTTCGACATTGGCGGAGAGGGTGTCGCCTATCACGACACCGATGACGTGAATACGCCCGGGGGTTATCGACCCAATGTAGGTGTAGATATTGAGGCGCGGGACGGCGGCGGATTTCACGTCGGATACGTCGAAGCAGGCGAATGGCTTGAGTATACAGTCGATGTTCAGGCGGCCGGGTTGTATACCGTAACGGCAGAGGTAGCATCACTCGAAGGTGGAGGCATTGTTCACTTCTCAATCGGGGCCGTCGGTACCGACAGGCTCGATATACCTTCAACGGGCAGTTGGCAGACTACGACCCCGGTGTCGACGGAAGTAGCGCTCGATGGCGGAGTGCAGATTCTACGGATGCGGATTGTTGCAATTCCAGAGTACAATATCGACCGGATCATCTTCGAAGAAGTGACGAACACTTCGAACGAGAAAGTCGGCCGTGAACAGGAATTTCAGCTTTTCCCGAATCCTGCCAGGGGGTCCATAACGTTGAAGTCGGGACCCGAATTCATCGGGGCGCATGTTTATGCATATGATGTACTAGGCCGGCGCGTTCTGCAATCGACGATTACGCATACGGAGCAAACAGAAGATCTGAGCAGCCTGACTCCCGGGTTTTATACAATGATTATCGATACCAGTGGGGGGAGGTTGTCGACCCGGTCATTTATTTCTCTGTAGGGCCGAGGCCGACGAGACCGATATCGAAGAAAGAAGAACGCAGGAACTGGCCACAACTAGCGGCGGCGGCATGACCAGTTCCTATTTATCGCGTCCTTTTAAAAACGCCGGACGGCAATCCAGACCCTCATCTCAATCCCTTCACACGTCCAGATTACCATCTGACTCCGTGTAATCCTTATCCGGTTCTAAATCTTGACGACTGTGTCGTTGCAGTCGAGTTGTCCTCCGTAAGGAACTGAACTTTGTCTGACCGGCGGTATCGCATAGTTTGTCCGCCCTGCCACCGGTGCATTCTGGCAACGGAGAATGAGTCGTCGTCCCATTCGCCGAATACGACATCTCCTGGTAGCGACCAGTCAGATTGTATGACAACAAGTTCTTCTGCGTACGGAAGCATTGATCGCAACATGCCTGCTCCGCCGATGACATTCAGAATCGAGAAGCTCCGTCCAAATCGCTCAACAAGTTTCTTCGGAGAGTCAACGACCGTAGCATCGTATAGATCTACTGGTACAGAGAAATTTGAGTTCGACGAAAGAATGAACTTATCTGAATTAGTTAGAACCGGACTCTTTAGTAGCGAGACTGAATTCGAACCGACGGCGATGTTAACTTCCCGATACAAATGCTCTGCAACATTACGCAGAGAATCTGGAAAGATTGATCGTTGATCTTTCGGGCGAGCCTCATCTCTGGATCCGATCACTCGTGAGCGGTCCGTCATAAACGTGAGTCGTATCATCTGTAAGCAAACCTGTACGGATACCGTAAGTTTAAACATACGCATACATACGACTATGGAAAAGGTAGATATGACCCCATTCAGGGTTTAAATGCGAAATTGATTTATGATTCTGATGAAGCCTGGATTCTCTTGCGGAACGAGCCCGGTGTTTCACCTTCGTTGCGTCGATAGAATTTTACCATGTTGGTAGCGTCTTCGAACCCGAAATCGCGTGCAAGTGCAGAAATTGACTGATCTGTGTGTGTCAGTAGACGCTTGATTTCGAGAATCACCTTGTAATCGATGAAAGTTTTGGGGCTGGAATCGACCAGCAGACGTGTGATTGTACCCAGGGTGCGCGTTGTTAGTCCCAGCTCGTTTGCGTATTCGCTGACGCTCCACCGCTTTCTGACATTCTTGTCTATCAACCGTTGGAATTCGACGAAACGGGAGAGATGTTGACTTTCAGACCGGTCGTAGTCGATCTGCTTTTTCGCAACTTGTTCAGCTTTCAAAAGGAAGAGCCCGAGGAGCCGTGTCAGTATGGCCTCTCGAAACCCATAGTCAGGCTGCTTCATTTCGAGCTCGATCTGTTCGAGGATTTTTATAACGTTTCCCAATTCGGCCTCATCGAATTGAATTTTGCTCGGTCCGACAGATTGGTTCAGCAGTTGAAGTACGGGAAAACCTGATCGCACGGGAATAGTCTTGAGCAGGAAGTCTTCCGTGAAGACTACAATCCACCCATCCAAATTGTTTACGGTATCAAATCGGTGTACTTGTCCCTTCTGAACGAATAAAGCCGTACCGGCTTGCATCGAATGATTGATAAAGTCGACCATATGATTGCAAGCCCCGTTAGTCAAAAGTGCAATCAGGTAGAAGTTGATCTGATGCGGTTTGTGCAGGTCGACAGAAAACTCCGAACTCTTTTCAAAAAAGTCATGGCAGGTAATTGCCGCGACAGGCAGGCCTTCATTCAGGTCGTGATCGAAGGCTGCGACTGGCAGCTGACTTTCTGTCTTATGCGGACCTCGTTTCATGGGTTTGATGGACAAAGGTCATTGCCCCCCGCCGTGGAGCGATGTTGCGGCCATTCATTATCGATAACATAACTGTTTTGCAATTGAATATCAGGGTGATTGTTTTTTCCCGGTCAGGAATATGCTGCAGTGATTTTTGCGGTAACTATTTTCGGCCGGGTCTCGTAACTCCGTTTGTCAGTCTTCTACTCCGTGGTCATCCGTGATATGAAATATTGCTTCTTCTCCCTGCTGCTGTTAACGTCAGGTTGTATCGAAAAACAGGATGCCGGAACGAAGATTGAATCCCGGTCTTCCGTAGTCGGCAACGTCGTCTCATCCACTGGTTTTCCTCGCGGAAGTATTTCTGTGGATTCGTCGTTTTCCTACGTCGACTCAGAAGCCTTCATTCTATATGGCAATGCAAGTTGCGAGATACATGTCTTTGTTGCTGCCGATTCAACTGGCCTGGTCGAGAGATTGTACTGGATACAGTACGAAGCATATCTGCCGGGGCTGATACCGAGGCGCTACGACTATTCTGATGAACCGTATCGGGTCACCTACGATGGCCGCGAGTTTTTTGAAGGCGTAAATTTCTACAATGTACCGGATGATCGACCAACATGGAGAGCAGGTTCCGACATTGGACATGTTTTCGATTTGCTCAAGCGGAACGGCTATTCCATGGAAGTTGACGTCATGAGGGTGCGGCAAGTGCACCTGGATGATTCGAGAAAAAAGGAGTTGATGATTATCTACCTGGAGAACCTTGAAACGCAAGGCATGAGCGTTGAGTCGTTCGGACGCGAGGGTAGGAGTTCTGAGGCGTGGATACAAACTTCAGAGGGCCTCCGTGAGCGTGCGAAGAACGGCCTGTCGATGAGTTTTGATTAGGTAGATCATTTAGCATTCCATACATTCCCGGCGTCGATCATCCGTACCCGTGTTGGAGTGGTATCGTTCGGTGGTTTGTGGTCGATACCTGTTACGTTACATCCACGATTTCCTAAGTGACCCACTAGCGGCAGGATGACATCCTCAAAATATTCTGCTGGAGAACCTCTGAAATGAATAACAAACGTTACGCCTTCCTGATCGTCGTCCTCGGTATGTCTCTGCTTTCACTACAATCAGAAGCCCAGAGTCGGGATTCCTTGCGATCGGATTTCGGAATCGAGCTCCTTGGCAAAGGTTTGATTTACACGTTTTCCTATCAGCACATGGTCACGTCGAATGTCGGCATTCATGGGAGTCTCGAGGCGCTGGGAGGAAGTGACGCTCTGGTCGTCGCGATTCCCGTCGGTGCTAATTTGTATTTCGTAAACAAGGATGGATCTCCCTTTGTAACAGCCGGGTTGAGTCTATTGACGGGTAGTGTGGATGTTGGAGATGTGGACAGTGCGCTCTACGGGTTTGGTGGCCTCGGATTCGAATATCGATCGATGAGTGGATTCGTTTTCCGCGGTACGGCATACGCCCTTGTTTACAGCGGCGAGTTTTTAATCTGGCCGGGCCTGCATGTAGGGTATGCGTTCTAAAGATCGCGGTCCAATCGATACTGCGTTTTCGGTTTTGTGACCGCAATCGTATCAATGTGCAGTCCAGACAGGTGCGATTAAGGCACTATTTCGATCGTATTACTTTTTGTGCGATGCCGATACGACCGGCATTACTCTTCAGTTGGACGAAATAGATCCCCGCAGGCACGTCACGTCCTGCATTGTCCTGGCCGTTCCATACTATGACATGATCGCCCGGCGACACAGTTTGCGCGAACGTGCGTACGCGTCGACCCAGCAAGTCATAGACTTCCACACGGACAGGTGAGTTGGATACCTGACTGTACGCCAGTGTCGATGTGGCGTCGAACGGATTCGGGAACGGTGCTTCGAGTTTGTCAACGAACTGGGCAGGTAAATCTTCGATGCTGACGATCGTTTCACCCATTATCACAGACTCGTTCGACTCGACCGTTTCAGTGCCAATTGTTCCCCTCGCAATCACACGTATCTCGTAGGGTGCTGTCGACGTTTTGCCATTTCCATCGATATCAAATATGCCACCGATCCTGAAGTATCCCATAGATTCACCGATGCCTAGCGGGCACACTGTTTCGCCGTCTTCTTCTGCGCATTCGATTTCCTCTCCAGTATCAAAATCGAGCAGCGAACTCAGCACAATATTTGGCGAAGTCGAAAACCGATATTCTACACCCATAATATCTTCAGGGCCCGTGTTGGAATTAAAAATTCCGATTCGAATGTCCCCCGAATCCTCGAGTTCATTCTCCTGATTCATCCATAGCAGGAACGGTTCCGGTCTTGCGACGAGTTCCAGTTCCGAAGTGTTGCCCAGTGAATCTGTCGCTGTTGCCGATATAAAATCGAGTCCGTCAGTTTCGAAAGTGAATTCGGCTAGTCCCGGCATAGACGCATCTGTTTGCACCTCTAACGTGCCCAGGTAGTCGGTACTTCCTCCTCGGAAGGAAGAGCTGAGAGGAACAAACTCTCGATAGAAATCGACGAGATATGTTGCATTCGGATGGGACACGAGTTCGGATTCGACGAAGAGAGCGTCACCTTGAAACGTCGAGTTTGTCGTTTCAGGAAAATTTTGTTGCTCGTTAGCGCCGGCATCCGAATCGTCGTCATCATTTTCAGTGTACATGTCGTCGCCGAGATCAAGGTCGTACAACATGTTCTGGTAAATTAAATTTCCACGGACGGAGTTTCTGTCACCAACGGTGATTACAATACCCTTCTGATTGAACGCAATCATATTTCCATCATCGCCAGTTATCCTGCCAATGACATTGTCGTTCGAGGCACCAACCAACCTGATACCGTTACCAGAGTTGCCAGCGAAAATACTGAAAAACTGATCCGTCTTCAGACCGATCACATTTCTAGTGATCACGTTGTTACTCGACTCTTGAAGAAAGATTCCGTGTCCCTTATTGTTGGCTATGTCATTACCAATGATTTCCGAGTTGGAGACATTGACTAACAAGACGCCCGAGTCTCCGTTGCCTACGGAATCGCCGCTTTGTGTCAGGCCAATAATGTTTTCGAAGATGGATGTCTCCACGTTATTCGGGCCGTCGACGAGAATTCCGAAGCCGCCATTACCACCTATAAAGTTCAACCCGACGGTTGTTGATTCGGCTTCGACCAGATTCACTCCTATACCTCCGTTTCCCATTCCGCGGTCAGAACGAAAGAAATCCAGACCGATCGAGTTAGCCTCCACTGTGTTACCTGTCGGTATAAGTTCGCTAACCTCGGTGATGATCACTCCGTCTCCGGAATTGCCGGAGATTACGTTGTCCTGGACAACATTGTAATCCGCGTTAGCGCGGATGACTACTCCGTTGACATTTCCCAAGGTATCGCCTTCGGCCGAAAGCCCGATGGTATTTCCAGCTACCTGCGTACCGTTGGCGCCGTTGTTGAGCCAGATTCCATCGCCGTTGGCCGAGATAATATTTCCTTCTCCAGGCTCACTGCCGCCGATCTCGATACCTTCCGTACGGGTCAGTGTGATGCCTCTGAGGTTGCCTCGCCGACCGGCTCCGTCAAAGTAGGTCCCTATGTAATTCCCTTTTATTGATACTCCGCTCACTGGGTCATTCGTCCCGAAGCCGGTGCCGCTTATGGATATACCATCGAATAAACTATTCGAAATGATATTACCTGTGCCAGTCGTATCACTACCAATGTGTGTTCCTTCTCCCGCACCAATGCCAATGAAAATACCTGTCGAATTACCATTTGTCACGCCTCCAAGATCAATGCCGATACGGTTGCCGTATACGCGAGTGTTTCCGCCGCCGGCAAGTCGGATGCCTGTCTGGTTTCCAGCGATAATGTTGCCGGGGTTATCGCCAAAGAATTCTGTCGCACCGCCAATCAACGTGTTCGTCGAAGTACCGGAAATCAGAATGCCGTTACCACCGACCTGATTGTCAAGGATGGCGCAACCCTGTATCACTCCGAAGCTACTGTTCCGAAATTCAATGCCATTGGGATAGCCGGAAATGTCAACTTCAATAAATTGTGTACCATCGGCTCCGTGGCCGGAGACGACCAGGCCTGGTGAGTTTTCCGTCGGCCCGGGTCCGACAATTTTGGAGACACCGCCCGTACCACTGCTCATGTGGACCGGCCAAATGATCTCCGGGATAAAGTTAGTTGTATTTGTAATGGTAGCGACAGCAAGGGAAATCGTGCTGACGTCGGGGAGCAGATTGGCGTTCTGGATAGCTGCAATAAGCGTACATCCTCGAGGTTGCACGCAATTGCCATCATCATCGACTTCCAAACAAGTGGAGCAAACCCCGTCGTTCAGATCAAAATCACTCAAGTCAATATCCCCCTCATTGACGACATATTGTCCATAGGCGACATTGGTTGAGATCGTCAACAAGCCGAAACAGAAGATGACGGATATGATGGAGAATCTCGATACGAAAGAACAATAATCAGCGTTTGCCATGGTGCCGCATTTTTTAATGGCTTGTGTCCCAACATACAAAAAGCATGCGGCCAAATACAACGTACATCGGGAGATCAAACTCAGAGATACCAACAGGTCGGCTTTGATGCTTCTTATAGTTACTGGTGCGTAAAAAACAAAACAGATTGTAGCGACAGGGCCATGCAAGTTGTGAACTTTGATATCTGAATTGACACTAGAGCTCTTGATCGTGCCTTCACCTCCTTAAAAGATCGTCTCTGGCACGTCGTAATGCCCCATACAAAAGCACTTCCTACAATTGAGCTTGACTCCAAATTTGTTGTTTCATTTTGGCTTTTCACGAATCGATAAGTGTCGCAGACCCATGGGTCTCGTGATGCCGCGAAGGGAAAGACCAATAACAAAATCAACCAGCTCTTCTAATGGCACGTCTCTGATTATGCGCCCCGAAAAATCCTGACTTATCAGCCGGCAAGAGTGGTCATAAACAGGAGGTTAAATATGTACAGGAGTTTCTACTATTCGCTGGGCAAAATCTGTTTGCAGGCGACATTAATTTTTACACTGGCAACGGCAGTGCATGGGCAAACGTTTATGCGGGTTACCGATGGAGATGTTGCCAACGATGTCGACAATTCAATCGGTTCTGCATGGGTTGATGTAGATGGCGATGGGGACCTAGACCTTTTTGTCCCCAACATTTCAATTGTTAACCCCAGTAATCTCTATCGAAACGACGGGCACGGTTCATTCAGTCGGGTCGAAGGAGACATCTTGCTGGACGATCCACATTTCTCATTCGGCACGTGCTGGGCGGACATCGATAACGATGGCGACCTTGACGTTGCGAATGCTGGAGCCCCTAATTCGGCCCTTTATACGAACAATGGCCTCGGTACTTTTACGAAGATCGAGTCCGGCGATTTTGGTAATTCTGTCACGCGTGGATGGAGCTGTGCTTGGGGCGACTATAATAACGATGGCCACGTCGATTTATTTATAGCGCATCCTGCCGGTTTCGTCGGTGTGCCCGTACCAAACAGCTTGTTCAAAAATAATGGAGATGGTACGTTTGAGAGCGTCCTGGATAGTCCCATTGTTACGGGTTTGGCACCATACACCGTTGGAAACTGGATAGACTACGACGATGACGGCGATATCGATTTGTTCATAGGGAGCGGTCCGGCCAACGGGACGCAGGCGCCAGACTTTCTATATCGAAATGAACTTGTCGAAACAGGTGAAGCGACGTTTACCAGAATAACAGATCTCCCCTTGAACGAAGCTCGAGACGGTCAAACCTGGAATTTCATTGACTACGACAATGACGGCGACCGTGATGCCTACGTTACAAATTATTCCGGGGGAGTTCCGTCGGGTGTTAGCAATGACCTTTACCGTAATGACGGTGGAACCTTCGTCAAGGTGACAGACGATCCTCTCGCTACAGATAATGGATTTTCGCTTGCTAACGTATGGGGCGACTTTGACAATGATGGTGACCTCGACGTTGTCGTGACGAATGAATTTGGTCAGGACAATATTTACTACGAGAACAGTGGTGCTCCTGATTATTCGTTTACACCAACAACAGATCTTGCCTCAACGGCGACAGGGACGTACGGTGCGACGGCCGGTGATTTCGATCTTGACGGTGACCTGGATTTGTTTATCCAAAGTTATGGTGGCGGGCAGCGACATTTCTATGAGACCCGATCATCGATTACAAATCACTGGGTAAATATTCTTCTTGAAGGAGTGATGTCGAATCGAGCTGGCGTCGGCGCAAAAGTCTACGCCGAGGTAAACCTGAACGGCAGTATCGTTGTATTGCAACGAGAGGTATCGACTCAAAACACGTTCAATGGCCATAACAGCTTGAACGTTCATTTTGGCCTTGGAGATGCTCAAAAAATAGAAAAATTAACGATCGTATGGCCGTCAGGATTAATAGATGTCGTTGATCACGTCAAAGCGAATGCCTTTTACGTCGCCATCGAAGGAAAGCATGTTGTGCGGGCCAGCGAATTTCTAGTCCATCGTTTGAATGAACGTATTAGTGCACTGGAGTCATCGGGCATTATCAACAACGGTCAGTCAAAATCATTGAAGGCAAAACTTGAGGTTGTTTTGCAACATATCAATGCTGGTCGATACACGGCAGCTATCAATGTAATTGGAAGTTTTTCGAATCAGGTTCGTGCACTTGAGAATGCCGGGATTTTGGTTGATGATCAGGTTTCTTCGCTGACAGACCCTTCGATAACAATCCGGACACTCTTGATCGGAGACGACGCTAACGCGCATCAACTAGTTGAACAAGCTGAAAACATAGTGCCACCTGTTTCGATTGCAGGAATGGCCCTAGATCAAAACCATCCTAATCCATTCAATCCGACTACGACGATTGGTTACTCGCTATCGACACCTACGAGGGTATCTCTTTCCGTGTTCGACGTGCAGGGACGCCTGGTTGCCAGGTTGGTGGAAGGATTTCAGAAGGAAGGACGGCATGAGGTTCGCTGGGATGCATCGCAGCTGCCGAGTGGTATGTATATCTACAGGATTGAAGCCGATGGTTCTGTGCAGACGCGAATGATGCAGCTCATCAAATAGGGGGTACATGCGAGAGGCCGGGCCACGTTCACGTGGTTCGGCTACTTGCGTGTCAATTGTACAGGTAGGCGCCGCCACACTCATCCCTGATTCTCCACGCCGTAGAGACAGGCTATTATCAGCTACAGTCTCCTTATGTGACAGGAATCCAGCCCACAACGATGAGCTCCGTCGGGCATCGTTACTGGGTTGTTTGTAGCAATACGATGCATTATTCTGGAGAAGGCTTAACTTTAATCAACATCCGTACGTATGCAGAATCGTTCATTTTCAGAATTAGTCGTCCATCAGTGATATTCTGAACGTACTGCTTAGACCAGGATAGAGTCGCCGATTAGCCCGGTAACAAATAGTTAGCAAGAGTGAGCGTTAAAGTACGGACAATAGCAATACCCGAAGGATCGCTGCTATCTACGGTCGCGGAGTCCTTTGTCGAATACGAATTCACGGGTGATGAGGTCTGTCACTTCGTTCCAGAGGCACGTTTCGAAATTCTATTTCAAAACGGGTTTCTATTCTTGAATAACTCTGACAATCAGGGTTGGAAACCAAGACCCCTGGGATTCATCGGCGGGCTCCACTCCAAATCCTACCTGGTCAAACCTGAGTCCAATAAGTCGACGTGCTTTGGTGTTAAACTTCGGTTCGGGCAAACCAATTGGTTAATACCTGATGCTCTTTCACAGTTTAAAAACGGTGTCTTCGATATAGAAGATATCTTTGGTAGCCAGGCAAGCATATTGCTCGAACAACTCCTGAACTCGCCGGACAGAAAGGAGCAATTTGCGCTGGTTGAAAATTTCCTTCGTGACAGGATTCGGCCCATGCGACGCAAATTGACATGTGAGTATGAAAAAATAATCTGGGAAGATTCGAGTGTATCTGTAGAAAAATTGGCGCGGATGTCGAACAGAAGCTGTTCGCATTTTCGGAAGCTATTCGCTGAGGAGGTTGGCCTTTCCCCGAAGGAATACATTAAAATTGTCAGGGCTAAAAAAGCAATCCAGTCGCTGCGTAATCGGAAGTACGATTCCCTGACCGAGCTCTCGTACGATCTCGGCTATTTCGACCAGTCTCATTTCATCCACGACTTCAAGTCAGTCGCTGGTGTCGCTCCGGGAAAATTTCTCGCAAGAGATTATATCTTTCAGACTGCATAGCCTTGGAGTGAGATCGCGGTTTTCAGGTGTTCCGCAAGCATCGGTGAGGAATCGTAGCAGGGCTCTCTCATAAGACGGTCGTACTATAAGCGATTCTTACAATTGAATGTGAAGTGTTGTGTCGTATTCTCTACGTTTAAATCATCCTCACAAATTGCATATCAGGGAAGGGAATACATGAGCAGAATAGTGTTCGTACTGGCTATTTCCAGCATGCTGACGGTTCAGGCATACGCTCAAAACGCACTCAATCAGGCATTTGCAGCCGGAAATTATGAAGAGGTCGTAGCCGAGGCTAGTAGTATCCTGGAGAACGACAAGGAGAATGCAGCAGCAAACTTTTTTAAAGGTGCATCCCTGGTCCGACTCCAGAAATATGGCGATGCGCAACAATACTTACTCCAGGCGAGGGCACTGGAATTTCAGCCTGCCATCGCTGTCGACGCGAACCTGGTGCGTGCCTATGCCGGGAGCCAGCAAACGGAGATACTGTTAGCCGAACTCGAGCGACTTGCATCAAATGGCTTCGCGGCGACGGGCATACTGAGATCTGCAGAGTTTGAGTATCTCGAAGGTAATTCCGACTACGACCGTATAAAAGGAATGGTTACCGCGAACGCCTTTCCATGTAGTAATCTGGATCAGTACAAAAAGCTCGACTTCTGGGTAGGGGCATGGGACATCTATGACGCAAATGACAATCTGATTGCACGTAGTGACATATCCAAGCGCGAGGGCGGCTGCGCCGTCTTCGAAGACTATCGTACGCTTACCGGTTTCGTCGGTAGCAGTATTAACTATTTCGATCCAGCAGACAGTACTCAGAAACAAACGTGGATTGACCTTCGAAACAGTGTAACGAACTACGTCGAAGTTCAGGATGGAGAAGGTACCCTTCAGATGGTCGGAGATCAGGGTAATAACAGTCTGACGCGCATGACATTCGTGAGTGAACCGGATGGTAATACAGTCACTCAAACTTTTGAAAATTCCAGTGATGGTGGCGAAACGTGGTCAGCCGGATTCTTCGGTAAGTACGTGAGGCGGACGGACCAATCTATCACGGCGAAGCTGTCAGCAGTACTGCAGCAGATGGAGCTGCTATTCGCCGAAAACAAAATGACGGACATCGCAGAATTTTATACAGCTGAAGCTGAAATTCTCGAGCCCGGCGGTCGGATTTATACAGGGCAAGAAGAAATACGTGATTACTGGGCGAGCTTGACCGACAAAGGAATATCATGGAGCAACGAAATAGTAGACGTGCAGGTCGACAGGGAATGGATCTATTCAATATCGATCTCAAATCTGCGTCACCTTTATGGCGGCGAAGAACACCTGTCAAAAACAAGGGCGCTTGTAATCTGGAAACAAGAAGGAAGCGATTACAAAATTGATCGCGACTTTTACCAGGTGATGCGATAAGGAATCGGCATGTGCACGGAGCCATAGTGCGAACATGAGTATCATCCCTGAAAAAAACCTTACCGTGATTGTTTTGTCGAACTACGAGTCAATCGGGATCATAGTCTCCAGCTATATAACAGACTTGCTGCGAATAAACGACGCCGGCAAAGAGCTGTGAGTGTCAAGATGCTTAGTTCCAGATTGGTGACTGCAGTAGTAGCTATCTCGTCAATGATGGTAGTTAGTGCTGCCTCGAGTTGTTCGAATCGTCATGAGAATCAAATGGAAGAAATAAAACGTGATTCCAGCTCGAATCTCAGCCTTTTCAATGCATATGATGTTAGTGACCGTCTCCCGTCCGGCGACGTCAACCCCAACGCTCCGATTGAAACACGACAGTTTGATTTTCTTGTTGGGAGTTTTATATGCAAAGACAGCCTGTTCATTAATGGTGAATGGCATGTGTCAGACGCCACTTGGGAAACGACGTATATGCTCAACGGGTTTGGAGTACGTGACGTCTACCGGAACGACAAATACGCAGGAGAGAGCATGAGAATTTATAATGCCGCAAATGGAAAATGGGACGTCCATTTTTTCGGTATGCCTGGTGGGCATTCCGGAGTTTGGCAGGGCGAATGGCTCGGCGACAAGATGGTTATGAAGCAGGCCAGGTTCGGCAAGGATGGGCAGCTACAGGAGAGTAGACTCACGTTCTACGATATTCGAGACAACGGTTTTGAATGGATGGCAGAGCTGTGGGACCTGGCATCCGAAACCGCAATCACTACCTGGAAAATTTCAGCTCGTCGAACATTGTCGCCCTCGCGAAAGACAGATATTCAGAGCTGATGTCCCGACCAGGGAACACGGTTTCACCACTAATCACTTGGCGGTTACGTTTAGTTCTTATGCAGCGCTTCTACTTCTCTGGTGTCAAGTTGTGGTATGTTTGTCTGGTCCTATTCGTTGTAGGCATTTCAACTCTCATATTTTCACACGATGCAGAGGGTCAGGCAAATTGTGAGGTCACGAGACCACCGATAATGAATCACATGATCGGACACTGGTCGGTCGCCTGGAAATATCGAGTTGCAGTCGGAGAATATGCTAACTCAATAGCCACTTCGGTGATCAATTCGGCCCTGGCTGGTTGCGTTTTGAGTAAAGACTTTAATGGTGAATTGTTAGGCGAACCATTCGCCCGATTCAGTCTAATATCGATTGAAAAGGATGGAAGTCTTAAGGAGATACATATCGATTCGCAACACAGATCATTTAACGAAACGGTGGGTCGCGTGACATCCGACTCATTGATTTTCGACTGGGCTCGGGACATGGGTGATCGCGTAATGCGACGGCGAATGTACTACGTATCGTCAGGTCCTGATCAGTTCACAAGCAGAGCGTACCTGTCCATCTCGGAAGTCAGTCCCTCGGAGTTGGTTGAGGAATCAACGTATACGCGTGTTGCAGACAATTAGCGCGACGAGGCGCTGAGTTTAGGTCATCGATCCAGACGCTGGATCATACTAATGCAGGTTTTGAAGGATCAGCTACAGTGTACGGGGTACATGTTACCCCGGCTCTCAATCCGACGACCGTTCAAAGCGAAATCCGACTTGGCATTACCAGGCGCAAATGAAAGCGTTTGTAGTCCGTTCGCGCAACCGATAGGAAGTCGGTCAAAGTCCGCGCGATCTCTAAGTACGTCGCCGATCGAAGTCGATCAAATTTTCTCCTGCTCATCCTTCAGCTCTGTATCGTCGAGCAGCCGATAGACAGCAATTCATCCTTGGAAATTTATAATTAGTACTATGCAATAAATCGTAACCATTTATTGTATAGTATATTAACCACTGCCTGGCAACTACAGTACGCGGAAACCATATCGGACGACTGACAGGTAGACTCCGGGTGATTCGTCGTATTCAGAAATATTATATCATGACCCGAGCATCATCTACGGTACTAACGGTCGTTGCTGCAATAGCTGTTCTCTTCGGATGCAGCATGATCTCGCAAACGACCGAGGGAATTAAGGCCATCTACGGAAATAGTCAGGCGTCGTCTGATCTTTACTACCACGTAACACACGGTCCGCGGTCAGCTCTTCCGACATCAGTATTGTTTAAGCCGAATTCCATCAGTTCTGAGTCGGCATTTCAAGATTGGGCATCCAGTGACCTGGAAATAGACCTTGTCCGAAGCGGCGACGCTCGCGAAAGTGATGAGGAATACCACGTCCGATATCAACAAATATATCAGGGCATCCCCGTGGAAGGAGGCGTCTATACAGCGCATTTTGAGAACGACAATGTCTGGTCCGCCACCGGGCAAATCTACAGTGACATCGACCTGCGAATACGTCCGCGATTGACAGTGGACGAGACGGTAAACTTGCTGCAGTCGGAAAATAGTAACTGGCGCATCGTCGACACCAGTACGTTGATCGTGTTACCCATTTATGTTAACGACGAAACGGAGTATCGTCTGGCATATCGAACGGGAATTCTTGATACTGAAGCCGGGGGTGCAGCCAACGTGTATACTGACGCCAATCAGTACTCAGTCGTCCGAGTTGAACCGCTGATGTTGCCCGTGGTACCGACCGGTACGGGCACTACCTCCGAAGGAACAACTGTTTCATTCGAAACTCAGCATACGAGTGAAATTCCACCGGATACTTCAGCTATTGTCATCGAGGATATCCGAACAGGATATCGTCTCATGGATACACAGCGCAACCTCCATACAAAGTCGTCAGGAGGTACGTCGATGAGTGACGAATACACATTTAATCCGCAAGATGATGGGACGACGACGTGGACGGGCTGGGACTGGGCTATCGGGTCACACGAAGTCATTGAGGACGATAATGAATGGACCGATTCGCCTGCAGCGGTGGACGCTCATTGGGGGATGCAGGTCGCGTATGATTATTATCGCGACGTACACGGGCGCACCGGTTTTGACGGGAATAACACCTACTTCCAGGCTCTCGTTGACTACGATCAGGGCATGGTCAACGCGTTCTATTACATATATCTCCCGGGAATTCTCTTTGGCGACGGCGGTTCGTACGGGCGACCAATGACTGTTCTGGATATCGTTGCACATGAGTTTACACATGCCGTCGAAACATCAATTACTAACCTGAACTATTACGAGGAATCAGGTTCGTTGAAGGAGGGGATTGCCGACGTGTTCATGACCGATATCAAGTTTCGAATGGGGCGGGGTAACTGGCAGCTTGCACCTGAAGTGTTCGGACCCAACGTGCGGAGTTTCGAGGACCCGAATGCCTCGGATTCACCGGACACATTCGAGGGTCGTTTTTTCGGCGAGTACTCATCAGCCTTCGGTCGTAGCCTGGGACTGCGCGATCTGCAGCAACATCAGAACAGCACCGTAATGTCACACTGGTTCTACCTGGTTAGCGAAGGAGGAGAAGGCGAGAATGACAATGAGGATCACTACGACATCGAGCCCATCGGCCGCGAAGAAATGATTGCAGTAGTCTACAAAAGTTTGTTCTACCTGCATCCAAATGCTACGTTCATGGATATGCGGAAAGCGACAACATCTATCATTCAACGACAGTATGGAAAGTGCTCAGACGAACTTAAACAGGTGACGAACGCCTGGAATGCTGTAGGTGTCGGAGATCCGTATTGCGACTGTTTTGAAGGTACCTTTACGGGCGTCTTCGAAACGCGTGATGGTACCACAGAGATGAAGTACTACTTCAAGAAAGACAAGTACGCCGTCGAGATAAAGGACTCAGATGGGACTCCTCGAATCCTGTATACGTCGTCGACGGATCCGTATCATCATGTCCAGGGATACGAAGATATTAGTGCGTCATCGCCGGAGGGATTATTCTTTAAGAACCTGTTTCAGGGTAAGATACCACTGTTCGTTCAACAGGAGCCGACCATGAGCAGGAAAGAGTATCTGCAGTATCGAAATAGTTCGCGAACAGGTAATGTGCGCCAGGAAGGTGAGTATACAGTGTACGAATACAGGCTTCAGGAAGCGACGATCTGGGCGACGGAGGAAGTTTGCCTCAGCTATGCAGACCTGGCAGGAACCATTGGAGCAATCGGCCCACCCGCATCTGGACACGTGCGGCAGATGTTCTTCGGATTTCCAACAGTGTTTTCGGTGCCTGGAGAAGGGACGATTCGTGCCATAAATATTCGTGAGCATGAGGTGTCGGATTCCTATTTCGAGGGATAGGTTGTGGGTGGCAACTTCCCGAGCGGCTAAAACTTGTTCGTCACAAGATCAGGAAGCTGTCATAGCCGACAATCGCGAACGGCGACATTTTCGGTATTCAGGTTGGCGTCTGACGTCGGAGCTTCAGCAAATACTTCTGCGGCCTGAGTTGATATGGAGCGACGCAATCAGTCGGAGGAAGTATTTACCTAATAGGATGAGCGGAGCTCATTCATAGCGCAGGGAGTTCACTGGATCCGCAAGTGCTACTCGGAAAGCGTGGTATGAAACTGTAATCAGGGCAATGGCCAGGGCGCTGATGCCGGCGGCGACAATCATCCACCATGAGATGGTGATTCGGTAGGCAAAGGCTTCCAACCACCTGCTGGCGCCAAAGTATGCGACTGGCGCGGCAACGATGAACCCCACTATAACAAGCCGGGCAAAGTCTTTGGACATGAGTGCCACGATCGACCTGATTGAAGCTCCCATTACCTTACGGACACCAATTTCTTTTGTGCGTTGTTCAGCAGTGAACGCTGCCAGGCCGAAGAGTCCCATACAGGCGACAAGGATGGCGATTGCTGCGAAGATACCCAGTGTCTGCATCATCCGCCGATCGGCCTGATAAAGTTGAGCAAAAGAATCGTCGAGAAACCTGTACTCAAATGGGTAGCGACTTTCAAATCGTTCCCACGCCGCCTGGAGATGAGCGAGTGTCGAGGCGATGTCGTTATTCGATATTCGAACGGACATACTACCTGATCTCGGTTGAACTATCATAAAGAGTGGCGCAATTTCCTGATGCATAGAAGCCAACTGGAAATCTTTTACGACTCCAATGATAGTACCCTCCTCCACATCTCCAGGTATGTCAAAGCGTTTACCCACAGCGTCAGTCCATCCAAGACTGCGCAGCATTGCCTCATTAATGACGACTGCACTGGTGTCCGCCGGGCGATTCGTATCAAAGAA
>CBDUKH010000060.1:0-22877 GCA_965367755.1 uncultured Rhodothermales bacterium
CAGAAACCCGACTCCTACGAGATATGCTTCGTCCCGGATAATGATTACAGGAGATTTCTTCGAGATCGAGTTCCGGACCTCGACGAGAAGATCGGACCGGGAGATTTCTTGACGTCGGATGGTACAGTAATAGGCCAACATCGCGGTTATCCTTACTACACAATCGGACAGCGACACGGGCTTGACCTCGCAGTTGGAGAACCGATTTACGTTACCAGAATCGACCCGGACACAAATACAATCTGGGTAGGTCCGAGCGATGAACTCATGAAGCAGACGTTGCGTGCCGATCAGATCAATCTGCTCAAGGTCGATCAGATCGACGGTGAGATGCAGGCAGAAGCTAAAATTCGATACAAAGACGAAGGGGCGCCGTGCCTCGTAAAGCAGACTGCTCCCGATGAAATTGAAGTCTCATTCTTCGATTCGAGGAGAGCGATAACGCCGGGACAAGCTGTTGTTGTCTACGATGGTGACGACCTTGTCGGCGGCGGGTGGATTAAAAGTGTGAGTGACCCCGATGGGTCAGAAAATACAAAGACAGTCTCTTCTGCTTTGACGTGACCAACCTGTGCCGGTGAGCAAAACGGTGTGCGCGTTGGTAGGGGAGGTAATTTGTCGCAACTTTGTTCACCGCTTGATGTACATGGTGCTCATCAATTTTAACGAGAAGTCTATGGCTCTGGTCGAACGATACCTCCTGAAAATCACGCGCATCCTTTTCGTGCTGGTTTTGGGGATGATCGCTTTTTCGCTGACTCCTGAAGCAGCGGCTCAATACAATGCTCTTGCCATTGGCGTAGAGGTTGGTTCACCGACCGGTGTAACGGTACTGCTGCCGACTAATAAGAGGTATGCGTTCGAAATCCTGGGCGCCTGGGATCTTGATGACTACCTGTTCTTGAACGCTCACGCACTCTTTACTAAATCCGTCGATGATTATCCCGACCTCCATGCTATCTGGGGTGCTGGCGCCTTCGTCGGCGTACGTGATTCGCGTAACAACGCCGCTTCGGTGGGCGTTTCGGGCAAGTTCGGTGCGGGCTATAGTATTGACCCCTTCGAGGTCTATATCCATCTGACGCCACGCTTCGAGCTCATATCCAGTACCGAGTTTTATCTCGGGGGTGGGTTGGGACTGCGCTTTTTCCCGGGTTCACGGCGATAGTGACAAGACGCTTGAATCCAAAGATCCGATAAGAGCCGACTAGAACGACTTTGCTACGGCCTCATCTTCGTAACAATTCGAAACGCTAGCTCAAGCGCCTGCTCGCCATTCAGTCGCGGGTCGACCCGTGATTTGTAAGCACGATTCAGATCATCCTCAGAAAGGCCTCGCGCTCCTCCCGTACACTCGGTTACATTATCCGATGTAAGTTCGAAGTGGACACCTCCAAGGATTGACTTCAAGGACCGGTGAATGTCGAACGCCCGGTCCAGCTCTCCGACGATATTGTCGAACTTCCGCGTCTTCAGTCCATTTTCTGTCGTCTCCGTGTTACCGTGCATTGGATCGCATAGCCAAAGCACGGGTGTACCGACATCAACTGCCGACTCTATCAAACCAGGAAGTGTGTCGTCGATCTCGTCTACTCCCATGCGGGTGATGAATGACAATCGTCCGGCTTCATTGGCAGGATTAAGAATTCTCATCAGTGACTTCAACGTAGATCGCTCGGTGTCCGGCCCCACCTTGACTGCTATGGGATTTCGGATCCCGCGAATATATTCGATGTGCGCTCCGTCAGGATCGCTCGTGCGAACACCGATCCATGGAAAATGAGTCGACAGGTTGTAAATATTGTCATCCGGTCCTGCAGCTCTCGTGAGGACTTCTTCGTACGGAAGAAGGAGTGCCTCATGACTCGTGTAAAACTGGACCTGATCCGTTCCACTTAAAGGCACCTCGCTTACGGTCTCGAGGAACTGGATCGCATCTTCGATCGACGAAACTATCTGTCGGTAGCTGTCCTCAAACGGAGAATGGTCGAGAAAATCCAGGTTCCAGTTTTCAGGGTGCTGGAGATCGGCGAAGCCTCCGGAAGTTAGTGCTCTGACAAAGTTCAAGGTCATCGCCGAATGCCGGTATGCCTTGAGCATTCTGTCCGGGTCCGGTGTACGATCCTCAAGGTTGAACCCGGGCTTGTTGATGATGTCGCCGCGATAACTCGGCAGCGTAACATTATCGCGTGTCTCGGTTGGTGTGCTTCTCGGTTTCGCATACTGGCCGGCGAACCTGCCAACACGAATTACTGGCATTCGTAACCCGTAGATCAATACCACGCTCATCTGAAGTAAGAGCTTCAGGCGCCCGGTGATGATGGTCTCACTGCTGGAATCCAGCGACTCGGCACATTCGCCACCCTGCAAGACAAACCTGTGTCCGATAACGGCCTCTGATAGACGTGACTTTAACCTCTCAATTTCCCAGGGACTTACCAGTGCCGGGTAATCGCTCAACTGCGACAAGACTGAATCTACTCGTGTAGAACTGGCGTACGAAGGCTGTTGGCTGACATTCTTCTCTCGCCAGGACGATCGGTGCCACGGAATATTTTCTTGTCGTATCATGCGATATTTAACTGTAAAGGCGCTTTGTGTTGAGTTACGCCGGACTCGTCCGACTATATATAGCGACCTGCAAGTATCAGTGTCAGCCGAAATTGCGTTGTAGATACGAAATTACATCCTACCAGGAGCCATCGAAAGGCGTTATTCTTTTCAAGTGAAGAATTACTTGCCATTTCGCATACGAATTGCCGTTTTCCACCAAAAGTTTTAAAGCATGAAGCTCACAGCCACTGCAGCTGTCCTCATTCTAATGAATGGTGTTTTATCGACAGCGATAGCACAGACGTCGCCAGACTGGCAACAGCACGTACATTATAAAATGGACGTCACCTTGAAAGCCGACTCTCACAAGCTGGTCGGAACGCAATGGTTGACGTATCAAAATAATTCTCCCGATACGTTGCACATCCTGTTCTATCACTTGTACTTCAATGCTTTTCAGCCGACGTCTATGATGGCGGAGCGCAACAGGCACCTCCCTGATCCCGATGGAAGGGTCGTACCAAGAATATGGAACCTCTCGGAATCTGAAATTGGTTATCATCGAATCCGTTCGCTTACTCAAAGTGGGGTGCGCTTGCCTTTCAAGGTCACCGACACCGTTATGCGGGTTGAGCTAAACGAACCGATTGCACCCGGCACATCGACTGTAATCAAGATGACGTTTGACTCCCAGGTGCCGCTTCAGACTCGTCGCAGCGGCCGCGATAGTAACGAAGGGGTCGATTATTCAATGAGTCAGTGGTACCCGAAAGTCGCAGCATACGATGGACGCGGCTGGCATGCCGATCCGTATATCGGCCGCGAATTCTATGCGCCGTTTGGAACATTTGAGGTAAGTATCAAACTCCCTGCTAACTACATCCTTGGTGGTACCGGTGTCGTTCAGAATCCGAACGAGGTAGGGCACGGATACCAGAATGACAATGCTCGAAAGTTTGCACACAGCCCTTCCGATTCTCTTACATGGATTTTCAAGGCTGAAAATGTCCACGACTTTGCGTGGGTTGCCGACACTGAGTATGTCCATGAGAAAATTGAAGGAGGAGACGGAGTCGTCTATCATCTCCTTTATCTGGAAGATGTCAAAGATAGATGGACCACGATGAATAAGCAGGTCCCGGCTATCATCCAATCGCTCAGCCGACAGATTGGTCAGTATCCATATCCCCAGTTCACTGTTGCGCAGGCGGGAGACGGCGGGATGGAGTATCCGATGATCAACTTTATTACCGGTCGACGATCTCCACAGAGTCTCCTGGGTGTTGTAGCTCATGAGGCGGCACATGAGTGGTTCTACGGGGTTCTCGGCTCCAACGAAGCAGACTATTCGTGGATGGATGAGGGGTTCACGTCCTATATGAGTTCCCGGGCTATGAGCGAAGTAATGCAGTTACCTCCTCCGACCAGCCGCGGACAGTTGCAAGGCTATGTAACTATCCAAAAGTATGGTATCGACGACAGGCTGAGCACACCGGCGGACTGGTATGAGACCAACACTGCGTTCAGTATCGCATCATATACAGGAGGTGCGCTTATTGCAGATATGTTAGGCTATGTCATGTCGGATGACGTTAGAGATGAGTGGCTTCGCGAGTATTTCAGGAGATTCAAGTTCAAGCATCCCAATCCGTACGACGTCGAGAAAGTTGCTGAAGATGTCAGTGGACTCGTGCTGGATTGGTTCTTCGAGCAATTCACCAATACCACTCGAACGCTGGACTACGGAATTGAATCAATGGATTCATTCCGGAGAGGGGAGATGTGGGCATCCGAAGTCGTTATCGAGAGAGATGATGCAGCGGTTATGCCGGTAGATGTAAAGCTGACTCTTGAAGATGGTACCTACAAATTTGTGACGATTCCCCTCGGGATTATGGAGGGACACAAACCTGTCCCATCAGACTGGTATGTTGCTCCACCCTGGATGTGGACGTCTCCGGAGTATACGCTGGTTGTCGAAACGACGGCCAAAGTTGTTTCCGCGGAGATTGATCCTATGTACCGAACGCCGGACTACAATCGTCTGAATAACACTAGTTCTTTTCCCTACGAAACTCACTTTCTGAAACCGGCAAATAGCCAGTGGTCGCAATACAACATTGGCTATCGACCGCTGTTGGATTACAGTGCCTCACACGGATTCGGGATAGGAATCGATGCGAGGGGTCGTTACTTCCTGGACAACCACATCACCGAAGCGACTATAAAACTTTGGCCCGAAGTTCTTGCGGACCCGAGAGGTGAAACTTTCGTCGACGGGATCGACTGGGAATTTGGCTACACGAGATTTATTGGCGACCGGAGTCATAACCTTGTCGCTTCTGCAACACTTGCGAAGCATCTGGGAATTGTTGAAAACAGCATTTCCCTGGAGAAGACACTCGGCTCATTTTTCGATCAGGATGTTTCGAAGGTGCTCACGTTTTCTCTGGGGCATCAGTTCAGGGAGTCGAACCAGGGATTTAATGGAACGATACAAACTTTGCCGGGAAGGCTATGGACGTCTGGCAATATTGTAAATGCCAGGGTTTCGTTCGACGTCTCGAAGGACTTGAATTACATCTCCGCGAGTGTTGACGTCGGGGGCCCAATCGATAATCCGGCGGATGTGTCAGCCCAGATCTTTGGTACACGAGGCTCGGTTCTGTCGGTTGACGGCGGTGTCGGGCGTTCCGACGGAACGTTTGCGGCCGTACTTACCGGTGCTGTCGAAGTCGGTAGCAACGATCTGGCATTTCAGAAACGACGGATATTGGGTAGTGCACCTCTGGAGGAACAGTGGAGAAATCCAGCAACCCGCACACTGACCGCAGGGTTGTACGATAATCTGGAAGATGTTCACTTTAGCCCGGTATCCAATCGTGGTCCTGTTGCCTATTTGCTTGGTGGTTTTGTGCCAACCTCTGGAGCGACAGGATTCGGTGCCGTCTCGGGGAGTAATCTGGTTGCGGCAAACTTGACCCTGAGTGCCCGAAAAGGACCGGCCAGTGTCAACGTCTTTACCGGTATTGGTCAGGCCTGGGACACGGTAGATGCTTTCGAGACAGATCGATTCCTTGCAGACGCAGGTCTGGGAGTCGAACTCGACGTCGCGTCTATCGACCAGATATCAGATTGGGTTCGCCAGTCTGACCTGTTACAGAACCTCCACCTTACAGCGAAATTCCCGGTATGGGCGAGTGACCCGCAAATCGTCGATCCCACAGAGGATAAATTCGAGTTCCGATGGTTGCTGGGTGTGAACATCGACTACTAGACGGTCAGGAAAGGCTGCCAGACGAGTAGTGGCCGTTTATCCGGTTCAGGCAAGAGTGTACACTGCAGAATCACGCGACGCCAACACGTGGCGTGATCTTTCACAGTCGGCAGTCACCGGTCCATGCACTCGGACCTCGCTAGAGATCTTTCTCCTGCAGACGATAGATGTAGCCGTCGAAAGCACAAATATAAAGTTCGTTGTTCGCATCAACACCGAACGATGAAATCCCAAGACCAGAATTTGAAAGCAATTTGTTGTCGAGGGGGTCTCGAGATGAGTTAAGCGCCCACACACGTCCGGACACGAAATCAGCATAGATATAATATCCGGCCAATGACGACAGGGCAGAGCCTCGGTACACGAAGCCGCCCGTCACAGAGCCTCCACTGTTACGGCCATAGTCGATGACAGGTTGTTCAAGACCGGTTCGATCGCAGCCGGACCGTGGCTCGTAACAGGATGTGCCTTCCTGAATATTCCAGCCGTAATTTTTCCCTGCTTCAACGATATCGATTTCTTCGAGGGCATTTTGTCCCACATCTCCAGCCCATAGCATGTCGGTTTGGCTGTCGAAGCTGAATCTCCACGGATTGCGCAGTCCATACGCAAATATTTCCTCGCTAAAGCCGTCTTGATTGTCATGGAAGGGATTATCCGACGGGATCGCATACGCAAGGCCGTCATCCTGACTGTCAACATCGATACGAAGAATAGCACCGAAGATCGTAGACCTGTTTTGTCCATGACCAAGCGGATCTCCGCCTGAGCCACCATCGCCGACTGCGATATAGAGGTAGCCATCGGGCCCGAAGGATATTTGTCCACCGTTATGGTTGCCGAATGGTTGCTCAAATTCCATAAGAATGAATTCAGACGACGGATCGGCTACTGCTGGATTGGAGCCGTCGACTTGGTATCTGGCCACTTTGCTCCGACGTGGATTCGCTGCAGAGTGGTAAACATAAAAATATCCGTTTGATTCGAAGTCGGGATGGAATGCAAGACCAAGTAGCCCCTCTTCGTTTCCACCGTCATTAACACGAGACTGAATGTCCAGGAATACGTTTGCACTACTTGTCGAAGCATCATTTTCGAACACCTGGATTACGCCACGTTGTTCGACGACGTAAACCTTGTTTGACGAATCCCCGGCATGCTGATAATCGACGGGTCGAGTAAATTTCAATTCAGGGTATGCTTTGACCAGCTCGAACGTGCCACTGGACTGTGAATCGCATGACGCGGTAATGAAGATTGAGAGCGTGAACGCAGTCAGGATGGTGCGGGTAATAAATCTCGAAACGGACATTCAGTTCAAATCGTAAAGTTCTGAGTATTTTGAATTGACGTAGCGGAGCCAGCTATCGGGGGATAGCGGCGAGCCGGTTACATCTTCTAGTATTTTAGCGGCTTTCAGTTTCCGTCCATGTTTGTGGATGTTGTTTCTCAGCCATTCACGAAGGACTCTGAAGTCGCCTCGGGTAGTTAATTCATCTATCTCCGGGATGTCGATGCGAATCTGATCAAAAAGTTGAGTTGACATCAGATTTCCAAGCGTGTAGGTCGGAAAATATCCGAAGGCCCCCAGTGCCCAGTGGATATCCTGCAGAACGCCCTTATCGTTCGTGGGTGGGACTATTCCGAGGTAGTCTCGCATCTTCTCGTTCCAGAGGTCTGGAAGGTCAGCAATCGTAACGGATCGCTCGAATAACGCTTTTTCGAGTTCGAATCGAACCATTATGTGCAGGTTATAAGTGACTTCATCTGCTTCAACACGAATCAGGGATGGTCGCACCCGGTTGACAGCCTTGTAGAAGTCTTCCGCGTTGGTATTTGACGCCACGTCCGGGAAATACGTTGATAATCTTGGAAAGTAACCGTTCCAGAATGGCCGCGAGCGACCGATAAGGTTTTCCCAGAGTCGCGACTGGGATTCATGCATCCCTAGCGATGTGCCTGATGCCAGTGGCAATCTCTCCAGATTATGATCGACACCTTGCTCATAAAGAGCATGCCCTGCTTCGTGCAGCGTACCGAACAAGCCGGGGTTGAAAAAATTCTCATCGATGCGCGTAGTAATTCGGACATCGTCAATGGAGAAGGTCGTTGTAAAAGGGTGAGCTGAATGATCCTGCCGACCCCGCTCGAAATCATAGCCAAAGTCCTTAATCACTGAGACTCCGAATTCCCACTGCTTTTGTGCGTCATAATGTCGTCGCACGACACTATTGTCGATAGTGTCAGCATCAGCAATCCTGGCGACGAGGCCGACAAGTTCTTCTCTTAGTCGGGAAAAGATGTTGTTCAGGGATGAGGTCTTTAGATCTGGTTCGTACTCGTCGAGGAGGGCATCATAAATATGATCGTCATAGCCGAGAGCTTCGGCCTTTTCAGAATTTAGATCGACGAGTTCTTGAAGGTTGGGAAGAAATTTTTCAAAGTCGTTATTCTGGCGAGCTTCACGCCATGAATCTTTTGCCAGCGATACTGCGCTCGCAATCCGCCCCACGAGAGCGGAAGACAGTCGCGATGATTTTTCGAAGTCTTCCAGGCCCACCTCTACCAACTTGCGATCGTCATGAAGAGGTGGAAGGGACGCAACATCCTGCGCGAGTTTTGACAGCAGGTTGCCGACTTCGGTCGAGGTGGCGAGTTCGTGGGCCATCGTGGTGAGTGTGGTCACTTGATGAGCCCGGGAGGTGCCAGCCTGGGCTGGCATGTAGGTCTCTTGATCCCAGTCAAGAATTGCAGATGAATGCTCGAGGTCGGCTATTCTGTTGTAAATCGATTTGAGTTTGTTGAGATCGTCGGTCAAAATATTAGTTGTTTCTATGATCGTTGAAATTAAGTCTTATTGATTCTGAGAAACGTGCCGTCTGCGTCAGCGTGAAGGTTGGGTAGCGGAGTCCAAAGTTGCAACGTGGGCACTAGGCTGGAGCAGGTGGAAAGGTACATCGGGGGCGCGTTAGACGAAAAGCCCGGCGGGGGCCGCCACTCCTCCTCCCCGGAAGCAAAATAAGCAATCAGAGGCGGACATTCATGAGCCGATCATGAGCATCAGATTAGAATGTCGCTATCACGCTGAATAAGTCGACCCGTGCAGAACTCAAACTTCCGAACCTCGCATGAAGAAGTAATAACTAACAAACGAGATAAGGAAGCCCGTGAACCAGGCAAGTGTATACAGGAAAGAAAGGAAGGGCACAAAGAGTCCCACCAGCGCCGAAATAACCCCGAAAGTCAACGCTGTCATCGCAAACCAGTTGACACCGCGTCCTCCATATGAGTACAGGCCACCATGAACGTACAAGTCGCGTACACGCAATTGTTTGTTTCGGATCAGAAAATAATCGCAAAGCATAATTCCGAGAATCGGGCCGAGAAGTCCGCTGATGAGGATCAAGAAATTTGAGATCTCATCAAGCAACCACCACGGGCAGATAATAATGCCAAGAACACCCGCTATGACGCCACCCATGCGGAAGCTAATTTTTTGGGGAGCAAGGTTCGCGAACGCATTTGCAGGAGCAATGACATTGGCCGCGATGTTTGTACTTAGCGTCGCAATAATCAGAAAGATCTGTGCCGTCACTACCGTGGCCGGGTTGTCAAAGTTTGCGAGTAACGATACAGGGTCCCAAGGCGCATCTTCTCCTGCGAGGATATCTCCGAAATTGACAATGGCAGCAGCTGTGACAAATATCCCAACAAACGAGTAGAGCATCATCGCTCCCGGCAAGCCGATAAACTGGCCTGCTACCTGAGCCTTTTGCGACTTCGCATATCTCGTAATGTCGGAAATGCTCAGTGACATTGTGGCCCAGAATCCGACCATTCCCGTCAACCAGAAAAGATATGTAAGGAACGTCGCTCCTCGCGATTTCGGTGGCGTTTGGATAAAGACCTGCAGTTCACTCGAATTGACGAATCCGTTTCCCGTCGATGCTCGTAGTTGGACCGAAGCAGACCGCTCGCCAGAAATAATTTCACTATGCTCTGCCGAAGTAGGCGATACCCCGAGCGGAATATCGTGAAGGGGCTGCGGAAGTACATGCCACCGAGCCGTCTGCAGATCATCCGGGTCTCGAGCAATTTTGTACTCGGTTGCCTTGATCCTCCCGCTCGCATCTTCTAGCGGACTCAGTCGAAGAAACAGATTACCATCGGAAGCTACAATCTCGCCAGTCGGCGTCTGCAATTGTTTGCTCTTCTCCAGAACGACATCCATCCCGCCAGCAGCAACCGCACCCCAGACAATCAGCGCAATACCTATCGCGATCAGGATTGGCGCGGCGAAAGTCTCCAGCCACTTAATACTTTCTGACCCCTTCCAGATAAAATAAATGTTGATAAGCCAGAAGACTCCGAAGCCGATAAATTTTCCAGGCACTAAACCAACGGGGTCAACTGAGCCCGCGGCAAAAAGTACTCGGTAAATCTCATAGAAGGCGAGCCCGCCGATCCAGGTCTGTATACCAAACCATCCGCAGGCCACCAGGGCGCGTACGAGCGACGGTACATGGATCCCGACTGTCCCGAACGATGATCTGCCCACTACCGGGAAGGGGATACCATACTTGACTCCGGCATGACCGTTCAACACCATCGGCGCGGTGATGATCAAGTTTGCCAGTCCGATGATGACGAGCGCTGCAACCCAGCTCAGGCCTGTGGTCATCATATAGGAAGCCAACAGGTAGGTCGGAATACACACCGCCATTCCGACCCATATCGCCGCCATATTCCACGTAGTCCACGTTCGCTCCTCGGGAGGAATAGGCGCCAGATCGTCGCCAAACAATGATGATTGCTTGACTTCGAGGTCCAGCTCGATACGGGATTCCGTCATATTTAAGATCGGATAAAGGTCGCCTGAGTCTATCTACTAGCCAATATAGTATTCGTCAGCAATCTCGACTGCCTTAGAAATAATCTCCAGGCCTTCATCAACCTGCGCTTCGGTTATCGTCAGGGGCGGGGCGATGAAGATCCAGTTCCAGCGGACGAATGTGAACATTCCCAGCTCGCGGATTTTTGCAGCCATCCTGCGTGTGGGTTCGGACGCTGAAGCCGGAGCATTCCACGGCACGAGCGGTTCTTTTGTCACCCGGTCTTTTACGAGTTCGATGCAGCCAAGCAGACCTGTGTTGCGAAAGTCTCCAATAGATGGATGCCGATCGCTCATAGTTGCTACTTGGTCGTCAATATATCTTCCCATCCGGGCCGCATTGTCAACGAGATTCTCCTCCTCGTAGATATCAAGGACTGCCAGGGCAGATGCGCACGAGACGGGGTGAGCTGAATACGTCAGCCCGAGTGGAAGTGGCTGCTTGTCAAACTTACTCGCGATCTCCGGGGTGGTGATCACACCGCCGAGCGGCAGGTAACCCGCGGTAAGTCCCTTGGCCATGCACATGATGTCCGGCTCGACACCGTGATGCTCGATCGCAAACATCTTTCCGGTCCGACCAAAGCCACTCATCACCTCGTCGCATATGGTAAGGATACCGTAACGCTTTGCAATTTCGCTGACTCGCTTCCAATACCCCGGGGGATACTTGATGCAGCCGGATGAACCAGACTCTCCTTCGAGTAGTATGGCAGCAACGCTCTCGGGATTCTCAAACTGAATCACACGCTCGAGATGGTCAGCCGCTCGCTCTGCACACTGTTCAGGCGAATTACTTCCCCACGGACAGCGATACGAGTATGGATTTTCTACGTGGATAAAGTTCGGTGCTGCCTGACTATCAATCGGATGCTTCCTCGGATCGCCACCTGCCGACATCGACGCGTACGTCCCTCCATGATATGAGCGATAGAGACTGATAATCTTCGACCGGCCCGTATAGACGCGCGCCAACTTGATCGAATTCTCTACTGCTTCTGCACCGCCGAGCGTAAAGAATGTCTTGGATAATTTGCCGGGAGTTATTTCTGCCAGTTTCTTCCCCAAAGCTCCTCGAGCTTTTGTTGCCATGCCGGGATACACGTAGCTAACCTCACGCATTTGCGATGTCACCGCCTCAAGAACTTTGGGATGACCATGGCCTACATTGACGTTCATCAACTGCGACGAGAAGTCGATGTATCGTTTGCCATCCCGATCGAACAAATAGACACCTTCGGCCCGGTGCACATTGATAGGATTGAGTCCCCCCTGGGGACTCCAAGAAAACAATGTATAATCCAGGTTGTCGCGAAGGATTTGATCTGCTGACATAATTATCTGAAAAGTTAGAAAGGTACTATGACATCCAGTTTGTCCAGGCGTCAGGATTCCATTTGGTGGTTGCTTTTTTGATTTTTGTCCAGAACTCTATCGAGCTAACACCCGTGATGTCGCACACGCCAAATTTTGACTCATTCCACCCACCGAAAGAATACGGTTCACGCGGTACCGGGACTCCGATGTTGACACCTATCATACCGGCGCTGGCCCTCTGTATGACTTCACGGGCAAGCCCGCCGTTCTGGGTGAAGACAGCGGCAGCATTGCCATAGTTCGAGCTGTTCTCGAGTGCGATCGCCTCATCCAGGTTCTTGGCTCGAATAATAACAATCACCGGGCCGAAGACTTCCTCCTTCGCAATTGCCATGTCGGGAGTCACGTGGTCGATAACTGTTGGTCCTACATAGAAGCCATTTTCGGATCCAGCCACCTTCGCTCCGCGACCATCGACAAGAACCTTGGCCCCCGCGGCTTCGGCATCCGTGATATATTTCTCAATCCGCTCTCTGGCTTCGGCAGAAATCACTGACCCCAGGTCCTTACCCAGTTCAATGGACTTCGCCACAGTCACCATCCTGTCAATGATATGGTCAACTTTCCCGACGCCAATCATCGAGGCCGCCGCCATACATCTCTGACCTGCACAACCGGACATCGACGCTACAACGTTCGTCGCCGTCATCTCTTCAGAAGCATCGGGTAACACGATCAAATGATTCTTTGCGCCGCCAAGTGCAACACATCTCTTTAAATTCGATGTGGCCCGGCGGTAGACAATCTTGGCGACTTTAGTCGATCCGACAAACGCTACTGCTTCAATCCCGGGATGATCGCAGATAGCCTCAACAAGTTCGCGTTCTCCGTTGACAACGTTGAAAACACCCGCCGGCAAACCAGCCTCCTCAAGTAGCTCTGCCATTCTGAAAGAACTCAGAGGCACTATCTCCGATGGCTTCAAGATCATGCAGTTTCCCAGAACCAGCGCGTTTGGGACGGTCCAGTGAGGAACCATAAACGGGAAATTAAACGGGGCGATAAAAGCTACGACACCGACAGGCTTTCGCTCTACTCTACATTCAACTCCCTTACTGACTTCCATAAACTCGCCTGTGACAATCTGGGGCATAGAGCATGCAAATTCTGTCAACTCGATACTCTTGTCGACTTCAGCATAAGCCTCTCCCATAGTCTTGCCATTTTCAAGATGGACGATGGTGGCCAGCTCTTCGCGATCGCGTACAAGTAACTCGCGGTATCTAAAAAAGACTTGTGTCCGCTCCTTCAAGGTCAGAGCCGACCAATCCTTAAAGGCTTCCTGAGCTGCCTCAACAGCTGCAGACAGTTCGACAGCACCGGAAACAGGAACTTTCGAGATGGTTTCTCCCGTCAATGGACTGATGACGTCGCGGTCTGCATCACTTCCGGGCTGAAACTTTCCGCCAACATAATTTCGAACAGGTGGGTATTCTTTTGATGCCGTTTGCATTTTCGTCCTCGTGAAGTCGGAGCAGGGCCTGGGTGTAAAACTTACGGAAAAAATTCCTACGTTAACGGTTGAAACGTGCAGCAAGCAGTGTCGTTTCAATCTTCCTTGTTCCTGATCTCAATGTGATAGTGTTATGTCGATTCTCATAAAAGGCGGTCGAGTAATTACGGCTGGTTCTGATGAAGTCGCCGATATTTATGTCGAAGGCGAGACTATTCGCGCTATTGGGCGGGATCTTCCGTTCAAGGCTGATCAGATTGTTGATGCCACGGGCAAAATAGTGGTTCCGGGCGGGATCGACCCGCACGTTCATCTGGACATGCCCTTCATGGGAACGTCTTCCAGTGATGACTACACGACCGGTACCGGTGCAGCATTGCACGGCGGAACGACGATGGTCATTGATTTCATCCTGCAAACACAAGGTGACTCGCTGCACAATGCGCTCCGTCAATGGCAGGCGAAATCCGAAGGCAAAGCTGTTGGCGACTACTCGTACCACATGGCCGTCACTGACTTTAACGACTCTACTGCCAAAGAGGTTGTCGAGATGATAGAGGAGGAGGGCATCACATCGTTTAAAACGTTCATGGCCTACAAGGGTGCATTGATGATCGATGATGGCCAGATGACTGGATTGATGAAGACTGTAAAGAAGAACGGAGGTCTCGTTACTGTGCACGCCACCAATGGCGACATGATCGACGGCCTGATCGCGCGGCATAGATCGGAAGGCAAGATGGCGCCACTCTATCATTATCTCTCGCAGCCAGAAGTCACGGAGGCAGAAGCATCCGGACGTTTTTCGGACCTGTCGTTCTATACCGACTGTCCCGGATACATCGTCCATATGACGTGCGAAGGTGCGCTCAATGCCGTTCGACGCGCGACGTTCAGAAATCAAAAGGTCTTTGTGGAAACCTGTATTCAATATCTCCTGCTCGACGCATCTCTTTATGAAAATAATTTCGAGGGTGCCAAGTGGGTGATGAGTCCGCCGCTGCGAAAAGGAAAAGACAGAGAAGCACTCTGGGCCGGTATCAACCAGGGCCTTGTGCAGGTCGTTGGGACAGACCATTGTCCATTCAAATGGGAGCAAAAACTAATGGGGAAGGACGACTTTTCGAAAATACCCAACGGCCACCCAGCAATCGAACACCGAATGGAGCTGCTCTTTTCGGAGGGCGTCAATAAAAATCGTATCAGCCTCAACAAATATGTTGAGATTTCGTCGACGAATGCAGCAAAAATCTTCGGGATGTATCCACGGAAAGGCACCATCGCGGTTGGATCAGATGCAGATATTACAATCATCGACCCGGACAAAGAGCATACACTCTCGGCGAGCACTCACCATATGAATGTAGACTATTCGGGATACGAAGGATGGGAGGTGAAAGGCAAAGTAGAAACGGTTTTGCTTAGAGGGTCCATTGCTGTTGATAATGGCGACTTGAAGATCAATGCGGGGTATGGCCAATTCGTCCCGCGTGGCCGAACTTCGACGGTGATATAGTCGTCCGCAGGTTGAGTGTGCCCAACGAATACTGTTGCTTGCGATCGGTAGATTGAATCCGGAACCATTCAATCCTGTCTAATTTGGACAAAATAACGGGCGGGGGCGAAGCCCCTCCTCCCCTCGGTTACAAGTTAAGGCAGATTGACCGATGCGACATAAGGAGGAATTGCTAGGATTAATCCTAGGAAAAAGCCTAGGAAACTTCTAGAATATATTCTAGAAAACTATTTCACGGTTTCGGGAAACTTAAAACGACAGAAAAGATGCCTCGAATGATCAAGTCAGGTCTGATCCAGATGAGCTTACCAATCTCTGAAGGTGAAGGCAGCATTCAGGAAATAAAAAATGCGATGGTGGAAAAACATCTCCCTCTCATCGACGAAGCAGGGAGGAAGGGTGTACAGATTCTCTGCCTGCAGGAGATCTTTAATACACCGTACTTTTGCCCCGGGCAAGATGCCAACTGGTATCAGTCTGCAGAGCCCATCCCCGGGCCCACAGTAGACATGATGGCTGAGTACGCAAAGAAGTACGAGATGGTGATGATCGTTCCCATCTATGAAAAAGAACAGGCAGGCGTTCTCTACAACACGGCAGCCGTTATCGATGCGGATGGCTCATACCTTGGTAAATATCGAAAGAATCACATTCCACATACATCGGGATTTTGGGAAAAGTATTTTTTCAAGCCGGGCAACCTCGGCTATCCAGTTTTTCAAACTCGCTACGCCAAAGTTGGGGTTTACATCTGTTACGATCGCCACTTCCCGGATGGTGCCCGGGTCCTTGGCCTGAACGGTGCTGAAATCGTCTACAACCCGTCGGCAACCGTTGCGGGTTTGTCCCAATACCTCTGGAAGCTCGAACAACCTGCCCATGCCGCCGCTAACGGATATTTTATGGGATGCATCAATCGTGTTGGCGAAGAAAAACCGTGGGAACTCGGTCGGTTCTATGGGACATCCTACTTTGTCGATCCACGTGGACAAATATTCGCAGAAGCATCCGAGACTGAAGACGAACTTCTCGTCGCCGACTTCGACCTGGACCTCATCGATGAGGTGCGTTCAACCTGGCAATTTTTCCGCGACAGACGCCCGGAGACCTACTCGAAACTGACCGAATTGTAGTTTCAATGGCCGAATATAGAAAGCCCCGAAACGATGAAGAGTTTGAATCCAACTTTGCACAGATTCATCCTCGAATGAATGAGACAGAAGCGTACTACGAAAGTTCGCGATGTCTTTTCTGCTATGATGCCCCGTGCGTTCATGCATGCCCTACGGGAATCGATATACCCCTATTCATTCGACAGATCAACACAGGAAACATAACCGGTGCGTCGCGAACGATTTATGATGCAAACTATTTTGGTCACGCATGCGGGAAAGTATGCCCGACGGAAGTGCTGTGCGAAGGAGCGTGCGTCTATAATCATCAAGATGTGAAGCCTATCGAAATCGGCCGCCTTCAGAGCTATGCAACTGCTTCGACACTGGAGAATGATATCAACGTTTTCGGAGAGACAAAAAGCAATGGAGTTGCTGTTGCCGTTGTTGGAGCTGGCCCGGCAGGGATTTCCTGTGCTTGCGCCCTGCGAGGATATGGATATGCGGTTACCATTTACGAAGCACGAGACCAGCCGTCAGGCTTGACTGTCCACGGTGTTGCACCATACAAGATTACTGATGAGGATGCTCTCGATGAGGTCAATTATCTCCAGAAACATTTTGATTTTGAGATTCACTATAACAGTCGCCTCGACGCAAGCGGAATTGCCGCACTTTCAGATTCTCATGCGGCTGTGTTTCTGGCAGTTGGCCTGGGACCGACTACGCACGTTGATATCCCGGGATCTGACCTTGACGGCTGCGTGGGTGCAGTCGAATTTATTGAGGATCTTCGTCGCAAAAAATCAGGACTGCCGACAGCGAATACCGTAATTGTTATTGGCGGCGGTAATACAGCCATGGATGCTGCTTCAGAATCTGCACGTTTGGGCGCCGAAAACGTAATCCTTGCATATCGTAGGTCGAAAAAATCGATGCGTGCATATGAGTTCGAATACGACCTCGCCAAAGGGGCGGGAGTGCAGGGGATGTTTAACGTCCAGCCGATTGAAATCGTGGGCGATGCGAAAGTCACTGGCGTCAGATTCGCCCGGACTATCGAAAAAGATGGAAGTCTCACAATCGATGACAACTCTCGTTTCGTTGTCGATTGCGATGAAGTCATCTTTGCAACCGGACAGTCGAAACAAAAGCACCTCGTCGAAAAGATTACCGGCCTCGAGGTAGATCGCAGTGGACGAATTGTTGTAGACGAGCACGGACAGACCACCAACCCTACATATTTTGCCGGTGGCGATGCCGTCAATGGTGGTAAGGAAGTTGTTAATGCCGTGGCCGAGGGAAAGAACGCTGCCGCTGGAATTCACGACTATCTAACCCGAACGAACGAGTAGGAAAGAGGACGATACCATGCCTGACCTTAAGATCGATTTCGCCGGGATCAAATCTCCTAATCCATTCTGGCTTGCATCTGCTCCGCCGACGAACTCGGGATATCAGATCATGAAAGCGTTTGAAGCCGGCTGGGGAGGAGCCGTCTGGAAAACCCTGGGCGTCCCGGTAGTCAATGTGTCGAGTCGGTACGGGGCTCTAAACTACCGCGACAACCGAATGGTCGGGTTCACGAACATCGAACTGATAACGGACCGACCGCTAGCTGACAACCTGAAAGAAGTCGAGGAGGTCAAAAAGTACTTTCCCGACCACGCCGTTATCACCTCGCTGATGGTAGAGACGCGCGAAGAATGGCATCAGATTATTCGAGATTGTGAGAATGCCGGAGCCGATGGGCATGAACTAAATTTTGGATGCCCTCACGGGATGTGTGAACGGGGGATGGGTTCGGCCGTCGGTCAGGAACCATCGGTTCTCCAGACAATCACGGAGTGGGCAAAGGAAGTCGCCACAAAGCCGGTCATCGTCAAGCTGACACCGAATATCACGGACATCAGAGAACCTGCAAGGGCGGCAAGTGCTGGCGGCGCCGACGCGATTTCATTGATAAATACTATCCAGAGTCTTATCGGTGTTGACCTGGATACACTCGTTGCTCAACCGTACGTAGACGGCAAGAGCACAAACGGTGGATACTGTGGGCCTGCCGTCAAGCCGATTGCCTTGAACATGGTAAAGAACTGCGCCCAGGATCCTGCAGTAAACTTACCGATATCGGGAATCGGTGGAATCGAAAACTGGCGAGACGCTCTCGAACACATTGTCCTCGGGGCTGGCTCCGTCCAGGTATGCACTGCCGTCATGCACTACGGCTTCGGCATCGTCCGCGACCTTATCGCTGGCGTCGAGCAGTATATGATTGACAAGCAGTATAGCTCAATTGCAGAGATGGTGGGAAGAGCTGTTCCGAACGTGAAGGCATGGGAGAACTTGAATCTGGACTACAAAATTGTCGCCGAAATCAACACTGAAAAATGTGTCGAGTGCCAGCTGTGCTACATTGCGTGTGAGGATGGAGCGCATCAGGCTATCGGACTGCCGGATGGGAATGGACGCGTCCCCTATATCATCGAAGAGAATTGTGTCGGCTGCAATCTGTGCTCCATAGTCTGTCCGGTAGAAGACTGTATTACCATGGTCCGTCGCGACGACGGCTCATCTCATGTGACATGGTCGGAAAGAGTAGCCGCCGGCGATGCTCCAAATACATTCAACGACCAGCGTGGAGGTGGAGTCGGCCACTTCGTTCCGCCACCGACGGCAGCACTTCGCTCACGATCATCGTAGCTGTTAGAAGTCAGTTTTCAGTCCAAGCAGGAATAGCCGCGGAAGTCCGGGCCGGAGCCCTGCCGGGCGACGGGCGACGACGTACGATTCATCTGAAACGTTCCTCACTGTTGCGAACAACTTCACATACCGACTGATCGAATAGTTGCCCGCGATATCGACAACGAAGTGATGTCCGATTGACTCACTGGGCGCAATGCTTCCCTGACCGGCAACAGTTCGCATCTCACTTACATATTTGCCGCTCACCTCGATGCCAGCCTTGAGGGTTCGAATACCGACACCAAGTGCAAGCTGATGCGCTGGGAGGTAAGGCAAGGCATCGCCTTCTCTGACCGAACCCCACGGCTCGAACTCGCTTTCAAACGAATTAACAAACCGGGCACGCGTATACGTATAGGCAATGTTTATCGGGATCGACAGATTCATATCGTGAATCGCGCCGAAATCGTACCCGGTGGAAAGTTCTACACCAGCCGTGTTTACCTCGCCTCCGTTAAATTGGTCAGCGGTTCCCTGGCCACCACTTGACGCCAGATCGGCACCGAGCAGATTGCTGTAGTCGTTGAAGAATACGACGCCCTCGGCGGCTACAACCCCGGAGAAATATCTGCCTCCCAGCTCGTAGTTGGTACTCTCTTCCGGTTTCGTGTCCTCGCGCGAGCCGGGAGGTGCGAAACCTTTATGTACACCGGTGAAGAGTTTTAACTTTGACGTCAGATTATAGTCAAATCCTACACCGGGAATAAATGCGTTTACGACGTTCTCACGTGTAGTCATGTTTTCTCCCGATCGATCAGGATCATCACCGCCGTAGTCGTCGCGACTGATAGTGATGTGTTCGTATCGAATACCTGGTGTGACCGACCACTTGACGCCGGAAACAGAATACTGAACATACGACGAAATTGCTGACGCACGCTCAATGCGATTGCTCTCTGTTCCTTTCTCCCCGGCTTGCGTGAGTGACATTACACTGCTATTCATGCTGTACAGATCGACCCACTGAAATCGATCCATCTCATCATCGTGAATCCGTACACCAAATTCTGTGTCGTGCGATAAAGATCCACCTGAAAAACTCAGACCGACGATCGATTGCAACCCCTGTGCATAATACGCTCGATTGTTATGCTTTACTTCGAGGGCGTTATCATTCGTTGATGTCGCTCCTCTCAAGATTGCAAACTCGGCATTATACATCTGAGGGTCGTCAAGTATAGCGCTTATGGAAACACCAGCGTCGTCTACTGTTGCTCGCACTCGATCCAGTTTGTACCAGTCGCGCTCGAATTCTGTGCGGTATGCTGTCGTAGTGATGTCAACAAAGCGGGATGGACGCACAACGTGCCGGACGATGGCGTGTCGCTGTGTGGCCTGCATCAGGTCGATCTGCGACCCGGCATAACGAAGATTAGGCGTTTGCTGGAAGTCAGCATCCGTTAATCCAAGATAGGTTTCGTTCGACGTCTCATCCGTCTGGCTAATTTTCGCAGTGATGGCCTGGTAGACCGAAGCTGTACGACTCGTGTTGAAGCGAATTTTGGCGAGGAAGTCCTTCTTGTCAAACCCGGTGGGTCCACCGCTTTCGAGATTTTTAAAACCGTCTGATTTTGCCTGGTAGGTTTCAACGAGAAATCCGACGTGCTTATAGGAATCTCCGACGTGGGCGTGGACAGTACGGTTCTCGTCTCCCCCGGCTAATATTTCTGCGTGGCCAGAGAATTCGTTGGGGATCTGGGTGGATACGAGGTTTATGGCACCGCCAGTAGTGTATGGTCCATACTTAATCTGACTTGATCCCTTGCGGACTTCCACTGCCTGCATCCTGCCTACAGTGGGGAAATAGTATGCCGACGGTGCTGCGTAAGGAGCAGGCGCCATCAGAACTCCATCCTCCATAACGGTAATCTTCGAACTGCGCTCGGTACCGGTGCCACGCATTCCTATGTTCGGACGAAGCCCGTACCCGTCTTCTTCCTGAATGTTTACGCCCGGGACTCCACGCAGAACGCGTTGGATATCGTTGTAACTAAAATTGTCAAGCTGTTTCGGACCGACATAGTGGGCGGAGCCAGGTACGTCCAGCAATCCGTGTCGCCCGCCAGTGAGCATCACTCGTTCGATTACGATTTCGGGTATCTCAATCGGTTGTTCGTGCAGTGAGAGTCGGACTCTTTGCACATGATCGGCCTGAATTACGACTTTGTGGTGCCTGGAAGCGTACCCGATTAATCGAGCTATCAAGGTATAGTTGCCAATAGGGACATTCTCGATGACAAACAGCCCGTCTGGTCCAGTCATCCCGCCGATGGTCGTGTTCTCCAGATAGATGTTAACGCCGGGCAGGGCCTCGCCAGAGTATTCGTCGACAATAAATCCTTCGACGTCACCGACCTGGGCACGAGCGATATTTCCCGACAACACGGGGCAGCAGACGAGGATGGCTATTAGAGATAATCCGGTCCGTATGTTTAAAAGCATTCTTTTCGGGCGGCTAATTGGCGCGGTTTTTTCCAAATAGATTGACCAGGTGCGGCTCAGAACTGCATTTCGTCAATATCTGAGCGGAATATACATTCTTATTTAGAACTGGTCTAGATAAAAATAAAAATCATGTCATTTCTTCAAACCGGAGCTGTGCACATTTTCCTCTGGCGCGTTGACGCGTCTTCGAGATCTTCAATGGAGCTCGATCGGTGAACCCTCGCCACAATTGCGAGTAATGTTTGCACGCGGAATTTCTTTATGAGCACGCAACACATGACGACACAAAATCAAATTCGAAAATGCCTTGCCGTAGTCCTTTGTGCGTCGATCATAGGATGCACTGGCGGAAAGCGGTCCGAAGCGCAGGTCTCAGTTTCATACGAGGTTTCAGCATCGGCTGTTGACTCGTCATTCGACTCATTGCTGCAAGACATTGAGTCAGCAGCGGAAGATGAAAGGCAGAAGATTGCAGACGATTTTCTGGCATCAGTTGAGCTGCCATTTATCGATGGGGACACCGCCGTCTTTCTAATACAGGGCGACTACAAGAGCGTGCAGGTTGCTGGCGACTTTAACAATTGGGATCCCAAGAAATCCGATTTTACCAGGATAGCGTCGACTGATACCTGGTTCCGACGTGAACACTTTGAGCCCACCGCGAGGCTGGACTATAAATTAGTGTTAGATGGAGAGGAGTGGATTCTTGACCCGGGTAACCCTTACAAAACTGAAGGTGGATTTGGTTACAATTCAGAACTGGCAATGTCACAATATGTCAGGGCAGAAGAAATTGTCGAACGCCCTGACATCGCGCACGGAACGTTAGTCAGTCGAACGATCGTTGATCCTTCGACCGGCGTCGAACGAAGCTTTGAAGTATACCTTCCTGCCGCGTACAGTTCGGAGAATGTTTACGGGATGATGTTATTCCACGACGGCTCGGACTATCTGAATATTGGTGCAGCAAAAGAAGTCCTGGACAATCTAATTGCAGATGAGAAGATCGAGCCCGTTGTCGGTTTGTTCGTTAACCCGGTTGATCGAAACGCCGAATATGGTTTCGATGGGACGGAAGGCTACGAAACATTTATCACTTCCGTACTTGTCCCGTTTGCATCTGAAGAATACTCGATTTCGTCGGAAGCGAAGAGGCGAGCAACGACAGGAGTATCTCTTGGAGGCCTGATATCGACCCAACTTTGCTATCGACATCCGGAGATATTCGGATTGTGTGCTCCCTTTTCACCATCATACTGGGTTGCAGATCAGAGCGTAATGAACGAGCTGCTCGACGGTGAAAGTAAAGATATCAAGTTTTATTTGGACTGGGGAACGTATGAGCCGTCAATTGCGGAAACAGGTCGCGTCGTACGAGATGGGCTTCTTGAGAAGGGCTATGAGGTCAAGTGGAATGAGTGGCATGAAGGCCATTCGTGGGGAAGTTGGAAAGCACATCTGGATGAGATGCTCATATACTTCTTCGGTAGGTAAAAATTAATCTCATC
>CBDUKH010000061.1:0-22773 GCA_965367755.1 uncultured Rhodothermales bacterium
ACAGGGTAAGGTATCGTGATCGAAAATGACATTATCACATCCGTCAGGAATGTCGGCTACCCCGGGCTGCCCATAAATGAAAACCGTCGGCCCGAAGCTGGAACTCGTGAGATTGATGCTACCGGGATGTACGTACTTCCGGGTTTCATCGATATGCACGGGCACCCACACACGATCGACGGGGGTCAGGGTGTGCCGCTTGAGTATGTACTAAAGTTGTGGCTGGCTCACGGAATAACGACCTCGCGTGTCGTCGGCGCGAAGGGCGTCGACTGGATTCTCGAGCTTCAGGCATTGAGCGAGGCAAATGTTGTGGCATCTCCTCGCATAGTACCGTACCCCGTCTTCGGTCAAGATTTTGGCCGCTCGATTCTTACTGCAGAAGATGCGCGCGAGTGGGTTCGCTGGGTGAAAGCGAAGGGAGCGTCCGGTATCAAATTCTTTGGCGCCCCGCCGGAGATTATGGAAGCAGCCCTTGACGAGGCCGTCAAACAGGGACTGGGATCTACGGAGCACCATGCACAACTGAACGTGACACGTATGAATGTGCTAACGACTGCAGCCCTGGGTTTGACGTCGATGGAGCATTGGTACGGCTTGCCGGAGGCGCTGTTCGAAGATCGGATCATTCAGGACTATCCAGTCGACTACAATTATTCCAATGAGCAGCATCGTTTCGGCGAGGCCGGAAGGCTTTGGAAACAGGCAGCTGCTCCTTACAGCGACCACTGGAATGCAGTGATGGATTCTCTGCTGGCACTTGATTTCACGCTCGACCCTACGTTTATCTCCTATCTCGCCAGTCGTGACCTGATGGCGCAGAGTCGACGTGAGTGGCATGCAACATACACGACTCCATCGCTATGGGACTATTACCGGCCCAGCCGTGCGGCCCACGGATCGTACTGGTTTGATTGGACCACGGCCGATGAGATCGCATGGAAAGAGAACTTCCGCCTGTGGATGACTTTTGTCAACGAATACAAGAATCGTGGCGGGCGCGTGACGCTCGGCAGCGACTCCGGTTACATTTATAACCTTTACGGTTTCGGGTATATCCAGGAGATGGAGCTCATGCAGGAAGCAGGATTCCATCCGCTGGAAGTTATTCGATCTGCAACGAACCAGGCTGCAGAGGCTGTCGGGATGGACCTGGAGATCGGTACTATTCAGGTAGGCAAGAAGGCCGACCTCGTCCTGGTGCCTGGTAATCCAATCGCTAATTTGAAGCTCCTTTACGGCACTGGTGCCGTCAAGTTGAACGATGAGACTGGAGAGGTCGAGAAAGTGGGAGGGATCAAGTACACGATCAAGGGAGGTGTCGTTTTTGATGCTCCGTCACTGCTAGCCGACGTCCGGAGGATCGTAGAGGAAGAAAAAGCAACCCTGGGGATGCCAGCCGGGCCGATGCCGATGTTTATAGAAACTGTAGGTGACCATTTACCACCTGCGGGGCCAGTTCGGGAATAGTCCGCGTGAAGGCTTGGTGAGAATTAGTGGGATGAGGGCGCACGTGCCTCATTCTGGAGTCGAATCGGTGGCATCGGCTCGCAGGCCTTTGTATCTTGGCTGTTCTGCGGCTTTGTCGCCTTTTTGCCCGGTCGTCTAATGGCAGGACAGCGGCCTTTGAAGCCGTACGTGGAGGTTCGAATCCTCCCCGGGCAACAAATGCTGGTAAATCTCCAGCCTTTTCCGGGAGGATGTGGGGCGAAAGAATCGGCAGGAGGCCCCAAGGCTGACTGACGACGAAGGCGGGGTTAGTTCTTGCCGGGCAGAAAAAGTATTCCGAAAAAACACGGCTATTATGGTATCTACGAGCGGATCTCCGATTACGATATTTGCCGGACGATCAAATCGTTCGTTGGGCCAGGCTATAGCCGGTGAGTTCGGAAAGGATCTGGGTGCAGTCACCATCAAGAATTTCTCGGACGGCGAAATTTACGTCCGCTACGAAGAGTCGATCCGTGGTACGGACCTGTTCATCATCCAGAGCACGCATCCCCATGGCGACCATTGGATGGAGCTCTTTCTACTGATTGATGCTGCCAAGCGGGCCTCTGCCACGCGCGTTACGGCAGTCATCCCATACTTCGGCTACGCGCGCCAGGAACGGAAAGACCAACCCCGTGTGTCGATCGCGGCAAAGCTGATGGCCAACATGCTGCGGACCGCCGGCATCGACCGCGTACTGACCATGGACCTCCACGCGTCCCAAATTCAGGGTTTCTTCGACGTACCTGTGGATCATTTGTACGGCTCCGCCGTGTTCAGCGACTATTTCGGATCAACGCTGGACTCCACGAACCTGGTTGTAGTTGCTCCCGACGTCGGGGCACTCAAAATAGCCAGAGCGTATGCAAAGCGACTGAACGCCGAACTAGCGGTGATAGATAAACGACGACCAAAGCAGAACAGCGCGGAAGTCATGAATATCATCGGTGAAGTAGATGGAAAAGACGTTCTGTTAATCGATGACATCATCGACACAGCAGGAACGATAACAAGTGGGGCCAAAGCCCTGCGCGAAGCTGGAGCGCTTCAAATAATGGCGGCATGTACGCACCCCGTACTATCGGGGCCAGCTTATGAACGCATTGAAGCTTCAGAAATAGGGAGACTCGTTGTCACCGACACGATCCCACTTAAAAAAGAATCCAGCAAGATCGAGGTAGTATCGGTTGCGGCGATTTTCGCAGATGCGATTCGACGCATCTCAACCGATGCTTCTATCTCGACGTTGTTTGTGGAGTAATAAATAAAGCTTACTACAAGTTCTAACGATGAATATACTTAAAATGGAAGCCCAAAAGCGGGCAGCGGGTAGCAAGGTTGCTCGCCAGGTGCGCAGGTCTGGATCTGTACCTTGTGTACTTTACGGCCGTGAACAAGACCCCGTACTGTTTCAGCTCGGTAGGTTGGATATGCGAGGCCTCGTCTTCACGGACGAAATGCATCGGATTGAACTTACAGTCGGCAAAGAATCTTATGATTGCGTAGTCAAAGATGTGGACTTCCATCCGCTGACCGATGAACCAATTCATGCCGACTTTGTCGCTCTGCAGGCAGGCCAGAAAATCAAGCTGAACATTCCTGTTCAGTTCACAGGTAAATCTGCTGGGCAGAAAGCAGGTGGCGAGGTAGAATTCCTGCTTCACGAATTGGAAGTCCTCTGCTTCCCGAAGGATATTCCCGATCACATTACCGTCGATATCACGGCGTTGAATATCGGCGATACGCTCCACGTGAGCGACCTGGACCTGGCAGATATCGAGATTCAGAATCCGGAACGCCAGAGCCTGGTGACCGTCGTCGCTCCTCGTGCTGAAGAGGAAGAAGAAGTCGCCGAAGCAGTCGATGGCGAATTGGCCGAAGGCGAAGATGGCGAAGGTGGTGCCGAAGGCGAAGAAGGTGCTGAAGGTGATTCATCTGATTCGGATTCCTGATCCGTACCTAGCCAATTGATCTCGTGATTGTCGACTGGTTGTCACGGTTATTCGGATCTTCCAAACGCATGGCTTCCAATACCAGGCTGATTGTAGGACTCGGGAACGTGGGCGACGAGTACGTGGGCACGAGACATAACATCGGTTTCGATGTTATCGATACGATTGCCGCGAAGTCACGGACTACGATCGATACAAATAAGGACAATGCGTTGAGCGGCTCTGGTAGATATCAGAGTCGCTCTTTCATTGTCGCCAAGCCCCTCTTGTACATGAACCGGAGTGGCGGCGTCGTCCGAAAGCTGCTCAACAGAAACAATATCCCGACCGAGTCTCTGCTCGTAATTGTGGACGACTTGAATCTGCCCTACGGGTCTCTTCGGATTCGTGCACGTGGTGGAGCTGGAGGTCACAACGGTCTTCAGGACATTATCGATGAGCTGGGCACTGACGAATTCGCGCGGCTACGCCTGGGCGTTGGGAGCGACTTCGAACGCGGTCAGCAAGTGGACCACGTCCTGTCGACATTCACCGATGAGGAGAATGCACAGTTGGATGATATCCTCGATCAGGCCGCCAGAGCAGCATTGACCTTCGTTTCAAGAGGTCTGAATGATGCTATGAACAGGTTCAATAGCCGCGGATAGTCACGCTATCCTCAAAGGAATAAGGAGTTTATTTCAATTCGTACTCACAGTGTTCGCGCAACGCACGAAAATGCTCCAAAAAGTGAGAATTATGCGTTAAAGAACAGCTAATGGGTCCAGTGAGGGCTATTTTTACGAGCTGAATAAACCCCGGCAGTCCACTGTTATCTCCTGACGGCCGATACGTAGTGTCGGCGTCACAGTAACGATTCAGGTTCTCTACGACGACCTATTATTGGTTGACCCACTGACCGGTCTGCGAACGCAAAGGTATAATCAAGAAATCCGACAACGGAATAAATGGATACTCAAACAATTACGTATTTAGTCCCTGTAGCTGGTGTTATCGCGCTGATATATGCCTTTTTCAAAGCACAGTGGGTTACCAGGCAGGATGACGGCACCGATTTAATGCGCGAAATCGCCGGTAACATCTCGGAGGGAGCCCGGGCATTCCTGCGACGCGAGTACCGCGTCCTCATGATCTTCGTTGTAGTAGTCGCAGTACTTCTCGGCTTTGCTAACGCTACCCAGGCGAATTCGTCGTGGTTGATTGCCGTTTCGTTTGTAGTAGGTGCACTCTGCTCGGGACTCGCCGGATTCATCGGTATGTCCGTTGCAACGAAGGCAAACGTTCGGACGACACATGCAGCCCGTACCGGCCTCGCGCCTGCTCTGAACGTCGCTTTCTCCGGCGGACTCGTCATGGGACTCTGTGTCGTGGGTCTCGGTGTACTCGGCCTCAGCTCGCTCTTCATCATCTATGGAGAAATTGGCTGGACGACCGTTAAAGTAATCAATGTAATTTCAGGCTTCTCTCTGGGTGCCTCATCGATCGCACTGTTCGCACGTGTTGGCGGTGGTATCTACACCAAAGCTGCTGATGTCGGTGCCGACCTTGCAGGCAAAGTGTACGAAGGTATTCCAGAAGATGACCCTCGCAACCCTGCTACAATTGCCGACAACGTTGGTGACAACGTCGGCGACGTCGCTGGTATGGGCGCTGACCTTTTCGAAAGCTATGTCGGTTCCATCATCGGTACCATGGTTCTTGGAACGGCATTCATGCCTGCCATGGTCGCCGAAGGAGCACGTGACCTGGGTGCGGTTATACTGCCTCTCGTCATTGCGGCCGTTGGCATCCTGGTATCTATCGCCGGTTCGTTCTTCGTTCGTGTGAAAGAAGGTGGCAACCCGCAGAAGGGATTGAACATGGGTGAATTTGGTGCAGCCGCCATCATGGCAGTCCTGTCCTTTTTCATAATCGACTGGCTGCTTCCGACGACGTGGTCGACTGCCGGAGTTTCTTATTCATCACTCGGAATTTTCTGGGCTGTCATCATTGGTCTTTCCGCCGGAGTGCTAATTGGTCTCGTAACGGAATACTACACGTCAACACACGGCAAACCGGTCATCGGCATCGCCAATCAGAGTGTGACAGGCGCTGCCACAAACATCATCGCCGGCCTCGGCGTGGGCATGTTCTCTACAGGCATTCCGGCGTTTATCCTGGCGCTTGCTATTATCGGGGCGAGTCATTTCGCTGGTCTCTACGGCATCGCGATCGCTGCCCTTGGTATGCTGTCCGTAACCGGGATACAGCTGGCTGTAGATGCGTACGGTCCGATTTCCGACAATGCCGGTGGCATCGCGGAGATGGCAGATCTGCCGCCGGAGGTTCGGGAGCGTACAGACAAGCTGGATGCGGTAGGTAACACGACGGCAGCAATCGGTAAAGGGTTTGCTATCGGTTCAGCAGCCCTGACGGCACTTGCACTCTTTGCTGCCTTTATGCAGCAGGCTGGTGTCGACAATATCAACGTCGCCGACCCGGTTATCATGGCGGGACTCCTGCTGGGAGCCATGCTTCCGTATGTGTTTAGCGCCATGGCGATGGGAGCCGTTGGCCGTGCAGCAGCGGACATGATCAAGGAAGTAGGTAGACAGTTCGCTGAAATACCTGGCCTGCGAGAAGGCACAGCAAAGGCAGAGTATGCCAAGTGTGTCGACATATCAACGGCAGCAGCTATTCGCGAAATGATCCTGCCTGGTTTGCTGGCAGTATCGGTTCCAGTCGTGATAGGTTTCATCTCGAAGGATATGCTTGGTGGCCTACTCGCTGGCGTGACTGTTTCCGGCGTGCTCTTCGCCATTTTCCAGTCAAATGCTGGTGGAGCGTGGGATAATGCCAAGAAGCTGGTTGAAGGATCGATTGTTATCGACGGCAAGACGTATGGCAAGGGCAGCGATGTACACAAGGCAGCGGTTGTCGGAGATACGGTAGGTGACCCGCTGAAGGATACCAGTGGTCCAAGCCTGAACATCCTGATCAAATTGATTGCGGTAGTAGCTCTTGTTATTGCGCCGCTTATCGCATAGTTGCACAGGGTAGCTTGGTGGGTAGAATTCAGGCGGACCGCCTTTTGAATAAATCCCACTGCTGGCCTGAGCTTGACTAATGAACTGCAAAAGCCCGAAACCGGATGGTTTCGGGCTTTTTCTTTTTGCAACTACGTCGATAAAACAGAAACACACAGCGTGCCAGTCAATAGAATGACATTACGTATATTTCTTCCTCTGCACCTCCAATTCGCCGAAGACTAATAATGGCAAAAGTCGATGTTATCATGCCCAAAATGGGCGAGAGTATTACCGAAGGCACTGTAATCGTCTGGCACAAGCAACCCGGCGACACAGTCGATGTTGACGAAACCATTCTCGAAATCGGCACTGATAAAGTTGATACGGAGGTGCCCTCACCGTCCGCCGGCGTGTTAACATCTATTTTAGTGGCTGAAGGTGATACCGTCGATGTCGGGACTCTCATCGCTACAATCGAAACCGATGTTGATGCGGCGGTCGTATCCAACGAGACTCCGTCTGCACCCGCTGCCTCGGAACCAGCTGCCCCGCCTGTTGCCGAGGCGAAGAAGCCTGAACCCGCACCAGCTCCTGTGCCAACCCCGTCGAAACCTGCTCCTGCGGCCAATATGCAAACCGTCGATGTCGTCATGCCCAAAATGGGTGAGAGTATCATGGAAGGCACTATCCTTACATGGCACAAGCAGCCGGGCGACGAGGTCGAGATGGATGAAACACTCCTCGAAATCGCTACTGACAAAGTAGATACAGAAGTACCCTCACCAGCGGAAGGCATCCTTCATTCCATTGAAATTCCGGAAGGGGAAACGGTCGAGGTCGGCACTGTCATTGCGCGCATCGCAACTGGCGAAGGCGCAGCCGCTGCGGTAAGTGCACCAGCACCCTCAGGAAATGGAGAGCAGGCGATGAGCGTGGATCCTGCACCGGCATCATCAGGTGACGGTGCGGCAGCATCTACGGCGGTTGTGGCCGCTCCGTCGGGTCCCATTCCACGTCAGGGAAGTGCCGGACAATTTTTCTCCCCGCTCGTACGATCAATCGCGGAAGAAGAGGGGGTTAGCCTTTCCGAGCTGGAATCGATCGGTGGAACAGGTCGCGACGGTCGCGTTACCAAAGCCGACTTGATGGGATACATAAAGAACCGCACGTCCTCGCCCACCGTTGCTCAACCGGCACGAAGTGCTGCGCAACCGAAAGCCCCGGCGAAACAAACGGCGGTCGCGTCGACCACCTCTGCGGATGGCAGAGTGGAAATCATCAAGATGGACAGGATGAGGCAGATCATTGCTCATCACATGACGGAGTCCAAGAAGACGTCCGCTCATGTCACCTCATTTGCTGAGGCTGATGTCACCAATCTTGTAAAGTTGCGAGAGAAGAACAAGGCGATGTTTCTCGATCGTGAAGGTATCAAGCTAACATACACCCCGTTCTTCGTACATGCAGCCGTTGATGCACTTCGAGAACATCCGATCATGAATGCCTCGGTTGAGGGCGACACAATTCTCGTCAAGAAGGATTACCACGTGGGTATAGCCGTTGCTATTGACAAGACGGGTCTCGTCGTTCCAGTAATCAAGGATGCAGGTCATAAAAATATTGCCGGCCTGGCAAAGGCGGCTTCGGAGCTTGCAAATCGAGCAAGGAACAAGCAGCTGCAGCCGGATGATCTTCAGGGCGGTACCATCACCGTCACGAATATTGGCTCGTTGGGTTCAATTATGGGTACGCCCATTATTGCACAGCCGCAGGTTGCCATCATGGCGACTGGCGCCATCAAGAAGCGTCCCGTCGTCATTGAAGATGATGACCTGGGAGATGTCATCTGTATCCGTAGTATGATGTATGTATCGCTCTCATACGATCATCGGATTATTGATGGAGCGATGGCCGCCTCCTTCCTGCACCATTTTGTTACCGGCATTGAGTCGTATAACGTCGATATGGAAGTGTAGCTGATTCACCGTCAGTTCTAATGTCCGTTATTGATATTTTCCGTATCTTCAGGCTCTGACCCGGTCCGCATCGTGCGTATCCGGTGATTTGGACGCTAATTCCTCTAGGCATGGATTCGCAACCCGAAAAGAGTACGGATACGACTGTCGAATTGACGGTAGGTGAAATTTCCCGTCGAATCGATGATTTCGTCCGCGAATATCTCATTGGTAAGAGCCCGGCGACGATTGGCACGTACCGCCGTTCGTTGAATGAATTGATCCGCTGGATTGCGTCCGTTCGACGAAAACCGTTCGCCTTCAATCAGGAGGGTGTGGAAGCCTACAAGAGTTACCTGTCAGATTCGAAGGGACTACACGATGTGTCGATCTCAACGTATCTGACGGCGCTACGCCGCTTCTGCCAGTACCTGGTTGACATCGGTATGCTGCAGGAGAATCCGGCCCGCGCTGTCAAAGGTAATCGGCGCCCAAGTACGCACTCGCGACAGGTGCTTAACTCCGATGAGATCGACGCCCTGATTAAAGTACTCAACCCGGTATCTCAGATTGCCAAGCGCGACCAGGCCATCGTGTTTCTCATGCTGTACTCCGGCCTGAGCGAGATCGAGATTGTCCGGGCAGACGTCGGAGATCTTGAGCAAACACTGATGGGATGGTTTCTTCGTGTCCAGGGAAAGGGAAGAACCGTCAAGGATCAGCAGGTACCCGTCGACATGCCTGTAATACACAAGGTGCAGGAGTACCTTGCGTCACGACCCCGGGTCTCACCGGAGTCTCCACTCTTTGTATCTCATGGTCACAGATCGGATGGTGAGCGGCTGAATACCAGATCTATCAGAACGAGAATCAATGAGTACCTTTCTCGTGCTGGAATAAAAAGGTCGGGTGTATCGCCACATTCGCTGACCCATACTGCCGCATTGATCTGGTTGAACGCAGGGATGGACCTGGAAGAGGTTCGCAACCGCATGCGTCACGGCACGCTCGAGACAACAATGATCTCGTTCAAGAAACAGGGGCTTCTCCTCAAGTAGTCGAACTGCGCCGTGTCTGTCTAGAAAACGACTCGTCCCGACTACCAGTGCCGCAACTTCTAGAATTCAACACGCAGCGTCGCACGATAGAGATCGTTGGACGGAGCGCTGGCAAGGGGGTACGGACTCAGTTTTAGCAGCGTAATTTTAACCCCATCGACAACGACAAAAACCGGATTAGACTCATCATTGCCATCGGGTCCGACGTATCCTGACAGCTCAAAGACGTAGTGCTCTACAGCGTTGTCCAGGCGCATTTCGATAGTCGTGCTGCCTTGCACAACGCATTGAGCATCTGAAGGACACCTGGAATCAGCCAGGGTTGTCACGAATGTCAGTCGAGTTTGCGAGTCTTCGAGAAGGATAAATTCTCGTTCGAGCAGATCAATGGTGTTGTCCTGAGTAGTGTTAGCGTCAGTGAGCGCCCTGCAACCACCGATAGCGATAAGAACCAGGAACAGGAATAGAGCGGATTTTTGAAAGGTGGCCACTAATTTATCCTCGTGCTGACCGTGAATTGATTGAGGCTGCCGTTTTCGGACCACGAACTTCGAGCATAGTCGACCCTGATTTTACGGACAGCTATTCCAACACCCATTGAGAACCCGGCAAAATCCAGTCGGGTTTTGGTTTTGAGTTCATCGTGCCGGCGATGATTGTAGCCGACGCGCGCTTTAAATGAAGAACCAAACTGAAATTCGCCGCCGACCACAAGGTGGTGAAGGACATCATCAAGACGAGACGCGGCAGCGTTCGTTTTTTCGAAGTCAGTAAGATTGTAGAAGGTTGCCGTCAGAAGGAGCGGTAAGTGCAGCAGTTGTTTAGATGCACCTATGCGAAGATCGATTGGGAGTTCGTCGGTGGTATCTCCAAGCGAGCTAACGGTAACACCGGCATTGCTCAGTGAAGCGGCCACGGTGAGTCCGCTGTCGTCCATCGAATAGCTACCGCCGAGGTCGAACGCAAGTGCGGTTGCTCCAAATGAATCAATATCAGATCGAATAAGATGTACAGACGCGCCGTACGAGGTACGTGCGTTGTACAACCGGGCTGCGCTGACTGTCAGAGCGAGGTTCGCAGCGCCAAACTCCCCGGTGCTCTGGCCCAATTCGTCGGCCCCTTCTATCGATCCCCAACTCATGTACCGGATGGCTCCTGCAAAAGTGGTGTTTAGTTTTTCGCTAGCGTACACGTAAGCCGCGAGGCCCGAGTTTATATCAGAGAGATGGTTCAGATATGTGAGCGATAACGTACCGGACATATCTGACTGAAGTCGAGCCGGGTTATAGAGGAAGGTAGATACGTCATCGTTGGGGACAGCGACGACAGATCCGCCCAGTGAAGCCGATGCTGCCGAAGGCTCGAGTCTGAGAAATGAGAACGTCGTGGGTTGTCCGACTTGAGCAATCGCACTCCCGACTGGTAGCAGAAACGCCAACACGTAAGCGAGAAGGGTAATTGATCGATTCATAGATGGGATACAGACGAGGTTACACAGTCAGGATCGGCAATAACTGTTCAAATACAAAGGGATTAATACAGCCATGGCGGGTTGAAGACAATACTCCGCTGTCTAAGTGGCAGGGGACCGTCAAACCGAGGCCGGGCGCATGTGAAAAGACGTAGGTGCCCGGTAGTTCCTGAATCCTTATGCTCTTAACCGAACCCAGGGAACGGATAAACACGGTTAGCGTGTTTACGTCCGCTATTTGGTAAGACCCAAGGTTACATCGCCGTTTCTTTTGGATCGTTGTTTGTATCAAATCTTTTTCTTTATTAAATGTGTCAGTATGGCAGTGTCTTGGAAAAGACTGCCGTGATAACTGGCCAAAAATACCTGGAAGATGCTCGAGGTAATTAAAAAACTCTTCGGTTCCGGTACAGAGCGAGAACTTAAGAAGCTCTGGCCGATCGTCGAAGAGATCAAGTCGTTCGAATTCAAGGTCAAGAACCTCTCAGACCCCCAGCTTCGGGCTAAAACGGACGAGTTCAAGAACATCATTGGCGAGGCTGTCGCGGAGATTGAGGAAGATCAGAAGCAAGCCCGCGCCCGCCTGAAAGGATATGCGCCTTCGCATGCTTCCGGCGAGAATGGTGAGCACAGCGATGGGACACTAACCATCGAGGAACGACATGAGATTTACAACGAGCTGGATAAGCTTGAAGAAGAGTGGCTTGAAACAGTAGAGCAGACTCTCAACGAACTTCTTCCCGAAGCCTTTGCCGTTGTCAAAGAAGTCTGCCGAAGGATGGTCGGTAAAAAATGGGAAGCAGGTGGTTCGGAGATAACGTGGGACATGATACCCTACGATGTTCAGCTGCTCGGTGGCGTAGCCATTCACCAGGGTCGTATCGCGGAGATGAAAACTGGTGAGGGTAAGACGCTCGTTGCTGTTGCTCCGATGTATCTGAATGCACTAGTCGGCCGTGGAGTTCACGTCATCACAGTGAACCCGTATCTCGCTCAGCGAGACTGTGAGTGGATGGCGCCGATCTTTGAGTTCCTGGGAATTCATTCCGACGTGATCGACAAGTATGAAGCACACTCGGAAGGACGTCGTAAAGCATATCGCGTTGACATAACGTACGGCACCAACAACGAATTCGGATTCGACTACCTGCGAGATAATTCTTTTGTTGTGGATCCGGATCAGCTCGTTCAGCGCGACCACCATTTCGCCATCGTTGACGAAGTCGACTCCGTTCTGATTGACGAAGCCCGAACGCCACTGATTATTTCAGGTCCGGTTCCTCAACCAGATGACGATCGGTTCACAGAATTACGGAACCCGATTGACAAGCTTGTCAGTCAACAGAAGAAATTGGTGGCACACTTTGTCGCCGATGCGGAATCCCTGTTGAAGGCTCGCGATGCTGCCCTCGAAGAGGGTGATAAGAAGCGAGCTAACGAACTGGAAACCGACGCTGGCCTTTCATTACTCCGGGCCTCCCGCGGCTTTCAGAAAAACAAGAAGCTCAGAAAGCTTCTGGCGGAACCGGGCGTTGCCCAGTTATTGCAACGGACGGAGTTCCATTACCTGCAGGACAACGCCAAGAACATGCCATTCGTCGATGACGAGCTTTTCTATGCTCTCGATGAAAAGCAGCATGCTCTGGAGATGACGGAGAAAGGCCGACAGTTTATCTCGAAGGCTGCCAGTCAGTCCGTTGATTTGTTCGTGCTTCCGGATATCGGGCTGGAAGTTGCCAAATTCGAGCAGGAACATGCTGCCGCGGTTAAAGAACTCCATGCTCGCATAGCAGCAGAAGACCTTCCGGAAGAGAAGAAGGAAAACAAGCTTCTCAACGACAAGAGATTATTAACCAAGGAACTCGAAGACAAAAAGCGAAATCTTTACAGCGACTATTCGGATAAGGCCGAGCGCCTTCATGCTATCGAGCAGTTACTGAAAGCCTACACGTTGTACGAGAAGGACATCGAATACATCGTGCAGGACGGTCGTGTAATGATTGTCGACACACACACAGGGCGCGTGCTCCCTGGACGCCGGTATTCCGACGGTTTGCATCAGGCAATAGAAGCCAAGGAAAATGTAAAAGTACAGGCTCCAACGCAGACGTACGCGACAATCACGTTGCAGAACTATTTCCGAATGTATTCGAAGCTAGCCGGTATGACCGGTACGGCGGAGACCGAGTCCGAGGAGTTTTTCAAGATATACGGCATCGATGTCGTTGTAGTGCCAACGAACAAACCGATCACGCGCGATGATCGGAATGACCTCGTATTCAAGACCAAGCGTGCGAAGTATAACGCTGTTATCGACAAGATTCGAGAGTACAATGAGAAAGGTCAGCCCGTCCTGGTAGGTACTACATCTGTTGAGGTTAGCGAAACGTTGAGCCGTATGCTCAAAAGAGGCAACATCAAGCACAATGTTTTGAATGCTAAGCGCGATCGAGCTGAACAAGAGGCACACATTGTTGCAGGTGCGGGTTCGAAGGGTGCTGTGACCATTGCCACCAACATGGCTGGTCGTGGGACGGATATCAAGTTGGGGCCCGGTGTGCGCGAAGTGGGTGGGCTCGCCGTTATAGGTACCGAACGTCACGAAAGTCGCCGCATTGACTTGCAGCTCCGTGGCCGATCCGGTCGTCAGGGTGATGCTGGTGTTAGTCAGTTCTATGTATCGCTGGACGACAATCTGATGCGACTCTTCAGCAGCGATCGTGTTGCGAAGGTGATGGATCGGATGAATCTTGAGGAAGATGCTGTAATCGAGCACCCCTGGGTGAACAAAAGCATCGAACGTGCGCAGAAAAAAGTTGAACAAAACAACTTTGGAATTAGAAAGCGTCAGCTCGAATATGACGACGTCCTCAATGCTCAGCGGGAAGTGATCTACGACCGCCGTCGCCATGCGCTTCTCGGAGAGAGAATGCAAGGCGATCTGATGGATATGTTGCGGGACGTCATTGAAAGCCTGGTGGCTCCACACTACGCCGAAGGAACGCTTGATGATATGCGAGAAGAGATACTTCGCACGCTGGCGTTTGACTTCGACGTCGACCGGGAAACTTTCGTCCGCCTCGGTGAAGATGGTGTCGCAGACAAAGTCTTTGAAGCCGCAACGGACTTCTACTCAAGAAAGAGAGAGGCGCTAGCCAGACCTTTCCACGAGAGTATGCTGAAGTTGTCGCTCTCGGATCAGGAGAATAAGCCTGAGCGTGTTTTCGTCGATTTCACGGACGGACGTAAAGTAATCCGTGCTGTCGCTCGTATAGAGGATGCCGTCGCAAGTGAAGGCCAGGAAGTCAATGATGCGATGGAGAGAGCGGCATTATTGTCGTTTATCGACTCCCACTGGACGGACCATCTTCGCAGTCTCGATGAGCTAAAAGAAGGTATTGGCCTTCGTGCGTTCGGACAGCGCGATCCGCTGATCGAGTATAAGATGGAAGCATACAAGCTGTTCGCCGAGCTGATGGAAACCATCAGCAATGTGTTCGTTTCGTTCGTTATGAAGGCGGGGCCGCTAGTTGACGGTCAGCGTCAGGGTCCTCGTGCCGGTGCACCGCGGCGGAAGCTCGACCCTCGTCGCGCACGGGAGCAGCATGACGCCCCGAAAAGCAGCTTCGGCGTCGGAGGCGATGGAGGCGGATCAGCAGCCGCTGAACGGGACCCTAGCTCTAAAGCACAGCCTGTGATCGCCGAAGACAAGATCGGACGCAACGATCCGTGTCCCTGCGGTAGTGGAAAAAAATATAAACACTGCCACGGCCGCTAAACAGGTTACAGTTAGTGCTGATAAACATTTATCTTAGGCACCCCATCAGGGGTGCCTTTTTTTATATACGTGATTAAAAGCCTTTACATAAAAGATTACGCTCTTATCGAAGAGCTCGAAGTCCAGTTCGAGCCCGGGCTAAATATTATTACCGGGGAAACCGGGGCAGGGAAATCGATACTACTCGGAGCGCTGCAGCTCTTGATGGGTAGCAGGGCATCAACAGAGACCGTCCGCACCGGCGCGTCCAAGGCCATCGTCGAGGGGGTTTTCGACATGCACAACGACGGAGATCTGCGTGCAGTTCTAAACGAGATCGGTGCGGACCAGCAGGATGTCATAATCGTCCGACGAGAGGTCACGGATTCGTACAGTCGTGCTTTCGTGAATGACACACCTGTTAACCTTGCAATTCTCAAGAGCCTTGCCGATTTGCAAATCGATTTACACGGTCAGCATCAGCACCAGTCGTTGTTGCGCGAGGAAACACATAGACTTTTCCTTGACCAGCTGGGCCAGCTCGGAGAACAACTGTCTGTATATCGCACGAGTTACGACCGCGTCAATGAGGTCACTTCTCGGATAACGAAGTTGATGCACGAGAAAGCTGTACTGGAAAAAAGTAGGGAGTTGTCGGAGTTCCAGCTTAAGGAAATTGATGCACTGGAAGCTCGAGTCGGCGAAGAGGACGAATTGAACCGTGAATTATCTGTCCTCGACAACGCTGAAAAACTGCAGTCGGTTACCGGCGGCATTTACAACGAGCTTTACGAAGACGATGGTGCAATTGTAGACCGACTCGACAAGGCCCACAAGGAACTCGAATCAATTCTGAAACACGATCAAAGTCTCCTACCCCTTGCCTCCGAACTCAGGAGCGCTATCATAGCATTGCAGGAACTAGCGACATCCCTGAACGAATATGCCGGTTCGATTGACCTCGATCCTGCTCGTCTCGACGCAGTCAGAGAACGCCTGGGGTCGTACGAAATCTTGAAGCGCAAATACGGCGGCACCATCGAGGACGTGCTCGAGTTTGCCGAGACAAAACGAAAGGAAGTCGAGCTCGTGGAAAACTTCGACGCGGAACTGGATGGACTGCAAGCAGAGCGCAGTGAGGAACTGGAAGTCTTGCAGCAGCGGGCCATCGACCTCAGTAATCGACGCAAAGAAACCGCTCGACTTGTAGAGAAAGAAATTGTACGCGCGCTTAAAGAACTCGACATAAAGCAGGCACGTTTCGAAGTTCGATTTGAACACGAAACCGAGCAGGATGGCTGGGTAAAAGTTGCCGACAACCGCAAGGTGAAAGCGACTTCTACCGGCATAGATACAGTAACGTTTTATATCAGTACCAATCCCGGAGAAGATGTTAAACCGCTCGTCGAAGTCGCCTCCGGAGGGGAAATCAGCAGGGTCATGCTGGCCATGAAATCTATTCTCGCAAACACCGGTGGTATCCCGCTGATGGTGTTCGATGAAATTGATGTCGGGATCTCCGGACGGATAGCGCAGCAGGTGGGATGGAAGCTTCGGGAGCTCTCCGAAAGGCATCAGGTGATAAGCATCACGCATCTTCCCCAGATCGCTGCAATGGCAGATCGTCATTTCGTCGTCGAGAAAGAGGTAGTTGACGGTCGGACTCGAAGTCAGCTCAGGACACTCAGCGACGACGAGCGTGCAGGTGCCATTGCCTCGCTAATCGGTGGAAAGAAAGTAACGGACGCTGCAGTAATCAGCGCCCGCGAGCTAATTGATAGCGTTCGAGAACACAACTAAAATTAATCTTGTCCGGTATCGTAAGTTGAGACGATAAGTATATCTTGCAGTATCTCTAGTTTAACCCCTTCCTATCTGATATGATTAAATTTGGAACTGATGGATGGCGCGCAGTCATCGCCGACGGATACACGTTTGAAAACCTGGGCCGCGTGTCGAGAGCAACTGCTGCCTGGCTCAAGGACGAATATGGACGCGACTCAAAAATCGTACTGGGCTACGATACGCGCTTCATGGGTCGGCAGTTTGCGGAATATTCAGCACGCGTCTTTGCAACGGAAGGCATCCATGTTACCATTTCTGACTCGTTCGCAACGACACCGGCAATCAGCTGGGCAGCGAATGCCTACTCCTGTCAGGCTGGAATCGTAATTACAGCCAGTCATAATCCGCCCATCTATAATGGATTCAAAATTAAGGCGGACTTCGGTGGTCCCGCCACTCCGGAAATGATTGACGCTGTCGAGGCCCGGCTGGAATACGACTCGACCCCGTCCGACCCTGCGTCTTACGAATCATTCAAAGAGAAAGGGATGATTGTCGAGAAATCTATTTCCGACGACTACCTTGCTATACTTCGGGAGCGCCTCGACATCAAAGCAATCGTCGACGGGGGAATACGGGTCGCACATGATGCCATGTACGGTACAGGACAGCACGTCATTTCGAGTCTACTCGGGAAGAATAAAGTTGTAGAGTTGCGCTGTGAGTTTAACCCCGGATTCGGAGGTAATGCACCTGAACCTATCGAAAAGAATTTGTCTGAGCTGGCACAAGCTGTCGTCGATGGCGATTGCTCCGTAGGAATTGCCAACGATGGAGATGCCGATAGAGTGGGGATGTTTGACGAAAAGGGTTCGTTCGTTTCTTCTCATCTGCTTCTCGCGTTGCTTGTCAAATATCTGCACCAGGAAAAAGGACTTTCAGGCAGCATTGTAAAGACGTTCTCAACGACGCACATGCTTGACAGAATGGGGGAAGCGTACGGTCTGGAAGTGACTACTACACCTATTGGGTTCAAGTATATTGCTTCGAAAATTGTAGAAGGTAGTGTGCTGGTAGGAGGAGAAGAGTCGGGCGGGATGGCAGTAATGGGTCATATCCCGGAGCGAGATGGTATTTACATCGGATTGCTGATTGCCGAAATGGTTGTCAAGCGAGGCAAGCCGCTGTCAGAACTGGTTCAGGAGCTGTACGACGAGTTCGGAGATCACTTTACATATCGAGTCGATGCCCATACCACGGATGCGAACAAGAAGGCAGTACTCAGCAAACTTGATTCGGAGGGAGGGCTCAAGAAAATTGACGGCGCCCCGGTCTCAGAGTTTAGCACTCTGGACGGCTACAAACACGTGACCGACAAGGGATGGCTCCTTGTTCGCCCGTCTGGCACAGAGCCAGTCCTACGGATCTATTCGGAGGCAGCAACTGAAAATGAGGCCAGCGCCCTTGTCAAGGATGCAATTTCCCAGCTGGGAATTGATTCTCACTGAGAACGTGTTTAGGCGGCATTTGTGAAGAAAAATCAGGGATGGCACTGATTCATTATGTCAGCGTTTATTAGGGGTATGAAGTCGTTGTGACGCAAGCATTTCGGTAAAGGGCCGATAGATTACTTAACTGGCTTGCGACCATCACTCGGTCTCATACTTGTTTGACAGAGTTAAACACGACCCAATCCCATGTCTCCTGCCATCCGTATCACCCGATTTATGCGGGCAATTGCTCCTGCGATTGTCTCATTTGTCATTCTCCTGGCTCTGGTTCCCACCAACGTTGCCAATGCCGAGATCATTGAAGTAACCATCTGTACTTTCGACAGCTCGGATTCGTCCCAGCTAAACGGGAGTGTAGTTGAAGTCCGGGAAGGGACGAACCCTGTGTCCTCCGGGCAGACCGGCAGCGACGGGTGTGTCACCCTTGAAGTAGAGGTGTCGACTGTAAGTGGTATCGATGATATCCCCGGTGTAGTTGACATGCATTTTTCCAGCGCCTTTCCGAACCCGATGTCGGAGCGAACGCGGATTCCGTTTTCGAACGATATCAGCCAACCCATCGATATTGCTGTCTTTGATTTACTGGGGCGGGAGGTAGCGGCGTCACATCTCGGTGTTGTCGGGCCGGGTAACTATGCGATCGCGATTGAAGCGGCTGCTCTTAGCCGTGGAATTTATTTTTATCGTGTTACTGGTAGGCATAGTTCGGCGACCGGACAGTTTGTCAAGATTGGCGAGGTGTCAGGTGGTAATATCGAAATGTCGGTAGAATCCTATGCGGGAGCGACGCTTTCCAAAACGTTAGCCTCCTCCCTGAGCATTACAATTGCACGGCTCGGATATCAACCTTCAGAAGAAGTGCGAGAAGCAGATGACGGCGAGACGCTGAATTTCTTTTTGACGAGTGAGAGCTTGCAAAGTGATTTTGATTTTTCAGCGGCTGCCCTCGAGGTTAGCTTCGAAAATCATTCGACGGGAGCTGTAGCGTTTGAATGGGAGTTTGGCGATGGCTCTACGTCGAACGAGGAAAACCCGATGCATGAATATTCGACTGAAGGTGAGTACAACGTCATGCTTGTCGCAATCAACGGAACCGAGTCCGATTCGACCATGAAAACGGTTTCCGTTTCCCTTCAACCTGAAATGATCCCGCTTGACAGAACGGACTTGTATTCCAGCGGCCAAACATATTATGGAGAAGCGTATGCCTGGCCGAATGATCCGTCAGCGGTTCCCAGCGGCAGTGTGATAGTGGGGACAGGATATTCTAACGCAAGTCAGCATTTCAACACGTTTGATGCCCAATATCAGTCCCAAATGAACCCTGAGTTCATTAATTGCGGCGTTGGCAGTAACGCCATCGAAAATTGGATCGGCCAGAATACTGAAATGTTATTCGAGGGCTGTATCGACGAGATAGAATCTGCAGGATATACGGCTGCTGATGTAGCGCTTACCATGAATCTGATAGCGAATCAAATAGAGTATCCTGCATTCCCTGATCCAGGTTCGGGTGTTTTTATGCTCGAAGATCAAGTCCAGGAATTGGGTCAGCTGCTTGAGCAGTATTTTCCGAATGCCATTCATATGTATACAACAGGTGAACCGGCTCACTTTGTTGAACCATCAAAGTGCCCCCGTATCTGTGAGCCTATTCGATATGAGACCGGGTTTGGTGTAAATCGTGCTCTGCAACAGATGGATTCGACCAAGCATATTCATGGCGCGTACCTTTGGAGTTCTATTGACACCGCTAATGCCTCCGGAGAGCTTTGGGTCGTTGAAGATTACCTCAACCCGACGGGCGACGGTTACGCCAATCAACACCCATCAGACTCGGGGCGTGAGAAAGCATCACGCATCTATCATGCCTTCCTGAGCGCAAAATACCCGACGTGGTATCCGAACTAGGAGAGTGATGAGGGATGAGGGATGATGCACGAGGGATGCGGGACCAAAACGGTGACGTCGTCCTTCGTAAACATCGTGTACGATTATCTTTCTCAATCGCTGCCTATTTCCTTGAATCGCTATCGGCTGACGAACCAGGAGATCCCAACCTTAAACCTTGCACTGGTCGCATCGAGGTCGATCTTGGTTGATGCACCCACTGTGTCGTTTGCCAGCTCGATAGAATTGAACTTACCTCCGGTCACTGCAATTTCGCCGTCGATGCTAACAGACGGACTGGCAAAGTAGCGGATACCACCTCCGGCGGTAATGCCCGGACCTGTCGCTTTCGCCTCAAGATCGCCGCGTCGAAAAGTTGCGTTGCGCCCAGAGAGTGAGAGACTCAGAAACGGTCGAACGGATTTATCTGGCTTCAGGAAGTTGAACATTACGCCGAGGTCAAAATGGCCAAGGGCATAATTGGCTCCCCGTTCAGGATTGATATTTGTTCCGTCCAGATTGGCGATTAGCGTGACCAGGTTACTAACGCCGTAACCCAGCTGTACCCCGAGTCCTCCACCGCCACCATCGGTAGCATTATTTTCCGCGCCCTGGATATCGATGGCCGCACCGTTCAGGTGAGGACTAATAGAGAAACCACGCGTATCTGAAATTAGCCCGTCCATGGACCATTCGTCAAGCTCCCAGTCGTCGTCCTGGGCAACGCAGGTTATTGTAAGAAAGGCAGTGGCCAGTAGAAGAAAACATCTTTTCATGGTTACTCTCATTTAATCAAAGGCGCAGCAGTCGAGCGAAATAGTTCGGCCATTTTCGGGCCTGCTCCGTCATCTTCGTGCTTAAAGAATACAAATACGTCGGACCAATTTGAATCTGATAGTTGTGTTACCCAGTTCTCGAGATCCATAGCAGAATAATCTGGTCGGCGGAGGCGGAGATAGCCCCAGCTGGCAGTTGCAATAAATGGCGTTCTTTCATCATCCATCTTATCGGCAATACAGAGCGCGCAATTAGACGCCTTTAAAAGCGCGAACACATCATCGTCTAACCAGCTTGGATGCCGGAATTCTATGGCGGCCTTGCTGCCGGATGGAAGGTGCGACAAGAAGTCGGTCAACCGCTCCGTATTCTTCTGAAAATTTGGAGGAAGCTGGTACAGAATAGCACCCAATTTGTCGCCTAATAAATTGGCTTTGGAATACATGTATTCAATGGTCTCACCGGCGTTCAGCAATCGTTTGAAGTGTGTGATCCTGCGCGAGGCCTTGAGCACAAATCGGAAGGATGAAGGGGTTTGATCCGCCCAGGTGGCCAGTACATCTTCTTTAGGCAATCGATAAAATGTGTTATTTATTTCGACCGACGGTAGTCTGGAACTGTAGAAAGACAGCATCTCGTTCTGCGAAATACTCTCAGGGTAGAAGGGTCCCTTCCACTCTTTATAACTGAATCCGCTTGTTCCGACAAAGATATTCATCTGTTAAAGCTTCTCGTCGTTAATAATCATTTGGATCGCCTTCTTGAGTCTTCCTTCCCGAGTTTCCTCTCGTTTACTATCCTTGATCCACTTTGCGAATTCCTTCCGGTACGTGTAGGCAAGGTTTTCGAACTTCGCCCCGGCAACCGGATTGAGTTTGAGGGCCTTGTCCAGCTCGGGAGGCACGTCAACTTCGCGCTGTTTGTCGTCCTTGGTTAACGTGACGTGGACTTCGTCACCTATGTCTTTGCCGATGGCAGCGCGAATCGCCTTCGTGACTCCCAGAACATGGCCACCCGCCATCGGGGCAATAGATCCCCGATACTCGGTGCCGTCAAACGTGGCCGCGACCTTGACCCTTCCCCGGGTCCCGAACGCAGACAGCGTATCAACTGGTACTAAAACGTATGCTCCTCCCCGATCTCCCTGCAAAATTGTTGTGGTGAACTCGTAATTCATTGCTACAATCAAGTTGTGCGGACAAATTATGTGGTGTACCGCTATTATATCGCAGAATAGTAGGGACAGGTTGTCCGGGAATCATGTCAGACTTGTGACATTTTAGCGATAATTAGCTCAAATATGTATCTGGGTGCGTTTTGACGTGGATGCCGCCCTCGTTTAGTGCATGTGTTTCATGCACTTGTCGGACATTCGATTCTGAGCCCCAATTAGCTAAGATAGTTCAATTGATCACTTGAACGATGTTAAAAGTGACCGTTTAGACGACCGGTGGATGGTGGCATTAACGGATAAATGTGGACGGTCTGGCAAATAAGATGAGATCAGTTGATTAATCCGCGTTCCGGCAATCAACCAGTGGTCCCAAATCTGTTTCCAAGCTTTTGGCACAATAGCTCCAGGTAGTGCCGATCGGTATCGTCGAAGGCATCGAGATTGTTGGAGTCGACGTCAAGTACTGCCAGCAAGATACCGTCCGGACTCGTCACCGGGACCACTATTTCCGATCTCGTAGATGACGAGCAGGCGATATGCCCTTCGAAGGCGTTGACATCGGGGACCAGTTGAGTTTCCAGAGTTGACGCGGCAGCACCACATACTCCGCGGTCGAAAGCGATTTGCAAGCATCCGTGTTCACCCTGATACGGTCCGATAAGGAGGCTGTCTCCCGTGTTTCGATAGAAACCCGTCCAGTGAAAATAATCGAACGCGTTGTGCAGTTCACAGACTACGGTGGCCATAGCTGCAATCCAGTCTATTTCACCCGAAAGCAGGGCGTCGATCCGCTCGAGTGTTTGCTCATACATCCTGGCCGTGTCAGAGGTGGTCGGTGCGAGTTCCGGGTTTGTATCGAGGTCTGTATTCAATTGTCTGTTTGACTAATGGTGAGTTGGCCGGGAGTGTTTGGATAGCGCCTCAAGACATCTACAATTTTGATA
>CBDUKH010000062.1:0-22620 GCA_965367755.1 uncultured Rhodothermales bacterium
CTCAACGAGAAGTGCACCACTATGGGGAGCGTCCTCACTTGGTTTGAATACTACGGTATTACCAGCAGCAAGAGCGGGAAACATCTTCCAGGTCGGCACAGCAACGGGAAAATTCCAGGCAGTTATGATTCCGCAAACACCGATCGGCCGCCGAATGCTCATGTTGAACTTGTCGGGTAGCTCACTGGGTACCGTCTTGCCGAAGAGTCGTCGTGTTTCGGTTGCGGCATAGTACGCTGTGTCGATGGCTTCCTGCACATCTCCCTTCGTTTCAAAAAACGGTTTTCCCATCTCGCGCGTCATTTCGAATGCCAGCTTATCCTTCCGCTCGGTGAGCAAGTCACCGATGTTGCGAAGAATATCTCCACGAGCAGGGGCCGGCATCCGGCTCCATGTCTTAAATGCATCACGTGCTGCCTGAACAGCGTTGTCGACGTCTTCCGGGCCTGAAGCCGGAAAGGCACCAACGACGTCAGAGTGTCGCGCAGGGTTAATGTTCTTGAAAGTGTCGCCGCTGACGGCATCGATCCATTTGCCGTCGATAAAATTCTTCTTGACGTCAGACATGTAGTTGAGCTACTTAAGAGATAGAAATTGATGAGTGTTTGTCGAAAAGACGGCAGTAAAATAGATACTTATAGGGCGTCGAAAAAAGCTAATCATTGGCGAATTCTGATCGCCAGATCCCCTGTTGACCGCTATTATCGCTTGACCGCAGAGATCACAACGTGATCCACGCGCATTATTTCGCCAAGAACGTCTCGATCGGGTTCGCGAGTCTCGACACGGTCGGTCACCGAGAAACCGGCTGCATGTAGCATTTGGCTGACATCTTCTTCCGAGTACGTCTGGAATCCATATTGGACGAAGGGGTAGTTTTCCATGCTATGCCTGGGACGAAACCCGATCAGCAGCCTTCCAGACGGCGAGAGCACGCTCCGTATTTTCGTTAGGAAATCATTGCTATCATCCCAGAAGTATATAGTGTTCACGGTGAAGACGGTTTCGACCACAATACCCGGGGGCAATTGACCGGGAGTGACGAGGTGAAACTGGGCACGTCCGGCATCGACGAAGTCTGCATTCGAAACGGTGGCAGCAGATACCATCTCATGTGATATATCACAGCCGATATAGGTAGCGTCGGGTCCACTGTTAAGGATTTCCGGGACAAGATGCCCATTGGCCATACCGATTTCGAGGATTGTACCTGAAACGGGACCGAGGGCTTCCAGTACGGCCTCGTTGATCAGGCTGTTGCCTTCATTCATTTTGTTAGCTACTTCGATGGCATTATCACCATGCGGGCAGCGTAACTGGCTCGCGATATATTTGAGTTGTTCTTCCGTCAACGTGGGTCGTGATCCAGTGTTCGTTATTGAAAATCGGAGAGAAATGCATGATAGAGAAGATCATTGCAATGTCGCAATCGAGCCGGGTTATGTTATTCAGTCGGAAATCACCCGTATCGTACGTAAATTGGGCTGCTGAACGTACGGCAAGTTGGGTTCTGCCAGTATCTTTATAACTCCTTGATTCGATTATGATTACAGAAGCCAAGAGCATACCTCTAGATCAACGCCTGTCACGGCGTGTCAATGCAGTGCCCCCAAGCGGCATCCGTCGGTTTTTTGATATCGCGGCGACAATGGATGATGTGCTGACCCTTGGGATTGGAGAGCCCGATTTCGTGTCTCCCAGACCTATAATTGACAGCGCCATCAGGTCTTTGGAACGCGGACAAACGGGATACACGTCAAACGCGGGTATTCTTGAGCTCAGAGAAGCGATTTCAGACGAGATCTCGCGTCTTTATGATGTCAATTATAATCCAGCCGATGAAATTCTCGTCACCGTGGGTGTAAGCGAAGCACTTCAGATTACCATGATGGCCCTTCTTGACCCGGGCGACGAAGTACTAATCCCAGAACCCTGTTTTGTCTCGTACGGTCCATCTGTTGTTTTCGCCGGAGGCAACGTTGTATACGTTCCTACGAAGGTCGAAAACAATTTTCAGGTAACAGCCGAGGATGTTGAATCGCGGATCACAGACAAGACCAAAGTCCTGTTTCTAGCCTATCCGAGTAATCCGACTGGTGCTGTTCTCAGACGCAATGTGCTTGAGGAAATTGCAGACGTCGTCATCAGGCACGACCTGATCGTCATCTCGGACGAAATCTATGACCGGTTAATCTACGGGGAAGCCTTCGAGGCAGGGCACACATGCCTGCCATCGATTGAGGCACTGAGAGACAGAACCATACTCCTGGGTGGATTTTCAAAGGACTATGCCATGACCGGATGGCGTATCGGATATATCTGTGCACCACCGACTATCTACCCATCTTTATACAAGTTGCACCAGTATATCATCATGAGTGCGCCTACCATGGGACAATATGGAGCTCTCGCCGCGCTAAAGGAGTGCCAGGATGACGTCGAAACCATGAGATGTGCTTACGACGTCCGACGGCGGACAATTGTCGATGGCCTGAGGAGGGCAGGGTGTCCTACTTTTGAGCCTGAAGGTGCTTTCTACTGTTTTCCGGATATACGAGTGTCCGGCATGAGTTCAGAGATATTTGCTCAAGAATTACTTAAGGAAGAAAAAGTCGCCGTTGTACCTGGAGATGCGTTTGGCCCCAGTGGCGCCGGTTATGTGCGATGTGCATATGCTACATCTTTGGATAAGATTGAAGAAGCAGTGACCAGGATTACCCGTTTTATTGATCGCCACCGAACAGCATAATTGCTTTGAAAATATTAACCCACCACCGTAATGCATGGCTGCTTACCTGCTGTGCATTATTCCTGGCTGCTTGCGGCTCATTCAAGGAATTGAATGAAGATGTGAGCGCCGACAAAAAACGCACGACAGCGAGTGAAACCCCGCCGGCTGCGACGCCTGCAGTGGTGCCGGAACCTGCTGTCGTTCCCGTAAAAACGACCGTACCCAAATTGGAGGTCGACAATTCCGGACAATTCATTCACCGACCGGACAGTAGTCTTGTTATTTACGGGGTAGAACGAGAGAAAAAGGTCGAACGCAACAGCAACTATGACATCTCTCATACGAGCCTCGATCTGGCGTTCGATTTCGAAAAGGCGACCGTTACCGGTGTCGCCACCCACAGCCTCGTGTTTCCCGATCCTCGACCGCTCTCTATCGGGTTTGATGCTACGGATATGACCATCAATCATGTTTCGGTCGATACTGGAGCGGGTCCGATCGCAGCGAAATACAAATATGACCAGTCCGATCTCTTGATCACGCTGCCTCGCGACGCAGTCGGTCTCGAGGCCAGGGTGGCCATCGATTTTGTCGCCCACCCCATGCGGAACGGTAAAAAACGGGGCATGTATTTCGTAGATGGTGCTGGAACGGATCCTTCCAAGCCGACTGAAATATGGACACTCGGGCAGCCCGAGGACAATCAATTCTGGTTTCCGTCCTGGGATTTTCCCAACGACAGAATGACTTTCGATATTCGGTTGACCGTGCCGCAGCACATGGAAACGGTTTCGAATGGGGTGCTTTCATCAAGTATGAGTACAGGCGAGGGTCTGAGAATTGACCATTGGACAATGGACTCGGCTCACCTCGGCTACCTCGCCGCGTTCGCCGTGGGTGATTTTGCCGAAGTCCAGGACCAAATGGTACGTTCGGACGGCTCGGTTGTCGACTTGGCCTATTTTGTCGATCCTGAATACGCCGATCGAGCCATGGATATTTTCGGTGAGACGCCGAAAATGATGGCCTTCCTCGAGAACAAATTGAATGATCGGTACCCCTGGCCGAACTACAAACAGGTTGCGGTCCATGATTTTACGGCTGGAGGCATGGAAAATACTACAGCCACTATTCTGTACGACGCCGTTCAGCACGATTCGAGAGCGGCCCTCGATTTCAGTCCACGCAACCTGATAATGCATGAGTTGACCCATCAATGGTTCGGCGACGACGTCTCAGCCGCCGACTGGGCAAATCTGGGACTCAACGAGGGGCTCGCATCATACATGGAGGAGGTGTATCTCCAGGCAGTTTATGGGGAGGAGGAAAAGATTATTCATGCCCTGGATGAACGATCTGAATATTTCGCCGAAGCCCGGATCTTTCAACGTCCGGTCGTCTGGTACGGTTATTCCGATCCGAACGAGATGTACGACGATCACACGTATGAGAAAGCATCCCAGGCGCTGGGCCAGTTGCGATTCGAGATTGGCGACGAGGCGTTCTTCCGTGGACTGCAACAGTTTATCGTCGAGTACGGCGGAGATTCCGCAACTATTCGTGATCTTGAGCGCGTTTTCTCGCAGGTTAGTTCACGCTCATTGACCACCTTCTTCGATCAATGGTTCTATTCGCCCGGTCATCCGGTGCTGAATGTCGCTTCAGGTTATCGCGGGGACCTCGGTATTTATCAGTTTAGAATCAAACAGGAGCAGGTCGGGTGGGGTATCCGTCCGTTCGCTTTTCCCGTAGACGTAGAAATAGCCTTCGAGAATCGGCAACCCTATCGGGAGCGCATCTACGTGACCACGGCCGACACGACTATCGCTATTGGCATAGCCGGCAAAGTGCTGTACGGCAACTTCAACAGATTTAATAATCTATTCGCCGAGGTCTATGAAACGAAGTCACGTCGCGAGTGGGTAAACCAGGCTCAAAACGACGACGACATGAGCGGACGATTTCGAGCCTTGAAAGCGTTATCCTCGTTCGATGCAGACGAGACGATACGCGTGGTTGCCATCGATCGGCTGTTGAATGATGAACACTATTACGTCCGAGAGGAGGCAGCACGAACACTTTCGGCATATATGAACGATGCTTCCGGATACGCGGCACTGACGCGCAGTGCGGTCATGGATCCGTCTTCAAAAGTCCGACGTGCTTCCATTGACGTCCTGGTTTCGGCACCTCAGCCGAAACTGGAGGTGACACTCCTGGATGCGTTGTCAGATAGCTCATATTATGTCGTTGCCTCTGCAATAAGGGGACTTGCGTTATCTTTTCCAGAACGAGCCTTTCCGCACATTCAAAAAATGAGCAGCATGCGAACGTGGTCAAACGTGGTCGAGGATTCAATCGTCGATGCTGCGATCACAATTAAATCTGCGGAGGCGTTGAGTTTGCTGACAAATTATCTGGCGCCGGATCGGGATGAATCGCTTCGACGGACGGCAGCCGTAGCGATCGGCGAAATTGGCGTCTCGAACAGCGCCCTGAATGATCAGGCAAAGAATATCCTGAAGAATCTTAAAGGAGACATTCACCAGTCTGTTCGCACCGCGGCCGCCACTGCTCTCGACGAATTATAAGCTTGTGAAGGTAGTCGTCTCGATTCTCATATCGCTTGCCTTCCATGTATTTATCGGGTGGGAGTGGAGTGCCGTTGGCGGCATACTTGCCGGCTTCTGGACCATCCGACGAGGGTGGTTGAACGGGATGCTCGCTGTTGGTGCGTCATGGTCACTGCTCGTTGTCTACAATATTGTCGTAGCCCAAGCATCGACTGTGGAGTACTTCCGGATAGGTGGCGAACTACTGGGTGGTCTACCAGAGGCTGTCATTCCCGTCGCCACCATTGTCGTTGCATGCATCATCGGAGCGTTGTCGGGATTATTGGGCACAGCAATCGCCGGCCTTCGAAAGGAACCTGTCGTCGTTGAGATCGAATAATCGATTCGATTCTATCTAACCCACGGATATATGACAGACATTTCTGAATTGTTAGAGCGCGTCCGCGCGCTCGGGAGGTATCTTTGACGTCGAAGGACGCGAGGAGAAAATTCAATCCCTGGAGGCACTCCGCCTGGACCCCGATTTCTGGAATAATGCCGACGAGGCGCAGAAGGTCGAACGAGCCCTGGCTGAAGAGAAGCATTGGATAGACGACTGGCAAACAGTTTCGAATGCCGCGGAAGATCTGGAGACTTTGATTGAGATGGCAGAGGAGGAGGGCGAAGATCTCGGTCAAGAAATCGAGCGTGAGGCCGCAAAACTTCTCTCCAATCTGGAAAAGCTTGAGCTCAAGAGTACTTTGAGCGGCCCCGATGACAATAGAACGGCTATAGTGACAATCCACCCGGGTGCCGGTGGCACGGAAAGTCAGGACTGGGCAGAAATGCTACTGCGCATGTATACCCGATGGAGTGAACGTCGCGGGTACAAGGTTGCCCTCCTCGAATACCAGGATGGAGACGTCGCAGGCATCAAGAGTGCGTCTCTGCAAGTGACTGGTGATCTGGCGTACGGATATCTCAAATCCGAGACGGGCGTGCACCGGCTTGTCAGAATATCGCCGTTTGATTCGAGCGGCAGGCGGCACACTTCGTTTGCAAGTGTCTTCGTGTACCCTGAAGTTGATGATACCATCGATATCGATCTTAATTCGGATGATATTGAACTGCAAACGTTCAGATCCGGCGGAGCAGGTGGCCAGAACGTAAACAAGGTAGAAACAGGAGTCCGCTACATCTGGACCGGCAAGCTTTCAGATGGCACCAGCTCACGCGTGGTCGCCGAGTGTACCGAAGAGCGGAGCCAATTGCAGAATCGCGAACGCGCCATGACAATGCTAAAAAGTAGAGTCTACCAACTCGAGCAAGAAATTCAGGACGCCGTCAAGAATGAGCTTGAGGGATCGAAAAAGAAAATCGAATGGGGCAGCCAGATACGGTCGTACGTTTTTCAACCATACACCATGGTCAATGACCATAGAACGGAAACCAAGGTTACCGACGTAGCCTCTGTGATGGATGGAGACATCGATGTTTTCATCCAGGCATCGCTGATGTCTGTTTAATCATGGCCGCAGAATAACCAACGGCATAGTAATTCGATATGGCAGAGAAGTTCGATTTTTTGATCCTGGGGAGTGGAGTCGCCGGATTGTCATTTGCGTTGGAGATGGCCAAGGCGGGTACAGTCGCCATTGTCACGAAGAAGGAATCAGCCGAATCAAACACCAATTACGCCCAGGGCGGTATCGCCGCCGTGATGGACAGCGGCGATAGCTTCGAAAAGCACATTCAGGATACACTGATTGCGGGTGCGGGCCTGTGTGATCGTGCAGCTGTCGAAGTGGTCATCAAGGAAGGTCCCGAACGCATTCGGGAATTGATGGCGATCGGAGCTGAGTTTTCAAGGCACGAGGGTGAGTTGCATCTGGGCAAGGAAGGTGGCCATTCGGAGAACAGGATCGTCCATGCCGCCGACACCACCGGTCGAGAAGTTGAGCGGGCCCTGCTCTCAGCAGTTAGAGATCATGAGAATATTCAGATTTTTGAATATCACTTTGCCGTCGAGCTGATCACCGAGCATCACCTGGGTCAACATGTTAGTCGCTTGCGGCCCGATATGCATTGTTTTGGCGCTTACGTCCTCGATGAGGAGAATGGACGCGTTCAAACGTTCCTCGCCAAATCGACACTACTCGCTACCGGAGGCTCCGGCCAGGTCTATCTTCACTCTACAAATCCCGGCATAGCGACAGGCGATGGCGTAGCGATGGCCTACAGGGCGAAGGCCCGAATCGAGAATATGGAGTTTGTGCAGTTTCACCCTACATCGCTATATCACCCTGACGCAAAGTCTTTTCTGATATCGGAGGCTGTTCGTGGTGAGGGGGGCATACTGCTCAACCTTGCAGGAGACCGATTTATGCCCGGCTACGACGATCGCGCCGAGTTGGCTCCCCGGGATATCGTCGCGCGGGCAATAGACGATCAACTTAAGCAGAGCGGCGACCCGCATGTCCTCCTCGATATCTCTCATGCGCCACGTCATGCTATTCTTGAGCATTTCCCGAATATATATGAGACCTGCCTGACATTCGGAATCGATGTCACTGCAGAGCCAATCCCGGTGGTCCCGGCAGCTCATTATCAATGCGGCGGAGTGAAGACCGATCTATTTGGCAGAACATCGATCCATGGTCTTTTTGCCTGCGGAGAAGTGGCATGCACAGGATTGCATGGTGCTAATCGACTGGCGAGCAACTCATTGCTCGAAGCACTCGTCTTTTCACACAGAGCGAAGCAACCCGCCATTGATTATGCAGCGGGCGTGAAACTGAAGACAGAGATTCCTGACTGGGATGAGTCGGGGACAGAAGATCCGACGGAGTGGGTGCTGATTTCACACAATCGACAGGAGTTACAAAAGTTGATGTGGGATTATGTCGGCATTGTACGGTCCAGTTTACGGTTGGAGCGAGCACATCGCAGAACACGGCTAATTTTTGACGAGACGGAAGATTACTACCGGCGGTCGACGGTTTCGACTGGACTATGCGAGTTGAGGAATCTGATTGCAGTAGGCCACCTCATCATCCAGAGCGCGCTGTTCCGTAGAGAAAGCAGGGGACTACACTATATGCTTGACTATCCAGAAACGAATGAGGCCGAACTGCGCCCTACGGTCGTCTAATGACCTGAAATAGCTGGAAACAAGATAGGGGGCCGATTGTTGTAAAGGCTCCACAGTAATTTTGGGAATGTCGGCTTATGAGCCGTATATTTCATTTGCGTGGAAGGGGGGCTGTGGAGCCACCCTTTTTTGTTGGTGTTGCGTTTATGTGACGCCCGTCCTTTCATGGTACGGGCGTTTTTTGCACGAGAACAATTTTTAGAATACTGAAAGCAGAATCAACCAATAGCATTGTCAGGCCGAACGCTGATCAGATCGTTGATCAAGTGTTGGAAGGGACGGATCTTTTTCTGGTCGAATTGAACATTCGCGGCCATGAAGGTTCGCACGTGGTTGAGATATATCTGGATAGCGAAAAAGGGGCTGACATCGATGAAATTGCTCGAGTCAGTCGAAAAATTGCTTCGGAGTTTGAAGATGGAGAGGTCTTTCCGGTCGGCTACAAACTGATGGTGTCAACGCCCGGCCTGGATCGTCCACTCACGGATCGAAGACAATTCAAGAGACACACCGACAAGACACTCAAGGTGCGCTACACAAGTGGCGATACCACCAAAACAGTAAAAGGCGTCCTTGCCTCCAGTGATTCAGAAGGAATAACACTTACGCAGGGAAACAAGGAGAACATTGATATTGAATACGGTGCCATTGAGTCAGCCAGGGTTGAATTGCCATGGTAGACAATCGATGTCACCCGTACGGTTACTACTTAACAGATAAAGTTTATGCATAGCTCGGATTTAGTTTCTTCCTTCGCAGAAATTGCTCGCGAAAAGGGAATCGAACGTGATTTGCTACAGCTGATCGTGGAAGACGTTTTTCGTGCCATGATCAGAAAGCGTTATGGTGCCGATGAAGCATTCGAAATTATCTTCAACCCGGATCATGGAGATATACAGATTTTACACATCCGGGAAGTAGTTCCGAATTTGGACCTCGAAGATCCCGTTACTCAAATCGAAGCAAAAGATGCGGTAGAGATCGATGAGGATTTTGAAATCGGTGATGAAGTTGCCTCAGAAGTAAACGTCGCAAACTTCGGCCGCCGGGCTGTGATGACGGCGCGACAAACGTTTAGCCAGCGAATTCGAGACATTGAAAAGGAGAACGTCTTTGTGCGGTACTCCGACTTCATTGGTGAAGTCGTCGTGGGTGAAGTATACCAGACTCGCCGCCGCGAGGTACTGGTGATACATGACAAAGTCGAGCTGATACTTCCTCGCGAAGAACAGATCTACAAAGACCGGTATCGTAAGGGCGACATGCTCCGAGCCGTGATCAAAGAAGTTCGGCGTGACGCAGGTAACAACCCGCAAGTAATTATCAGCAGGGCATCCCCGCTATTTATGGAGCGCCTCTTCGAACTCGAAGTCCCCGAAATTGATGAGGGTATTGTCGAGATTAAGAAGATCGTACGCGAGCCGGGTGACAGAGCTAAAGTCGCGGTCATCAGTCACGATGATAGAATCGATGCTGTAGGCGCATGTGTGGGCATGAAAGGATCCCGAATTCATGCCGTTGTGCGTGAGTTGGGGAATGAGAATATTGACGTCTTGCAGTGGGCTGACGATTCTCATGACCTGATCAAACGTGCCCTGGCTCCGGCAAATCCTATTTCTGTGATTACAAACGACGACCTCGAACCCCCACGGGCGAAAGTAGTCGTGGACGCTGAAGAAGTCAGCAAAGCGATTGGTAGAGGTGGTATCAATATTCGGCTGGCCTCAGCATTAACCGGTTACGAGATTGATGTCTACAGAGAAATATCGGATGAAGAAGAAGATATAGAGATTGGCGAGTTCGGCGATGAGTTGTCGGAGGAGATCCTGCAGAAGTTGCGCAACATTGGCTGCGACAGTGCTAAAGCAGTACTAGAGTTGTCGGTAGATGAGTTGGCTCGCAGGACCGCGATGGATTCGGAAGTAGCTGCCAAGGTGCTTTCGGTAATCCGGGCAGAGTTCGACGACGAGAATGACGACAACGACTTGTTCGGTCCGGCAGTAGCATCGTCTGGTGCTGTCGCCGAAGTTGCTGCGGAAGAACCTGCGGCAGTAGAAGAAACTCCGGTAGCGGAAGAAGCATCCGCCGCAGAAGACGCATCCACGGAAGAAGTAGTGCCGGACGAAGAAATCGCCTCGGCAGATCCTGAAGCAGAAGAGGCTCCCGCCGAGTCGACTGCTGAAAGCGAAGACGAAGTCATCGCTGAGGACACAGAGGAAAAAGTTGAAGGATAGGCGGAGAGAAACGTAAAAAAGGTACGCATGGCAACAACATCGAAGTTCAGGAAAAAACGACTCTTCAGAGTGTCGAGGGAACTAAACGTTTCCGTAGACACACTGCTGGAGCATCTGGAAGAGGCAGGCTTTGCTGACGCTCTGACAGGCACAGGTCTGAACGCTGCTATTACATCGGAAGAGGCGTACCTGGATCTGCTCGATGCCTATGCAGACGACAAGGCCGCGGCTGATCGTGTACAGGAGCGTCGCGCTGCACGTGTCGTTGAAGAATCTGACGAAGTCGATGTCGAGGAAGCAGTTGCCGAGCCGGAACCTGAGGTTGAACCAGAGCCGCTGCCCGAGCCGGAACCGGAAGCTCCCGTCGTAGAAATCGAGCCCGTTGTCGAGGCTGTCGAAGAAGACGAATCTGTTGATGAAGTGCCTGCCGTCGAAGCAGCCGAACCCGTCGCAGAAGAAGTTGTCGACATCGAAGTGCCTGCTGTGGCAGAACCGACTGCTGAAGTAGTCGACGAGCTCCCCGAGCTGCCGCCATCTCCCAAGGCTGGTAAGAAGACCGGAACAAAAGCCGACAAGAAAGAAGAGGAACCTGTTTCCGAAACGAAGACTCCGGCAGAAGTTGAGCCTGAGTTAATCGCAGAACTAGATATTGATGATGACCTCGTCGTAGACGACGATGACATTGATATAATCATCGATGAATCAACCATTAGTGCCGACAGATATCGGCTCGAAGGCACCAAGATCCTTGGTAAAATTGATCTCGCCGACGTTAAAGAATCTGAAAGCGCCGGTCAACGCAAGCGTAAGCGCAAGCGCAAGAAGACGGCGCCCGCCGCAAAGAACGTCAAGGTTGAAGAAAAACCAACTGACGCCGCCTCAAAACGGAAGAAGAAATCTCGCAAGAAAGGGCCAGCTGTAGATCAAGCGGAAGTAGTTCAAACACTCCAGGATACTCTTCGAGAACTTGAACAGGGCGCCAGCCGTGTTCGACAGAAACGTCGAAGGCAACGTCGTGAAGCGCATGCTGCGGATAGACAGCGAGAAATGGACGAGGCCGCAGAACAGGAAAAAATTCTGCGCGTCACCGAATACGTGTCGACCGGAGAACTTGCTAACCTGATGGATGTCGGCGTCAACGAGATCATCAGCGTGCTGTTCGAAGCCGGCATGATGGTATCGATCAACCAGCGACTCGATGCAGATACTATTACCTTTGTAGCAGAAGACTTTGGCTGGGAAGTAGATTTCATTACCGAGTTTGGCACCGACGACATCGAGATAGAAGTCGACGATCCAGAGAATCTATCACCCCGTGCTCCGGTAGTTACAGTCATGGGCCATGTTGACCACGGCAAGACATCGCTACTTGATTATATCAGGTCCGAGAACGTGGTTGCCGGTGAGGCCGGTGGAATTACTCAGCACATCGGTGCCTATGCTGTTGAGCTATCAAGCAAGAAGCAGATCACGTTCCTGGACACTCCGGGTCACGAGGCGTTTACTGCCATGCGTGCTCGTGGTGCAAAAGTAACGGATGTCGTAATCCTGGTGGTCGCGGCAGACGATTCAGTCAAGCCGCAAACAATTGAAGCCATCAACCACGCGAAGGCTGCAGAAGTACCGCTAATCGTCGCTATCAACAAAATCGACAAACCCGATGCGAACCCTCAACGGGTTATGCAGTCGCTGTCGGAGCAGAATGTTCTGGTGGAGCAGTATGGCGGCAAGGTTCAATGTGCGCTGGTGTCTGCGCATACCGGTGAAGGTGTAGACGATCTGATGGACAAAGTTCTTCTTGAGTCTGAACTTCTTGAACTCAAAGCCAACCCTGATCGGAACGCTGTTGGTACCATCATTGAAAGCCGACTTGACAAGGGCCGAGGTATCGTTTCAACTGTGCTCGTTCAAAATGGAACACTCAGTGTTGGCGACAAATTCGTTGCAGGCGTTTACAGCGGTAGCGTCCGTGCTATGTTCGATGAACGTGAGCACAGGATAACCGAAGTAGGGCCGTCAAAACCCGCTCTCGTTCTCGGTTTCGATGGCGCTCCCGAAGTGGGAGACCAGTTTATCGGAATGGACGACGAACGCGAGGCCCGGGACATCGCCCAAAAACGTCAGCAGATTTATCGCGAGCAGGCACTACGTCAGCGCAAACATATTACGCTGGATGAGATTGGTCGCCGACTCGCGCTTGGCGACTTCCAGGAACTCAACCTGATTGTCAAGGCCGACGTGGGTGGATCCGTGGAGGCTCTTTCGGATGCACTGCTCAAGCTGTCTACAGAAGAGGTAGCAGTGAACATCATTCATACGGGCGTCGGTGCGATAACGGAGAGTGACGTTATGCTGGCATCAGCATCCGATGCGGTAATAATCGGCTTCCAGGTACGACCGATGTTGGCTGCCCGCGGTATAGCGGAGCGTGAAGAAATAGATGTCCGAACGTATTCAATCATTTATGATGCCATCTCGGATGTGCGAGATGCACTCGAAGGGCTCCTTTCGCCGGAGAAAAGCGAGAAGACCCTCGGTACAGCTGAGGTCCGCGAGTTGTTCAAAGTGCCTAAGGTCGGTACAGTCGCCGGCTGCTATGTCGTCGATGGGACAATCAAGCGAAACGATAAGATGCGTCTCATTAGAGATGGGGTCGTAATCTACCAGGGTAACCTGTCGTCACTGCGTCGCTTCAAAGATGATGTCCGCGAAGTACAGAGCGGATACGAATGCGGCATGGGTATGGAAAACTACGACGATATCAAAGTGGGTGACCAGTTTGAGGCGTATGAAATCGTAGAGACTAAACGTACACTCGAAGTCTAGTACGATCCCATGAGCATCCGCACAGAGCGAGTAAGCCGCCTCATTCAGAGAGAGGTGGCTCAAGTCCTCGGGAATAATTTTTCTGAACAAATCCCTGGTTTTGTCACGGTCACGGGCTGTCGTGTTACGCGGGACCTTTCGATTGCCTACGTCTATGTCAGCATACTCAAGTCGAACAACTCGTCTGTTGACGCCGCCTTCGACCAGATAGTAGATCTTGCTCCACAGATCAGGAAAGTTGTTGCTTCAGCCATCCGGCACCAGCTGAAAAAGGTCCCGGAACTCAAGTTTTTTAAAGATGATTCTCTGGAAGAAGCTGCAAAGCTCGATGAGCTCTTCCAAAAGATACGTGGAAGCGACGACGCCGGCGAAGTAACAGAATCCTAGGAACGCTGCAGTGAATACGGATACTTCCTTCCCAATTTATGAGCCGTCGTCAAGCGATGTAAATGATCGCATCTTGTTGATTGACAAGCCAGCCGGAATCTCATCATTCGATGTCATCCGGCGCCTCCGCAAAAGTACAGGGATCAGAAAGATAGGCCATGCTGGAACGCTTGATCCTATAGCAACTGGTCTGCTGATCTGCATGACAGGTCGGGCGACGAAGGCGTCCCGAATGATCATGGATGGATCCAAAGTTTATACCGGCGTGATAAAGATTGGTGAGGAAACGCCATCTTTCGACAGTGAAACAGAGGTGATTGCGAAAAGGCCAACAGACCAGGTGACCGACGAACAGATTTTCGATTCTGCCCGGAAGCTGACGGGACAGCAAATCCAGCTCACGCCTAACTATGCAGCGGTAAAGATCGGTGGTAAGCCCCTGTATAAGTACGCAAGAGAAGGTAAGAGCGTCACACGACCCCCCCGCATTGTGGACGTTGCAGCCTTTGACATTCTGGGGAGAGAAGGAGACTTGATTTCGTTCAGTATTGCGTGCTCGACGGGAACGTACATCAGAACACTAGCTCACGATTTGGGAGCACTTCTGGGAGTTGGTGCCCACCTGGTTGTTCTGAGACGAACCAAGATTGGTGAGCACAGCGTCGAGGACGCCGTGTCACCGGACCACTTCGATTCGTTGGAGGTCGACTCATGATCAACGTCTTTCGGGAGAATGATAGCCTTGCCGGCCTGGACGACGTTGTTGTAACGGTCGGTACGATGGATGGTGTTCATCTTGGCCATACCGCGATTGTAGATGCGTTGGTGGCGATTAGTCGGGAAAAGGGGATACCATCACTTGTCGTTACCTTTGACCCGCATCCGCGACAAGTCGTTCACGACGATGTGGTCCCGCTACTCACGACTGTGGAAGAGCGTATTGCTCTCTTGAACGCTCGCGACGTCGACAATGTCTTTATTCTGACCTTTGATCAAGAAGTGGCGAGCCTGTCACCGGATAAGTTTATCAAGGATATTCTGGTTAGCAAGTTTGGAGTCCGCCACGTGGTAGTTGGGTACGACCATAGTTTCGGCAGGGATAGGGAGGGAAACGCAGCTGTTCTGAGAAGTATTGGAGCCGACTATGATTTTCAGGTTACGGAAGTGCAGGAACAGACCGTTGATGGAGAGCGGATATCTTCAACCAGGATCCGCCACCTGATTAGCGTGGAAGGAAACGTTAGCCACGCCGCCAGACTCCTTGGGCACCCGTACGGACTCTGGGGTGAAGTTACCAAAGGTGATGGCCGGGGTCGTACGATAGGTTTCCCGACGGCAAACCTTAGAGTTGCGACGGACAAATTGATTCCGGCCAACGGGGTGTACCTCGTTTCAGTTACTACAGGTGAGGATAGGCATACGGGGATGCTTAATATTGGAGTCAGACCAACGTTCGGAGAACTGTCCCTGACTATAGAAGTGCATATCCTTGATTTCGACGCAGACATTTATGGAACGCAGATTCAAGTAGATTTCTTGAAAAGACTACGGGATGAGCGGAAATTCGATTCTGTTGACGATCTCGTGAAGCAACTTTCTGCTGACAGGGATCGTTGTATCGACGCGCATCGTGCGCTAATTTGATATTGAAGGAAAGTGACGGGACTTCGGTCCTTGACACACCGGTTTCGCCGGTTTCTTCTTTAGCATGGTATAATCTAAAGAGGATTAAATGATAACTAAGGAACAGAAGCAGCAACTTATTGCTGAACACGGAAAGACGGAAACAGATACCGGGGCCACGGAGGTCCAGGTCGCCATCTTCTCCACGCGTATCGCCGAGCTCACTGAGCATCTCAAAAAGCATCCCAAAGACCATTCCACTCGACGTGGATTGCTCAAGCTAGTTGGAAAAAGACGTCGACTGCTCAATTATCTGATGGATCGTGATATAATGAGATATCGCGCCATTATTGAGAAACTCGGTATCAGGAAGTAACGGTTCGGCAAACGGCACCCTCATGGTGTCGTTTGCTTTTTGTGTTTGCCGGGCCTGTACTTGAAAATTGTTGGCAGAGTCGGCGTAATTGAAATTTATTGATTGAAGGAGTGTAATTGTTGAAATGGTAGAAGCAACCAGAACTAGTATTGAATTTGCCCCGGGACGGGAGATCACACTGGAAACAGGACGCCTGGCCAAACAGGCTGGCGGTGCTGTAGTCGCTCGATTAGGTGACTCCATGGTACTCGCTACGGCAGTAGCCTTGACAGATCTTCGCGAAGGACAGTCGTTTTTCCCACTTACTGTAGACTATCGAGAGAAGTTTTCGTCCGCTGGGAAGATCCCTGGAGGATTTATCAAGCGTGAAGGTCGTCCGACAGACAAAGAAGTATTGACAAGTCGACTTGTCGACAGGGCGATCCGACCAATGTTTCCTGATGGATATCTTAATGAAGTCCAGATTATTTGTTATGTGTTGTCGGCAGACGACGAAAATGATGCTGACGTCCTGGCTGGCCTTGCGGCTTCGGCAGCGTTGATACTTACTGGCGCTCCTTTCGATGGCCCCATTGCTGAAGTACGCATTGGTCGCGTCGACGGTAACTTTATCGTCAACCCAACAATTACCGAGCTCGCCGATAGCGACTTCAACCTTATCGTTGCAGGTAAGTCCGATGCCATCGTAATGGTTGAAGGCGAAATGGATGAAGTTAGCGAAGACGAAATGCTCGAAGCACTCGACGTAGCACACGACGCCATTAAGAAACTCTGTGCAGGTCAGGTTGACCTCGTAAACCGCGCAGGCGGACCGAAGCCATTTGAGTACTCACTCAATACTGTTGCCGACGATGTCATCGCTAAAGTAAAAGACATTGTTGCAGACAAAATTAATGCTCACATTCGTCAACCATACGCCAAAGAAAGTTTCTATGGTGGGATTGATGAAATAAAAGCATTCGTCCTGGATTCGCTCCTTGGCAAGAATGATCCAGAGGCTGGCCTTGAGCGAGCAGACGCAACTCCGGAAGGTTATACAGCTGCCGACATCAAGCAGGCGTTTAACACCGTCGAGAAGGATCTCATGCGTGAGATGATTCTTGCAGATAACCGCCGAATCGATGGGCGTTCACTCGACGAAGTACGTCACATCTGGTGTGAGACCGGATACCTGCCCCGTGTACACGGATCGGCGATCTTTACCAGAGGAGAAACTCAGGTACTTGCCTCAATAACGCTCGGTACCAAGAAAGACGTGCAGCCTGTCGATCAAGTATTCGATACGACGGACAGACGTTTCTATCTCCATTACAACTTTCCTCCATTCTGTACGGGAGAAGCCAAATTTCTTCGTGGTACCAGCCGTCGTGAAGTCGGACATGGTTACCTCGCCGAACGCGCTTTAGCAGGTCAGCTTCCTGACGAAGAAGGATTTCCGTATACGATTCGCATCAATGCGGATGTACTTGAATCTAACGGTTCATCTTCCATGGCCAGCGTATGCTCTGGCACCCTCGCAATGATGGATGCCGGTATACCAATCCGGAAGCCTGTTGCGGGAATCGCGATGGGACTCATCTCGGATGGCCAACGTACTGCGGTCCTCAGTGATATCCTGGGTACGGAAGATCATCTCGGAGACATGGACTTTAAGGTCACCGGGACTGCCGACGGAATCACAGCTTGCCAGATGGACATCAAGATAAGCGGGCTATCTCGCGAAGTCCTGTCGTCAGCGCTTACGCAAGCCAAAGCCGGTCGCGATCACATTCTCGGCAAGATGATGGAGACGCTCGATCAGCCTCGTGCAGATCTTTCGCCATATGCTCCAAGACTTACGCAGATTGAAATCGATACTGAGTTCATTGGCGCCATCATCGGTCCTGGAGGAAAGGTCATTCAAGGGATCCAGCGCGATACAGAGACAAGCATCGAAATCGAAGAACGCGATGGCAAGGGTTACGTTACTATTGGTGCCATGAATGGCGAAAGCGCAGAACGTGCACTCGCTATCATCAAGGGCATCGTAACCGTTCCGGAAGCGGGCGAAGACTTCGAAGGCAAAGTTCTTAACATCCAACCGTTCGGTGCCATTGTCGAAATCCTTCCCGGAAAAGAAGGACTGCTTCACATCTCTGAACTGGATTATGGATACGTCGAAAACGTTGAGGAATACCTTGCCGTTGGCGACACGGTCAAAGTCAAACTACTCGAAGTCAGGGATGATGGTAAGCTGCGCCTTAGCCGCAAGCCTTTCCTCGAAAAGCCTGAGGGCTACGTAGAGAAAGAACGCAAACCTCGTAGCAATGGTCGGGGTGGCGATCGCCGCGACAGTCGTGGTGGCGGAGGCGGCCGTGGCCGTGGTGGTAACAGAGACCGCGACAATCGTCGTAGAGACTAAGATTAGCTATTCGGAAGCCGCCGGTGTGATGCCGGCGGCATCCTATTTTCAGGGATCGTGCCAATGAAGAGCACTGTTGCAGTTGACAGTTCTCAAAGTGTATCGGAAGAATCCGGTTTCTACCAGAAATCAGTCCTACCGAATGGGGTTCGTATCGTCACGGAGTCTATACCCTCCGTGCGGTCTATCTCTGTGGGTGCGTGGGTCTTTACCGGCAGCCGAGACGAAACTCAGCGCCTGCAAGGCATAAGCCACTTCGTTGAACACATGGTGTTCAAAGGAACGGCTACCAGGAAGATGCACCTCATCGCACAGCGTATGGAAGCCGTAGGTGGTTTTCTCAACGCGTTCACAGGCAAAGAGTATACCTGCTACTTCGCACGGGCATTGGACAACCATCTCGGTCGATCGGTCGAGACCGTGACGGATCTGATTCTTTCTCCAACATTTCCAGAAAAGGAGATCGAAAAGGAAAAAGAAGTCGTCCTTGAAGAAATGAAAATGTATGAGGATGCCCCGGAAGACAACATCTTTGACTGGTTTGAAGAAGTCGTCTACAAAAACCACGGCCTCGGACATCCTGTGCTTGGTCGGCCCAACAGTGTAACGGGATTCAACAGGGAAGATTTACACGACTTCGTAACACAAAAGTACATCCCGTCGCGAATAGTTATAGCGGCGGCTGGTAACCTTGATCATGACGAACTGGTTTCAGAAGTTGAATATGCTTTTGAGAAGCACGAGCGACCCAACCGAACATTCAGGCGCAAGAAAGTAAACGGCTATGTAATCGATCACGTTGAACAAACGAGGCCGGTACAGCAGGCTCATCTTGTCCTTGGAGCGCGAGGGTGCAGCACGTATGATGACGAACGTCTGGCCTTCGTCGTGCTAAATATTCTCCTGGGCGGTGGGATGTCGAGTCGTCTGAATCAGAATATCCGCGAAAAGTACGGGTACTGCTACAGCATTTATTCCTTCCTGAATTTCCATAGCGACACGGGCGATTTCGGAATCTATACGGCAACAGAGCCATCGCGAATAGACCGTACTCGCGAACTGATCTATCGTGAACTGCGAAAGCTGCAAGAACGACCGGTCGGCCCCCGAGCTCTGAGTCAGGCTAAGAACCAGGTTAAGGGGTCCATCATGTTGGGTCTCGAAAGCATGAGCAATCGCATGATGCGCCTCGGGAAACAGGAGATGTATTACAAGAAATACGTTGACCTGGATCGCGTGATCAAGTCGATAGATTCGATTACCGCGGCAGATGTGCAGGCTGTTGCCATCGATTATCTTGACACCGATACACTATCATCCGTTGTTTTTAAACCAGAACGCCGAAATTGATATGAAAGTACTGGTAACTGGAGGAGCAGGATTCATTGGGTCCCACATTGTTGATGCGTTACTCGAAGCAAGCCACGCTGTCCATATTGTAGATGACCTCTCGTCTGGAATTTCGGACAGGATCAATGCATCAGCAAAGTTTCATCAGCTAGATATTCGTTCAAAAGATGCATTCGAACTGGTGGCGGACGAATCGTTCGATGTCATAGTACACCATGCCGCACAGATGGACGTTCGACGCTCCGTTGCGGACCCGTCCTTTGATGCCGACGTGAACGTAAGGGGTTTCCTGAACTTGATGGAGGCGGGCCGGCAATCCGGATTAAAGAAGGTCGTATTCGCATCGACAGGAGGAGCAATTTACGGCGAACCCGAAAGAGTTCCACAGGATGAGAATCACAGCCTGCATCCCATCTCTCCATATGGTATCACGAAGCTGACGACGGAGAAGTATCTGTACTTTTACAATCACGTGTACGGCCTGCCCTATGTTGCCCTCCGGTATGGAAATATCTACGGACCGAGACAGAACCCCCATGGAGATGCTGGTGTCGTGGCTATATTCTGTCAGCGCCTGTTGAATGGTGAACCTGTAACCATCTTTGGCGACGGAAAACAGACGCGTGATTATACGTTTGTGGGAGATGTCGTCGCGGCAAACCTTAAGGCCATCGAGTATCCTGATAGTGGAATCGTCAACATTGGCACAGGCATAGAAACTACCGTTAACAGGCTGTACGATATATTGTCTTCGCATCTTGGCGTTGAGACCGACGCGACATACGCACCGGGTCGGCCCGGAGAACAAATGCGAAGCGTTCTCGACAACGGACGGGCGCTGAAAGAACTTGACTGGACGCCTAAGGTATCCATCGAGGAAGGCCTTGCCCGGACAGCTGACTGGTTTAAAGCGCAAACCGTAACTACATAATGTTTCAGGTTAACGTCGATCAATTCGAAGGACCGCTGGACTTGCTCCTGTTTTTCATCCAGCGGGATGAGTTGGATATCTATGATATTCCGATTGCGAACATAGCCGACGAATTCCTGGACTATGTGCGTGTGCTTGAGCAGATAGACCTTGATGGCGTTGGCGACTTCCTGTATATGGCGGCTATCCTGATCAACATCAAGGCCCGGATGCTGCTCCCGGTTACAGAGGTCGATGACGAAGGCGAACCAGTTGATCCTCGTACTGAGCTCGTAACCAGACTACTCGAATATGTTCGCTATAAAGAGGCAGCAGAACAACTGTCTGAGCAAATGGCCGAGCGCTCAGATATTTTTACGCGCGGGGAGGCGTCAGCCCCTGGAATTGAAATCGGGCAGGGCCTCGACTCTATCAAACAGGGTTCCGTCTTTGATCTGATCTCTGCGTTGAAGCGTGTCTTGAGCACGGTCGAAGAAGAGACTCAACACGAAATAGAGAACGAATCGTATACGATTGAGGAGCAACAGGAGTTTATTGTGCAGAGGCTTGCCGCTGGGCACCCTGTTTCTTTTGTTCAAATGGTCAGAAGCAGGTCTAAAGCTTTTATTATCACTACCTTTCTTGCTGTTCTCGAATTAGCTCGCGGGGGTTCGGTCGTAATCACGATTGTTGGTGATGCGCTCGACTTTGAGTTGCAGTATCACGAAGAAAGTGCCCATGACAAGCCGGCGGATGTAGAGATTCTGGATCAAGCCGATGCACAGGCGCCAACCGAAAGTAATCAGTAAACGCAATCTGGCGAAATGGAAGTAACTGACGAAAGAAACGACCACGATCAGGTGGAAGAGGAAGCCCGGGATAGTTCTGAGGCACAGGCAAGTAGTGACCTCGCCCAGCCGGAAGAACCTACGGAATCAGCTGAGAATGAATTCGCTGATGCCGATAAACGTGGCATCATCGAGTCACTCATATTTTCTGCGAATGATCCCGTCGATGCGAAGAAACTGACTCAGGTCTACGCAGAAGTTTCGGGCGACGATTCGTTAACCACTAAAGATGTCTACTCGATCGTCACCGCACTGAACGATCAATATGCACAGTCAGGCAGTGCCTTTCATATTTTTGAGTGGGCAGGTGGCTTCAGGCTGGCAACGCAGCCGGAGTATGCTCCCTACGTTAAATCGCTTCACGAAATTGATTCCAAGAGAAAGCTTTCACGATCGCTTATCGAGACGCTCGCTATAATTGCATACAAACAACCTGTGACGAAACCAGAGATGGATTTCGTCCGCGGAGTGGATAGCGACTATGCCGTCCGACGCCTGATGGAATTGGATCTTGTAGACGTAATCGGTAGGAGTGAGTCTGTCGGCAAGCCATTGCTGTATGGCACCACAAAAGAATTCCTGGAAAAGTTCGGACTGAACGATTTGGAGTCCCTTCCAAACATTCGTGAGATTGAAGATCTTCTCGATGATCCGGCCTTCAATAGGGAGCGCGCCGAACTTCTTATGAGCAAAGGCCTTTCATTCGGGCTCGAAGGCAAGCAAGATGATTTAGATTCCGACGCTGATTCAGATAGTGCCGACGACATGTCGGAAGCTAAAACGGAAGAGGAAACCGCAGACATGATTACGGTAGATCCGCCCCATGATACACTAAATGATCTTCCTCCCGATAGCCAAGATTCAGTAACAGACAATAACCACGACATGCCTCTCAAGAACGGATCTCCGACTACGAATGGCACGTCACACCGGTAAAGGAAAAGTTAACTTCCGCGACCACGGGAAACGTCGTCCGACAGGCGTCGAAGGCGAGGACGAAATACGCCTCAACCGCTTCATCGCCCGGTCGGGTCACTGCTCAAGAAGAAACGCAGACGTCCTCATCTTTGATGGCAAGGTAAAGGTCAATGGTATCGTTGAATCAAATCCCGGGACCAAAGTCAGCGATAAGGATGAAGTAGAAGTCAACGGTACCATCCTCCAACGTGTCGCTCATGTTTACATTCTGCTGAACAAGGGACGAAACACGATCACGACTACCGACGACGAT
>CBDUKH010000063.1:0-21995 GCA_965367755.1 uncultured Rhodothermales bacterium
TCTCGGGTCAATTTGACGATGACACTGAAGAGGAAATTGTTGTCGCCTACTGGTCGTATACCGGCGACCCGGCAGGCGATCCGATCCAGATTATCCTGTACGACACGGACGGAACGCTCATTCCGAATCCGCGGGCGTCTGCCAACAATCATCTCATGACAGTATTTACTCCTACTGCAGCCGAGAACCTCAGAGAAGGGAATCGCTTCGACATTGCGACTGGTGATTTCGATAGAGATGGTACAGATGAAATTATCCTACTGAGCGTCGAGCCCGGGCCCGAACTAAATGGAGAGTTTGGATGGAAGCTTCTGGGGACCGTCTACGACTTTGAAAACGAAACACTGGTTGAGACAGTCAGCAGCACGTTGAGTTCGGGTACTGGCAGTCTGTTTGAGAGAGCCCCGAACAGCAACGATATCGTCGAGAGACTGGCGGTTACGACTGGCGATTTCAGCGGCGACTTGAAAGATGATGTTGCTTTCGGAATGGAACTGGGCGATAAGAGTGCAGCGAGTGCATCCATAAGTATTTACACGTTCGAAGTGGCATCCACTCTGGACGCCATCATTGACAAAGACCGTCAGTTCTTCCGGAGTTTTAATGGTACCACCGGGTGGCCGCTGTCAATAATGGGTGCCGATGTGAATCTGGATGGGCGAGATGAAATTCTCCACGCCTCACAATCCTCCGTTAGAATATATGAGCCCGACGAAAATCTGATAATCGGGTCGGATAAGGAATCGATCGAGTTGAATACATCAGATTTTTCTCAACTGCACCGGACGTTCGCGTTGACAGATGTTGACATTGCCGACAGCGACTCGCTCTTCATGGAGTTCGTCACAATTGACAACAGCAAAATCGCTGTATGGCAAAACAAAACAGATTCGGATGACTTCAGTATCGACGGGTTTCTCGGCGACGAAACGGCTGGAATTGTCGGTAGTGGATTAGCGGTTGCAGTAGGCGACTTCGACGGGGACGCCGTCAGGCTCGGTCCGCCGACCCGGCAAACCGTGACGGATATCACACAGCCGCTTGTCGTTTTAAATGCTCCACCAATTCACTTCGATGTGATCGACGGCACCGTGTACGATATCAACGAATGTTACGATGAAGACTTCAGGATAAATTGTGAACACAGATCCATCTACGAAAATGCAACGAGCAGCGAGATGGAAGTTTCGACGCAAGTCAGTTCGGATTGGGGTGTCTCGGAATCCATCGAAGGCGAAGTCGGAGCAGATTTCGGTTTTATCGCCGCAAGCGTAAAAGGTAAGCTTGAGCGTAAATACGGCGAAGGGTTTTCGAAAGTCGAAGGGTCGTCAGAAACGATCACAGTTAAAGTAACTTCGGATGCCATTGAAGATGACAGAGTCTACGCAACCGTCTCTAATTACGATATCCTGGAATATCCAGTCTACGCTGACAATGAAGTGTCAGGATCAGTGGTTGCCGTAGTGCCCAAATTGAAAGGTCTCGAGAGTTTACAGAATACCTGGATGGGAGCGAAGAGTGGGAACGCTCGAGATTATATTTCTGACCATGAAGTCGGTAACATCTTCTCATATCGTGAGGCAACGAACCTTCCACCGGGTGCCGTATTCTTTGGGAACGGTGGCTTTCAGGGTGGTGGTGGCGACACCTGGGAGCTGTCGGGAACGTCAACCCAGGTTTGGGAACTCCGCTTTAGTTCACAAGACATAACGGAACGTGAGCGATCTGCTTATCAAGAGGTGTCCAGGTCTGCCGAGGCGACCGTATCAGGAAAATATGGACCATTCCATGCCAGCCTGACCGCATCGGTGTCTGATACCTACGGCGACGAACAGATATCGACGCACAAAACGACCGTACGTGAAGAGAGCGCTCTCATTGTTGAGTTTGGGACTATCGACGCCTCAATTCTTGGTACAAAGACGTATACCGTGTCCCCATATGTCTACTGGGATAGTCAAGGTGCACTGGTTCTCGACTATGCTGTATCGCCTGACGTTAGTGCCGGTGTTCCCTCGTGGTGGGAAGAGAACTATAGCATTCCTGACCTGTCCATGCACCTGCCATGGCGCCACGACGAAGCCAAGGGGATCGGAAGTACCAATCCTGAGCTCCAGAGAGAGGAAACGAGAGACATTCTGTTCACCCCCAATCGTCCACTCCATGGCGAAGAGGTGACGATTACTGCGAGAATTCAGAACTACAGTTTGATGGACAACTTCGCGACTGCTAAAGTCCGATTCTATTATGGTGACCCCCGCACGGGCGGCCAACTCATCCAGAATGGTGACGGTGTGGGCGAGTTTGAAATTCCACAGATCAATTCTCGTGAAAGCGTTGTCGTCACACTGGATGGATGGACCGTGCCAACGGATGCCGACTCAGACTCAAAGGTGTATGTCGTGGTCGATGAAGGAAACGAAATTACCGAAGTACACGAAGACAACAACATCGGCTGGGCGCTGGTAAATCCGAACTTCGGAACGTCGACTTCGATCGATGGTGAAGACGTGGCCGGGTTACCGGGTCAGTTGTCCCTCGACCAGAACTACCCGAATCCTTTCAATCCATCGACAACCATACAGTATCGCGTGCCTGTCGCGCAAGATGTGTCTCTCCGCGTCTTTGACATCCTTGGCCGTCAGGTAGTGGAACTCGTAAATCAAAAGCAGCCCGCAGGAGAGTACCGCGTGGAGTTTGATGCCAGTGAATTGTCAAGCGGCATCTATTTGTACCGACTCACCGGTGACTCGTGGAGCGAGACAAAAAGGATGCTACTTGTGAAGTAAAATTAGAAAGACAGGCGTTCGCAACGAGTTAAGCGGGCTGTCAACTGTTGTGAAATGATGCTATCTTGGATATGGTATTATAAACGGCACAACGGAGGCTATCATGTCCAGCAAAAAAATTGCAGTACTGGGATCGACTGGTGCCCAGGGCGGCGGATTGGTACGAGCCATACTCGAAGACACTAGTGGCGAGTTTTCGGTTCGGGCAATAACTCGAAACCCCAATTCGGATGCAGCAAAGCAGTTATCGGCGCAGGGTGCTGAAGTGGTCCAGGCTGACCTCGACAACACGGCGAGTCTGACCGCAGCCTTCAACGGATGTTATGGCGCATTCTGTGTTACAAATTTTTGGGAGCATTTTTCTCCTGAGAAAGAAAAAGCGCAGGCATCCAACCTTGCTAGTGCAGCAAAAGCCGCCGGATTGAAGCATGTCATCTGGTCCACGCTAGAGGATACCAGGAAGTGGGTCCCGTTGAGCGATGATCGAATGCCAACCTTGATGGATCACTATAAGGTGCCGCACTTCGATGCCAAAGGTGAATCCAATCACTTCTTTACCGACGCTGGCGTTCCGACCACCTTCCTGCACGCGTCATACTACTGGGACAACCTGATTTACTTTGGAGCTGAGCCCCAGCGAGGTGAGGATGGGTCTCTTGTTTTCGCACTCCCCATGGGTGACAAAGCGCTACCGGGGATCGCCTCTGAAGATATTGGGAAATGTGCGTTCGGTGTCTTCAAAGCCGGCGATAAATATATCGGCAAGGACGTAGGTGTTGCCGGTGAACATGTGACGGGAGCACAGATGGCAAAAGCCATGTCAAAAGCGCTCGGTGAACAGGTAAATCATTTTTCCCCTCCGTTCGACATGTATCGTTCTTTTGATTTTCCCGGTGCCGCCGACCTTGGCAACATGTTCCAGTATCACTATGATTTCCACGACGAGTTTCTGGCTCGCCGGGATGTTAAATTATCTCGCTCGCTTAACCCGGACTTGATGAGTTTCGAAGATTGGATGTCCAAATACGGAGATAAAATACCGCGACACTAAATCGGACAATACGGTCGGGGCCTTAACGTTGCAGGTCAATCCGCAAAGCAGAGTTGCGGTTGAACACCTACTGCTGGTCGGTTGGAACCTTGTTGTACAAGACCGGCATTTGCCCCTTCCACTTATTCCAGATCTCGTCCCGCGTAATCAGGTCTGCTATGAAATGAGCGACGTTAATTCGACTCGTTTGACCGGCGTCAAAAATGGCGCTTCGGGTTGGCGATGGGTGAGTAGTGTATTCGGAAACACTGCTTTCATCTACCAGACTATCTGGCCGGACGGCACACCATTCGACATCTTGGTTGGCACCACCAAACGTGGTCCGTAAGTAGTCAGCAGCTTCTTCATTGTCGGCATGGGGGGGAAGGAGAACCCTGAGAAGGCCAACTACAATTTTCTGACCGGTCGAAATCGGTTCGTCGAGATCGCGATTCCGATTCCCTGTCGTATTCATCAAGACGTATTTGGTAGGCGACTTTGAGTTAACCGTCATGGCAGCCTTGCACAGGCGCCGTGCCGCGTCAGTTACAAATCTTCGCGGCTTTCCGTACATGCCTTTGAATGTAAGGTTATGGCCGAGACAAGAGGCGATAGCCTCGCAGCCGGCCACGATGGTATTTAATTCATCGTCCGGCATTGTTAACAACCCTGCTTCCACAACATCCAGCCTATTATTTGTTCGGATTTCGTCGGGAAGCCTTTCCGCGCTGCGTACAATTGCGCGAACGCTACATCCACGATCCAACAATTGCTTTGTTAAAAGGCGCCCGGTTGCGCCTGTTGCTCCAACTACTAAAACTGTCATTTACTGAGATTATTTATCTGGACTTGTTTCCATGTCTGGATTGGCATTGTACTGATTTGATTGACCCGGCGGAATACTAATCCACACCCAACGATCGTCCAGGGAGAGGCGGGCGAGCAAGACGATTTGGCCAGCATGGTAGGCCAGATGTGAAACGGATCTGCAGAGTGCCGCGTGGACCGTAAGCTGTTGGCCACGAATGACAACATTCTGTTCCAGGTGATCGGGTTTAATGCTGTCGATGGCGTTGTCGACGACCTCCCACGCACTATTCCACATGTTGAGTAGCTCTTCCCGGCCGTAGTTCCGGTGCTCGAACTCACGGTCGCGGTGACGCCATGGCTTTTCTCCATCAGACGTCAGGAAATCTGTGAATCGGGAAGTCAGATTACCACTCAGGTGACGCACCAGCATTGCTATTGAATTGCCATCTTTTCCGGATGACGCGTTGAGCAACTCATCATCGACCTGCGATAGTGTTTTATCTATAACGCTTCTGTATCTATGAAATTCAGTCAGAAAAATCTGCGACATGCGGCTGGAGTCATTTAGTGGCAAATTCAGCGGAACATCTTTGTACTAACAAACAATTGACTACCCCGGCATGACTTCGTACACAAGCGTACTTTTAACGATGGGACATTTTGCGGCGATTGACTCGGCGGTGTCCAGGTCTTCAGCCTCGATAAACGTAAACCCTGTCAGCGAATCTTTCCCCCAGGGGAGATCCTTGACACCATCGTTAGTCAATTCACGGCCGCGCGGCAAGTGGCCGCGTTGGATCTGGATGTCCGATATAGATTCAAACCAGTTGTTCCAGAGGGCCATGTCTTCGGCACTGGGTTTTTCGAATCCATAGTGGAGAATCAAAAAGTTCTTCAAGTTGATACCTCGAATGAAGTCTGAATAAAAAGGATAACAATCTCATGAGCGCGCCAGAATCGCGCCTCCCGGAATGTACCGATGACCAAGGTAGTAATTCAGATAGAATTTTGGATTCGTAGCGGATTGCTGCTGCGAGATCGAATTGCTGCTAAACCGGAGAAGGAATCTGCTTGGGAGGCAACGACCTGTTGGACAGGTCACTCATTTTTTCATCGTACCAGCTATTCCTGGTCGATATGAATTCACGCAGGCAGGGGCTGGCAGCTACCAGGTATTCGCAGTACGTCACCCATTCGGCCCAGTGCTTCTCCGCAACAACTGAGTGTGCGTTGGTAGTCTGTTCAAGAACAGAAATAAGGTCGATGAAGTCGGCAAGCATTTCGGCCAGCGTTTCAATCTTGCCGCGTTCGTTTGAGGCCAGGTCGTTGGGTAGTGCCGCGTTGTCGTAAAAGTACTTCTTCCATTCCGGATATTCGAAAAATATCTTGTTGATTTCAAACATCATGGCGTTTACCTGTTCGTAAACAGACGCCATATTCGCATCGGCCAGCAGCCTCGTTTGCGAGCTCATTTCTTTAGTCTGGCGCACAACATAAAGAATAGTGACCAACGCGATCAGTCCAGCCAGGCCGGAGACCAGGCTGCCAATTGCGCTCACTGTTTCAAATTCCATGGGCTGAATCTAATACAAGAAATGGTTGCGACAGCGTTGGTCTGCCTTAGGATCTGACTTGCGACTGTTCTATTCGATTTCGATAAGTCCACGGCTTGATTGAAGTTCTTCATTTGAAACTCCAATCAGGTCCGAAAAACTGGCTACTTCCTCCGGTCCCATGAAACGCCCGTCGACCGTATAAACGTATAAGACAATGTTGGCATTATCGGAATAATTTTCAATCTCATCCAACGAGAATGCAAGTGACTTACCGGGCTCGATCTCTGGAAAAGGACTCTCCCTTGTTTTGAACGAAGGAACAGGATCGATCAAATATGATGCTGTTTCTTCAACAGGCCAGACGAAAATTGATACGGAACGATTGCTGGAAATACGAATCTCTTCGAACGTATTCTGGCTATCCGTACCGACTAATGCACAGCCGGAAACAATCAACACTGCAAGGATAAGTATTCTATACATGGCCTGTAGTTATTTTTGGAACCTGAATACTCCGATCACTACGCTGCAGTGGCGTCGTTGGATCCGTTTTTGATTGGTCAAAAATACGCGACTATTTGTTGCCCGGGAGCCCGGAAATCAGGTCCTTTACGCTAACAAGGCGGGCTATATCTCTAGCTAAATACTTCAGCGTCACATCATGGTGTTCGCGATCATAGGAAGAGACACATTCAATCGGGATAGTGACGTGATAGTCGCGTTGATAGGCGTCTACTGCAGCGGTTCGGATGCAGGCATGAGTATTGACTCCAGCCAGTATCAGGTGGTCGATACCCTTTGACGTGAGGAGTTCGTTCAATGAGGTTCCGTAGAAGGCGGAATAGCGTTTCTTGACTACTTCGACATCCTCCAGCTTTCGATCCAGTTCTGACAATATCTGGCAGCCAGGCGTGCCCTGTATTGTAATCTTGATATCTCTTTTCCGCATGGCTGGAAAAGCGTCGGTAAGATCATCACGGAATTCCTGCCTCACCCACATCACGGGGATCTTGGTGTTTCGGGCCCAACCGATGAGACCGTTGATCTGAGACGTCAAGTGTTTCCGCTCCGAGCGCAACGGACCTTCGGTGAAAAAGTCCTCAAGCATATCAATAATAAGTAGGGCGGTCATGCTACATTGTTTTGGATGCGATCCGGAGCATTCGAAAAATCTGTCGAAGGAGATGCATTCAGTGTCAAGCAGGGACGTGTCCAGCTGGGCCTGATGGCTCGCATGCGGTGCTACGCTACCCCCCGACAGGAGTACATTACCATTTTGCCCACTTCAAGTTAGAGAAAATCCAGATATCATTCGCCTTCTTGCGATCCTCTGTTGCCATGTCCTGGCCAACGACACCGCCAAATGCAACATATCCGACGCCCGGGAAGAAGACGCCATCGTGTTCAGCACGTACTTCAGGTCCTGTTGCATCCAGTAACTCCCAGTCGGTGTTCGTTCGTAACCACAGGTCACTTTCTCGCTGCGTATCGCTAAATCCTCCGAAGACTAGCAGGCCACCGAGTGTCCGATCATACACGAGTGATCCATGTAGTCGGGGAGGCGTTGTGGTCGTGTCCTGCACCGACCAGTTCTCTCCATCCCATATCCACAAATCACTTTTAGTCGCGTTGTTGTAGCCTCCGACGAGCACCACTTTTTCCTGGGATTCGTCGAAGGCCATTAGGTGCGCGCCGCGGGGGCCTGGGGAAGCGTCAGGAAATGCTTCCGTCCATTCAACTCCATCCCATAACCAGGTATCGCCGAGGACGACGCGACCTTCGCCGCTTCCACCGAATAACACTAACTGCTTTCGGGATTTGTCATACGCCATATTACCCAGTTGTCGGGCTGGAGGACCTGGCGTGTCAACGAGGTCCCACTCGTTGCCGTCCCATTCCCATGTATCGCTCATTCGACCTTCAGACGACAGACCGCCAAATAAAATGACCCTCTCTCTTTCATCATCGTAGGCAATCTGAGCATCGCTTCGCGCTGCGGGACTCGGGACTTCATGAAAGACCCAACCAGCTTGCGTCCATGTCCATGTGTCGCCGAGTCTTGTGTTTGTTGTGTCAGAGCCACCGAACAGGACGATATTCTCGTTAGCAACATCAAGCGCAAATGCGAACCCGCTTCTCGGAGAAGGTACGGGGTATTCTCCGTCACGCGGGTTTTCCGAAGCACAGGAGACGAAAAGAACGCTTATAGCTATCAGGCTTGTGGTTTTCATGGATCGGACAGACGGTTTTGCGGCGGCTCGTTCGGTACTGTATCGAAACGGACGGTTGATCAAAGTGTTACGATTCCCGGCAGATACATTGTCAGTGCCGTTTTATGATTGGCGCAGAACAAGCTGCAGGAAAAAGCAGGTCCCGAAAGGAAATACCTGAGCGCTTATTCTTTCAGGTCGCTCTCTGGCAGTTCGAATCCGAAGCGTTCGCCGTCTTTCCAGGCCTCACGATTGTTGCCATGATTGGGTATTCCTCCAGCGCTCTTTAACATCCTGGCAACGTGAATGCAATTCCACGTCATGATCGTCGTATTCCTCTGAGTGAAATCATTATCGAAGCCGACGCGTCTACCGCTATCCTTTGTGTCGCCATAGGAGGGACCCGGACCTGCTTCGCCGATCCAGCCACAATCGGCCTGGGGTGGAATGGTGTAACCGAGATGACTCATCGCAAAGCAGAGCGACATCGCCGTGTGCTTAATGCCGTCTTCGTTGCCAGTGATTACACACCCGCCGACTTTCCCATAGTAGACAGACTGGCCCTTTTCGTTAAGCATGCCCGACATGGCGTAGAGCCGTTCGATCAATATGCGACAGACAGAACTTTCTTCACCGAGCCAGAGTGGGGTACCTATAATAAGAATGTCAGCTGCCTTTACTTTTTTCCAAATAGCGGGCCATTCGTCTTTCGCCCAACCATGTTTAGTCATATCCGGGTGTATGCCAGGCGGGCAGTCGTAGGAAACCATATGTAGATAATCGACGGACACACCGGCCGTTTTCATGATGTTCGCGGATGCATCCATGAGTAACTTGGTGTGGCTGCTATCCTCGTTCTTCTTTAACGATGTGTTGATAAACAGCGCTTTCAATTCGATGGTGTCGGTCAAGGGTTCCTCACACTAGGGTGTTTGGGGTCGTAGAAATCTGAACGTACGGGTAAAAGGTCTGGATTGAGCGTATTGGTACGACTAGCGCATGATCTTCTTGTCAAGATGATAGCACAATGCAAGGGCGATACAATGTCTGAGTTCATCTTCTGGTAAATCGTCATCAACGTGGAATAGAATCGCTCTGTGACCGGAATATGAGAAAATGTCGGGATATGTTTGTCGGTAGGTCTCAACAAGTGATGTCTGACAATTGACATACATTGCGAAGTGATCCTTCTTCTTTTTGAACGGTCCGATACGAATAGTACTTCCACTTTTGGTTTCAGAGGTCAGGTAACTGGGTTCTCCCCACCGGAGGGCCTCTTCGACTCTTCCAACACCTGGCGTAGTGCTGGCTGTCTCAAGGATCAACGCGCGCAGTTCAAGTAGACGTGCTCGGAGTGGTTTCGCGTACGAATCGAATGTTGCGCCCACCTGCTCAGGCGGATTCGGCATTGTTTTGTTCGGCATATTTCTGAGACCTGTGGTCGGAGAAAGAGATGCTTCTAAAAAACAAAAATAATTAGCAATGAACAAAAGACGGGCAAATGTAGAGTCCGGCAACAGCCGCGCCTGTCAAACGTCGAGCCCGCCGGGAGCCATCCCATTAGTGATCAAACAGCACCGCCGATGATGGATTCCCGCCTTCGCAAGAATGACGTGTGGTGCGCGGCACTCGGTATGCTCGGTTACTGGCTGGTGACTGGCTGGACGAGCCCAGCCACATCTCTCATATTGTCCCGACTTTTAGGCGACTGATCGCCAATCCAAATAGCTACCGTCTACCTTTTCGGCATACCTCTCGACACGCTGTCGGGCAAAGACCAATCTATTCTACAATAAGTGTCCACAACCTGATATATTTGCACGGGCAAAATCCTGCAATACCGCGCTACAACACTGCGCAGCGATCATACAGCGTCATCGAGAGTGCAGATATGCGTCGAAGCACTCCCTAACGGGGTATATAATCTATTCAATGGATTCTTAAGTGAAAGGAGACCTTAACACTACTTCGCGCTATCGTTTCGATGAGTTCATCCTCGACGTTCCGAATCGGCAACTCTGGCAAGGCGACACAGCGGTTGAACTGAAATCCCGTTATCTGGATGCCTTGATTCTCCTTGTCCGTGAACCAAATCAGCTCATCGACAAGGACAGATTCTTCGAGGAAGTATGGGGTGGAGTCGTGGTGAGCGACAGTGCCCTGACGCAGTGCATAAAGGAAATCCGGAAACACCTGGATGATGACGCGTCGAATCCCCGCTACATTCAGACGATACCTCGGCACGGATACCGTTTTATCGGTGTAGTAGAAGAGCTTGGGAAATCTAGTTCAAGTAAAATGTTATCCAATACTGCAGATGCATCGACGATGGGTCAGAAGCCGTATTCATTAGATTCGACACCTCTCGGCCGCGAACCAGTGTGGATACGATTTTTGTTTGAATGGGGAGCAGGATCTCTCGGCGGTGCCTTTGCCGGATTGCTTGGCGGGTTGTTGTATGGGTTTGGACTCAGCTCATCCGATGCCGGGATCGGGACGTTATCCACGCTGTTCGTTTTGATGAGCCTCAACATTATTGTTGGTTTTGCAGGCGCCACGGGAATCAGTTTTGGACTTGCAACCGCTAGTGTAATCGGACAGTGGAGTCGAAAGATGCGCGCGTTCGTTCTAGTGCTCGGCGGCGCAATCGGAGGCCTGCTGGTTGGTTCAACTGTCAAGCTCCTGGGAGTTGATGCCTTTAATTTGTTGTTTGGCACTGCTCCGAATGACATCACCGGAGGGGGCGAAGGCATGGCGCTCGGAGCGGCGATTGCGATCGGCGCCATTTTGGGGAGCCTGTACGGACCTCGAATCGAATGGGGCACTAACTGGGGCAGCGTTGCAGGTGCCGGTCTTGCCGGTGCGACTACTGGCGCCCTTATTCCACTATCTGGAGGTCGTTTGATGGGTGGCAGTCTGGCCCTGCTAGCTGATTCTTTCTCAGAATCGAGACTGGAGCTTGATAGATTCGGTCCTGTTTTTGGGCAAATAGAATTTGGTAATACTACGCAAGTGATTCTAGGTAGTATCGAAGGATTGCTCCTGGCGACTTGTGTTGTCGGTGCACTCGTTGTAGTCGAAAACCTGCGAACCGGCCATACCAAAAGGTGGATCTAGAAGCTGTGGATCAAACAGACTACACGTCGGCCGACTACATGTGACTTCGTATTTTTGAATCGGTTTAGATGAGCCGAGTCACGGGTATAGCGTTCATTCCCTGGTTCTGAATCGCTTGATCAGTAGCCACGCGCCGCCAATAACGATCAATAAAAGTGGGACAGCCCCAGGCTCATCTTCGACTATGATCATATATGCCAGTAGCAGCACCCCGGCGCCAAGAATAGCTTTCGGTATTAAATTTTTCAACGCGTTCCTCAAGATGTTAGCCGAAGATGCGTCCTGCCGCGTTGCGACCAGGACGCTGGAAGAGTTCATTAGGTGTTACGTCAGTTACCGTCAGTCAGGCCGATCGGATTTAGCTGCCTGCTGGAACAAGCGCGCTGATCCGGAGAAAAGCACCACGAAAAAAGTAGTGATCGCCAGAATCTCAAAAGGAGTGTTGAATTCAGGAACGATTCCGGCAACAACAACGCCCACACCTGTGAGGGCCAGAGCAATAGCTGTAGCCCACATTGCTCGTGCCATACCGGCCGCCTGGAAACGGGCCATAAAAGCACCTACGACACCGATAATAAGCACGCTCGAAAAGATCATGTCAGCATCAGTGTCAGAGATCCCGACAGCGCCGTTTACCCAGATCAGAATAACCGCAGCCGCGATAGCCAGTCCCGCACCCAGACGATAAGCTACATCGTGTGAAATCCGGACGACGATTTCGTAAGCGCCGAGAGATCCGAAAAGTAGTATTCCAGCGATAATGAAGTCGGCTGGGCTCCAATCAACTTCGTCGGTGAATTGCTGAGTCACCAGGACTATTGCTAGTAGGGCAGCGGCGCCGATCCATGCTCCGCGTCGCAGTCCGGTCATTTTCGTTGCGGCGTCCGGTCTGGCATCCCTGGCCATATTCAAATTATCCTCGTTCATATTATTGTCTCCACGTTATAGCATCCATGATGTCGTAAAGACTCAATATGTAGAATCTACCTCTGATAGACGTGAGCAACATGTGATGTTTCTATAAGCTGGTCCCGACAGAGCACCGAACGCGTCGGCGTTTACTACGAATTGAGGACTGAGCAAGTAATCAGCCAGGTCTGATACACTACCAAAAACTGGTGTCATCCCGTTCACGAACAATCTTAACGCGGTATTCGGCCATGCGCTTGATGAGTTTTTCGGGCACGGGCAGGTCGTACGGAATTTGAAGGAAGTTTTTTGTGGTTGGATACCCCGCAATTTCCGATTCGAACGCGTTCAAGACATCTTCGGAGGGCGCAAAATTGCAGTGAGACTTATGGGCTGAAAAGGAATACAGATAACGCGGTTCAATAAAGAATGGCGTACCCCACTTGATCGTCTCTTCCGCATCTGGAGAAACACCCTTTAGAATTGAATATATTTGCCGTAAGTGTGGCTGACCTTTCGGGGCAGCGGCCTTGATATACTCTTCGATCGTTTCGGGCTTGTTATTTTTCATAACAGTCGCTGTCGCTCGCGCGGCAAGAATCCTGGGTCCCAGTGTGTAACGCCGATATAGCAAACAGCCGGTTGATGGAGAATACCTGCGCGATTAGATACGTTCGGTCTTCTGGATATACCGTGTTTTGTTACCGGTCGTGAATCCCTTTCCCCTGCAGAATACGCTTCTTGTTTTTCTTTATTCGCCCAGTGCGCGTCTCAGATTTCTTGGCTCCGGTGAAATGAAAAATGTATCCTCGTTGTCGGCCGGGTGTCAATGCGTCGAACGCCTTTCTGAAGACTGGATCGGCATCCATCTCATGTTGCAACTCTGACGGTATCTCTATCTCATCAGCGACGGGCACCGGGGTTTTCAAACCAGCTTTTTCAATCTCGATCGCCTCACGAATGTATGCCTTCACGACCTGCTCCAGGTCCGCGACTTGCTTGACGCTAGTAAATCGAATTTGTCGTCCGACCCTGGAGTTCGGACCTGTTTTCTCGAGAATATTTTCAGGGTCTTTCAGCAGCGATCCCTTAAAGAAGAGTAACGCACAGTAGTCTTTAAAACCCTGGATGATTACGATGTTTTTACCGTCGTAGCTGTAGCAGGGTTTTCGCCATTTAACTTCTTCAGACAACTTGCACTGGACGGCTATTTTACGCAACGCTTTGGTCACACCGGACCACTGTGTGAGATTGTCTATATACTTGTCAACTGACGGATTCAAAGTTGTCATAGGATGTTTAACCCGGTTCGCAAAGTAGCTATTTACCATCGTTGAAGCGGTACGTCAAATACTACCACTCTGACGATAAAGCTGGACGCCTACAACAGACGTCCATGAAAATAAAGTGAGTAGCAGTAGTCGTTGCCATAGTCCCGTCAAGTTCATCGTCTCAAGTGTCGAGGCGAGTGCAATCAGGAACACCGTGGCAAGCAGCGCCGACGCTGTGGAATATACATACAGATTTTTCCACTCTTCGGTTCGCTTAAATATCCTGGAAGCAATCCCAATTCCCAGGATCATGCTAGCAAATGAGATCGGTGCGATGGTGTTGTGAATATTATTCTCAAGGGTACCACCTGATTGTGGGCACCCGGCATCGCATGAGAGTATCCCGGAGGTGGCGACACCTATGCCGAAAATGGCAATCAGGCACCCTGCGAAGTTAATGAGTTTCCGGGATGGAAATTGTTTTGAGAATGAGAATGCAAAGAACATAATCATGATTCCCGCGGAAATAAATCCACCGAGGTTCATCGCTAGTGGACGAGGAGCATTGTCCGCACCAAGTTCACTGATGAACTGGTGATAGTGCTCGTACGGCTCCCACCCTGCAGCTGAAACGATCACCGCGAAGAGAAACATGATTGGCCCGACGATTCCGCCCAGAGCCAGCGTTTTCTTGTTCATCATTTACCTCCGAAAAGTCGAGACCTAATGTCAATCGCGATTTTCTTGTTTTTCGGATTCTATCCGTTGGGCAAGTCGATCGCGGGCAGAAGACACGTAGCGAGCGCACGCCGTTCGATCGATGAGTTCGTCTGGCGACTTCGAGTCATTTTGCATGCGTTCGAAAAGCCGTGAAGCACCGGGATGCGGTGTAATCAATACGTCGCAAGACAGGCTTTCCAGAAGGCTGAAGCTTCGGTCAAAGTCATCAAGAATCGTCGGATACCTCGTATTATTACTGAACCTGAAGCCGTCTTCGGAGACTGGTGTTATGCTGTCCGCATATACGAGATTCAAACAGTTATCGCCTTCGCATGAGGTCCATGTCCAGGTTGTTCCTCCGGTCGTATGACCGGGTGTAAAATGCGCTGTCAACTCAAGGGGACCTACATGAAGCGTCTCGCCATCGGATATTATTCGAACCGAGTCGACGGGCGTCATTGGGATGTCGATTAACTCCAGGTATTGCGGGTCGTCGGTTCCCGGCGAGCCGGCCATCAGAACGCTGGCGCTATTCGGGCTTGCCGCGACGACGGCTCCTGTGGCTTTTTGCAGTACTCCGATACCTCCCGCGTGATCAAAGTGGGCGTGGCTGTTAAGGACCAGCTTTACATCTCCTGGCTCGAATCCAAGAGCCCTAATGTTTGCGAGGATCAACGGCGCGGACTCGTGAAGAGCGCCATCAATAAGAACGTGTCCGTCTGCAGATGTTATGAGAACGGAGCCGAGTCCGTTCGTTCCGACATAGTAGGTGTTGCCGAAAATACGGGCCGGGTCACGCGGCTCGTTCCATCTGGCACAATAAGAACATGAAGTCATGTCAGGTACTTCTCGAACACTCGTTGTAGTAGACTTTGCTGGAAGCGCTACCTCTTCGGATGAAGGTGAGCACATACTCACTAGAAAAAAGAGGCTAGTAAGGTATTTCATCTAGGTACAGAGCCGAATCTCCCTGGTCATGAGAATATTTTCTGAGGTAATAAGCGACCCTGGTTCAGATGCGCTAAACACACAGTTTGTCGATCAGTCTAATTAACAAAGGGAAAATTGAAGATCAAAGCAGATGTTGCGGGGCCGCCTGACGATCAGCGTTCGCTCTGAACAAAATCTGGTAGCGACACCGGAGGACGATTCGGTGCATAGTCACCGGTCTCGGTATACCGGATCGCCTACGGTAATTCGTCCGGGTTTGACTGCCGAGCCATAAACACCCGTGCAGCTTTCACGCTTTTGCGCAATGGTCCGCAGAACAGAAGGATCTGCTTCGCTCGTATCGGGATCGACATTTACGACCGCACAGCGCTGATCCCGCTTATCAAGGCGGATGGCAGCATCGCCGATCAACAGAGTTGAGGCAACCCATCCATCCTCGGGGAAGGCAATATCCTCAATGGGCTCGACCAGAATGTTTGGTCGAAATCGTTGTGTCTTGAGATCCTTTCCAACTATCGCTTGTAGGTCGGCGATCGTTCGAGTAGTAATTAGTGAAATCGGAAACGTGTCAAAGATACCTCTGCTTTGCTTAATCGGACGCGCGCCTTCCATCAATTCAGCTGCTAGCCGCGGATCAACTATATCGTAGTCCGAACCATCCGGTGTGCGGACCATGACAGGGGACGTATTCGGTTCGTCAGGTTTCAGAAAGCGCGGAATGTATCGGGCCATATTTGCCTTTTCCCTTATCGTCAACCAGGGAAAGCCACTCCGAACGGCTCCGTCTCTGACAAATGCCCAGCGGCGATCGCCTTCAAAGCCATGCCAGGACAAGTTGACAGCATCCAGGGATTCTGCAGCCATTGATTTTACAGGGTAGCGCCAGAGGGCACGAACATAACCCAGAGGTTTGTTGTCTGTTTGAGTTTCCGGTTTTCGGGAGGTGTCTGGAGGCATAGGGGAGTGCTTCGTCAATGATCAGCGCCAACTGTTACCAACAATCAATCGATAGTCGACGAATTTGCGAATGCAGTACAGACAGATCATTCGCTAATAAGCTTAACCGTTGATCCGAGTTTCACTAAAATGACCACGCCGGTACGGATCAAAAAGTAAGAGCAAGCGCACCAGGTCTTTCCACAACAATATCGTGAACAAGATATAATTCTGCTTGCCGATCAGGGTTTGGACGTCACAACAAACAGGTCAAGGTCTCCCGAACTTCCCTCGCTCGTATGCCCGGTCAGGACAGCGCCGCCGTTGGAAACGCCCTTCACCGTGTATCCTACACTGCGTCCTGTTGTGGTCGGGAAAACAGGCCTCGACCAGACCATCTCACCTGATGCATCCAGTTTTATGAGAAGTGCATGATTGTGACCGTCATCATCGGGAGCCGTGTATCCTCCGAGGATATACCCACCACCAGCCAACTGCTCACCGGTCAGGGACCTGTTGATACCTTCGACTGAAATAATCTTCGTCCAAACAAGATTTCCATGCGTGTCGACAAGGTGAACGTATGGATCGTCTCCATCTACGGAAAAACTGGAAGTGTAACCGGCTACGAATGCATCGCCAGTGTCAGTTAATGAAACAGAATGGCCCACATCTGAAGCTGATCCTCCGTACGTCCGTGACCATTCAACATTGCCCGCCCCATCCGTTTTTACGAGGTACGCATCCCTGTCTCCAGCTCCTTCACTAAACGTTTGTCCTGCAAGAAAAAAACCACCGTCAGCGGCGCCCACTACTGAAAAACAACGATCTCCTAAAGCGCCACCAATAGTCGTCGACCAGATTTCCTTTCCCACCTGGTCAAATTTGGCGAGAAGACAATCTTCTTCACCGTTGCTTTCGGAAGTCGTTTCACCAGAAATTATGTAGGTCCCATCGAAGGCGACCGCGATGGACCAGCAGTATTCGTCTCCTGTACCGCCGAATGTTGTAGACCACGACTGCAGTCCTGATCTATCCGTGGAGATAATCAGGCAATCCTGATCTCCTCCTTCGGTATCATTTGTAAACCCTGTGATAATGAAACCGTCTGAAGTTTCCTGAACTGCCCAGCCGTTATCACTGCCTGCTCCGCCGAACGTGCGGGTCCAAAGTGTGTCGCCCTTGTGATCGAGTCGAACGAGTAGAACGTCCTCGTTACCTTGCCCGAAACTTCGCGTTGCACCGACGGCGATGAATCCACCATCCTTGACTGTGTTTACATAGATGCCTCGATCGGCATCATGCCCTCCAACGAGCGTCTGGAATGTTGTCGGAGTCGTGGAGCAGGAGATAAGAGCAACAAGAAAAAATAGTCCAGACAGATTCACAAGGATATTTTGGCTGATGCTATTTGATTTCATCAGATATCTGCTCCCATCTACCGTTCAAGATTACGCCGGCGATGGCTTTGGTGTTACTGATGTCGTCAAGTGGATTAGCGTCCAACAATACAAGATTGGCGCGCTTACCTTCTGACACAGTACCCATCTCATCGACCATCTCCAAATAAATTGCTGCATTCACAGTGGCTGCGTAGAGTGCCTCGAACGGAGTCAGTCCAGCCTCTACAAACAGTGCCAGTTCGTCATGAACAACTTCCGCACGATCATCTGTTCCCACCAGAAGCCCCGCTCCTGCGTCGTGAAGTCCCTTCACCAGTTTCATTCGGTTTGCGTGTCCGAGTTCCCTCAGACCGGGTGTCTCCCACGCTTCCCTGGCTAATGGTGAGGTCAGATAATTATCTTTCCTCCACAATGTAGGGCAATTCCAAACTCCGGCCTGTGCTGTCATGTCAGAAATGGAGGGGATTTTACTCTCGTCGATTTCCACAGCGTGGAACAGTCGGCGCGGGTCCCATTGGCCCTGGAGAGATGAAGACTCCGACTCCAACTCCCAAAAGTATCCAAACAGATGCTCAATCGTAGATTGACCAGCCGAAATGGCACGCGTAGCTTTTACGTCATCGGGAACGTGTCCCACGACGGGAATCCCTAGTTCTCGCGCTTCTTCAAGAATGGCGTCGTACACTTCGACCGTGAGGAAGCTATATACCTTTATATAATCGTAACCGGCAGCGGTTTGTTCGCGAACGGCAGCCCGGGCGTCGTCGACTTCGGTGACAATGCGATGACGATTACTAATGCGATATCCTGCTAATGCCTGTCCGGCCGTCCGAAATACAGGACCTACTCCCTGGTTTTTATTTCGATACTGAAGGTGAGCCGGTTCTCCTTGCATGTTGCGGACGACGGTGACTCCCTGTCGTATATAGTCTTGCTCAGTGCGACCTTCTTCACGACTCACGTGAGCGTGCATATCAGAAAGCCCGGGGATAAGGAATCGTCGATCTCCATCAATTAGTAGAGCGTTCGCAGGTATAGATACCGAACCCGTGGACCCTATCGCCTCTATGCGGCCATTTGAAATAAGAACCGTCTGGTCATTCAGAATGTGCTCCACGTCCATCGGGATGACGGAAACATTCGTTATGGCAACGGTGGACGTCACTTCCTGTGCAGGACAACCGGCGGAGCCAGAGAGTATGCTCACAAACAAGAGAAGAAAAGCTCGGCGAGAAATCAGCATAACGAAGTGTCGTAAATGTGCATAATGGTTGCAGGGTAAATTATGCCCTGTGCCAATGTCGCATGTTCTGAAACGCGTTTTACGACAAATCGGAACGCACCTGAGCGGGAGTTTTCCCTGTTATCTTTTTGAAAGCAGTGTGGAAGCCCGATCTGGATCGAAATCCGACCTGATATCCGATAGCCTCGACCGTGAGGTGACAAAATGCCGGATCCTCAAGCAGACGCAGCGCTTCCTTTACTCGATATACGTTCACCATCTGTGGAAAGGTAGTTGCAAGATTTGCATTGATTACCTGCGACAGGTGCGCTCGTGGAATCGCAAGCCTCGCAGCCAGATCAGAAAGATTTAAGTTTTCATTCATGTACGGCTTGTCTCGCTCCAGTATTTCTCTCAATTGTTTTGCAATCTCATCCGAACGCTCAGGTAAAAGGGTGGATGTAGCATACTTTTGCGTTGTCGAATCAGGCTCGTACCCTGCGAACAATCGAGACTTCCGAAAAGCCAGGATCGAAATTATATAAACAATCACGGTTCCGACCACCGGCACAATATCCGTTAGCGCTTCTACGTCGCTGAAGAAGTATCGGATAAACTGAGCGCTGTGAAGTATCAGAAGTAAAATTGTCAAAGCTGACAATACTGTTCCATGAGAGACCAGCATCGCGGACTTCGCTCGCCTGCGCCACAACCTGATTGCGACACAAATGGTATATGAGGTCAGGTAAAGTACGATGGCGAGAATTGGTGGAAGCCAACCCATGCCGGGCTGGTCTGTCCACGTCCAGCTCAACGCGAGTACAAAAAGATATGCGATCCAGACCGCCGTTGGTATCATGTGGACGAAAAGCGGTATACGTGGACGCGTACCCAATACAACGTTGGTGTAATACCAGAAGACCGGTGCGAACAGCAACGAAACGGTATACTCGACCAGGATGAGCCAGATTGATTCTACCCACAGACCAGCGTGCTCCAATATGATAGCGGCGATGTTAACCGAAAAGATGAACAACAGCGCCGCAAGCACGAGATTAGGTTTACGCGAATCGCCCGCCTTCAACATTCCCACGGCACCGGCAAGCACGAAGCCCTGAAGCGATCCAAAAAGTCCAAGAAGTGTTGTGAATGACATGGATGATCGTCGGAGTCTCAGAGTTTGGATTGGTCCGATCCCAAAAAAAACAGGGCCACCGTGAATTGCTAGAAGGCGAGGAGTTCGTCAATAGCCAGTTCGTCCACCAATAATCACCTGATAGTTACTTAGGGCTGCCCTTTTCTGATACATCGGGAAGGAACGAGCTGTCCTTTAAAGATCGTACTTGCTTACGCCTTCGTTTGTAGCGAACCACAGACTGCCATCGTAGGACTCCACTATGTCAAACACCGTGTTGCTCGCCAATCCGTCCGTTGTCGTAAAGTTGTGCCAGGTCGCGCCATCGTAGTAGAAGACACCGGCGTCATCTGAAACGGCCCACACGTTTCCGTTACGGTCGATAATAACGGGACGCAGGTCCGGCGTGATGAGATGTTGCGTCCATGTTTGCCCATCGAAATGTAATGCACCGGAAGTTCGCGTCCCGAACCAGATATTCCCCGGACCGATAGATACGATTGAGCCAAAATTGTCCTCGGGATAATGCACCGTCAATTTTCCGTCTGAAAGTTGTGCCAGCCCTTGTCGGCATGCAAACCACGAGCCCGTTTCTCTGTCGTTCGTTGCCACGTGAACCACCTGATGTGGCAGTCCGTCTTGCTGGTTGAAATGCTGCCATTCTCCGTCTGCCAACCTGCTGGCTCCACCGTTGGCGCCAAACCACAAATAACCATCGTGGTCCAATTCGACAGAGTAAACGACTCGAGGATTAAGAGATCCTAACGAATCTTGAGCAATCCATTCGTCGTCCGTGTAAAAGCTTATGCCTCCACCGCCAGCTACCCAAAGAACACCTTCGCGATCTTCTACAATCGATAGAATACCATTTGAAATCAGGCCATCTTCAGAAGAATAATATTCCCACAAAGTACCACTGTATGATGCTATTCCTTTGTTGCGTGTCCCAAACCACATGCGCCTGGAAGAATCTTCGAACAAACTGCGGACTTCATTTTCGGGCAGTCCGTCATCTGTGGTCCATGTTGTCCAAACACCATCAGCTTGTATCGTTTGGTCTACGCTTAAATCGGCCCGGGAAGGTGTACAGGCGATCACTACTATCAAACACAGAACTAGAGTTACAAGCTTTGGCATATGCAGGATTCGAATAAACATTTGGCGCCGTTAACAGGAGAAGACGAGTGTATAAGAAAAAAAGGTTCATTTGCTAACGACATTCACGCGTACCGTTCGCAAAATGAGAGCACCGCAAAATTATCTCGATTAACCGACTCGGAATTTATCACTTGTGGGAAGTATCTGTTTATTGAGATTTACCAATGCGGTGGTTTGTTAACGTACATGAAAGGTGCTGAATAGTATTTATCTACTCATACCGTGGAATCCAATCCAGGTCAGGCTCGACAAAACTGTTTCGAGCTTCCGTCGAGAATAATAATTCGGTAGAATAATGCGTCAGCATGATAGAGCTGTCGAGAAGATTGGGGTTGCGATCAATGAACTCGTTCGCCGAATGTACCTCGGGAGATGACTCCATAAAATGGCGTACGGCAAGAATCCAGGCCCTAGTCATGGTGGCATGATATTTTTCAGTCGGTTCGATCCCATGACTGCGCAAAAAACCAACCAGTGCCGAATGCATCTTTTCGCACGAATCCTCAACACTGAATTCTGTCAAATAGGTATAAGCAACGCGGACGTGCGCGCGATGGCCGAAACTGTCTGGTGACATGGAAGCAGATTCAAAATCGTTCCTGAACTGTCTATCTGAATCTGAACTGGAATGCTGCATGGCTAATATTTATCGTCCGATTGGGTACATGAATCTCGATCTACTGTCTTCCAAGCAACCGCGCGATTCGTCTATTCACAATGCTTGATATCATTTCTGAATCTCCACCTGTGGAGCTAACAAACTGGACCACAACAGCGT